>NZ_JAWDJT010000007.1:0-229621 GCF_032464715.1 Hymenobacter endophyticus | reverse complement strand
GGCTGCAAAGGTAAGCGACTGTTCTGCCTTTTTCCAAGAGTCAGGCGAAAAAAGTTTTTCGTATCGGACTCGTAAAAAGCGCCTCCTTCTGAAGCGGGGTGCAAAGGTAGCAACTTCTCGCTGACTTTCGCAACCCCGGTAGCTATCTTTTTTTTCAACGCTCCTTCCCGAGGAAAGTGATGAGCTGAAGCAAGGTACCGGGAGGCCAGATAGAACTGGCGCGCTGGTGGCCCGGAGGTTGGCAGCGGCCCTACCCGCGTTTCGGATTGGGAGTGCAAAAGTGGGGCTTTGGGGCGGAACTTCCAAACCTGCCGCTAAAAAACCCGTTGAAGGGCGGCTGTGTACCTCCCTTGTTTGCTGTGATACAACTTATTACGTGCGTTAAAAAGTTCGCTGGCTTTTGAGAAATGTGGTGTTGAGCACTTGAATAAAATCAGAAACCCTATCTACAGCGCTGTAGATAGGGTTTCTGATTTTACTTGGCTTTGAAAGATGCGGGCATTATTTCATGTGAAGCGTGCTTACTCGGTCAGGTCCTACGCTCACGATGCTTACTGGTACTTCCAGATGTTCTTCTAAGAAGCGAACGTACTCTTTCAGTTGCTGGGGAAGTGCCTGCGGATCGGTGATGGATTGCAACTCGGTGCGCCAGCCGGGTAGGCTCTTATATATAGGAGTGAGTTTTTCCAGGTCGCCGTGGTCGGGCAGATGGTCGGTTTGCTCGCCGTTGGGCAATTCATAATGAGTGCAGACCTGGATTTCGTCGAACTCATCCAGCACATCGGCTTTCATGAGGTGGATTTCGGTAACACCGTTCAGCATGATGCTGTAGCGCAGGGCGGGCAGATCAATCCAGCCGCAGCGGCGGGGGCGGCCGGTGGTGGAGCCAAACTCGCGGCCGGCTTGCCGGATCTGTTCCCCTACTGCGTCGTGCAGCTCGGTGGGGAACGGGCCGCTGCCTACCCGGGTGCAGTAGGCTTTGCTGATGCCGTACACCTTATCTATATGGCGAGGGGCAATACCGAGGCCGGTGCAGGCTCCGGCTACAATGGTGCTGGAGGACGTTACATAGGGATACGTGCCAAAATCAATGTCCAGCATGGAGCCCTGGGCCCCTTCGGCCAGCACATTTTTACCCTGACGCAGCAGGTCGTTCAGCAGGTACTCGGTATCGGTGAGTTTAAGGGTGCGCAGGAACTCAACGGCGGAAAAGAAATCGGCCTCGAATTCTGCAATGTCGAGGCCGCGGCCGTGGAATTCAGCTAAAGAAGCGTGACGAGCAACGGTTTGCTGGTAGCGCTCCTGGAAATCGGGCAACAGGATATCCCCAACCCGCAGGCCCGTGCGGCCAACCTTATCCTGGTACGTGGGGCCGATACCTTTTAATGTAGAGCCGATTTTGCTGCCGCCCCGGGCTTCTTCGCTGATGCGGTCGAGGGCGCGGTGCGAGGGCAGGATAAGCTGAGCTTTGCGGGAGATGTAGAGATTATTACCCCAGTCAATGCCCCGGTCGGTGAGTTTCTGCAGCTCTTGGCGGAATACTACCGGATCAAGCACCACGCCGTTGCCGACTACATTGATAATGTGGGGGTGGAAAATGCCGGAAGGCACCTGGTGCAGCACATGCTTGGTGCCATCGAAGGTGAGGGTGTGGCCGGCGTTGGGGCCGCCCTGAAAGCGGGCTACCACATCATAGGTAGGGGCTAATACATCTACGATTTTGCCTTTGCCTTCATCACCCCACTGTAGGCCTACTAGTACGTCAACGGGCATTAGTTTGCAGCTTTCAGTTGTTGAGCAGCTGATTGTTCATCATCTGCTATGGAAAAAATAGCGTTCAGCTTGGTTAGCGCCAGCATTTTGCGCGGGTGGTCGGCGGGGTTGATGAGCAGCAACTCACCGCCGCGGCTGCGGAATTTGGTCAGCAACGATACCAGAACCCCGATGCCGGTGCTATTGATGTAGCGAATGCCCGACAAATCGACGGCGCAATGGCGCAGGTCGTCGCCGAGGTGCTGGTCGACGCTTTGCAGGAGCTGCTGGGTATCGGGGCTACCGATTAAGTCGCCGGAAAGGCGCACGAAGAGGATGCCATCCTGGACGGCGGAATCAGTTTTCATTCGGCTTGAGAGCGGGTGGCTTTGGCGCGACAGTCGCCGCACACGCCGTAAAGATTTAAAGAGTGGTGCAAGATATGGAAGTTGAGTAACTCCCCGACCATGGTTTGGATACCGTGGATGCGCGGGTCGCAGAACTCGACGACTTTATGGCACTCGGTGCAGATGACGTGGTCGTGCTGGCGGTAGCCGTAGCTTTTCTCGTACTGCGCCAGGTTGCGCCCAAACTGGTGTTTGCTGACCAGGCCATGCTCCACCAGCAGATCGAGGGTGTTGTACACGGTGGCGCGGCTGACCTGCAGGCCCTGCTCCTTCATGCCCGCGTATAGTTCCTCCACGTCGAAGTGGCCGGTGCGGGAGTAGATTTCCTCCAGAATGGCGTACCGCTCGGAGGTTTTGCGTAGGCCCTTATTTTCGAGGTAGGCCGTAAAAATCTTCTTTACCTCCTCGTATTTCTCGTGGTCGAGATGCTTCTCAGAAACAGCCATTGGTGGGGTTTCGCTGGTAAAAAGTAAGAACCAGCAGAGACAGGCAAAGTTAAGCAGCTTGGTAGCTACGTCCAGCCTGCTGCGGGGAACTTCTTATACTATTATATGCTGTACGTTTTCGGGAGAACTTTTTAGAGCTAATCAGGAGTCGAAGCGTTCAACCAGCAGCACTCCATTCACTTTGGAAAGCCGTTGAATCATTTTATCCAGATGGGCCGTGTCGTTCACGAATACCATGATCTGGCCTTCGAACATGCCGTCGTCGGAGTCGATGGTGATGGAGCGCATGTTTACCTTGAGGCTGTTACTGATGATGCGCGTTACGTCATTCACCAGCCCTACCCTATCGGAGCCTTTGATGCGGATACCGGCCAGAAACGCCAGCTCCGACTGATCCGTCCACTTGGCGCGCACGATGCGGTTGCCGTAGTTGGACATCATCTGCACGGCTTTGGGGCAGGAGGTGCGGTGAATCACGATGCCCTGGTCGGTTTCAAAACCGAACACGTCGTCGCCGGGAATGGGGTTGCAGCAGGGGGCGATGGTGTAATCGAACTTGTCGGTGCGGTTTCCGATTACCAGCATATTGGCGTTTATGCCGCGCACCTTCTGCACCTCGTGGTCGAAGGCTTTCGGTTCCAGCATATAGGGCAAGCGCGGCGCTTCTATGTTGGTGTCGAACAAGTCCTTCTGAATAGCCCGCCCGTCAAGCTGACCGACGGCAATGCGGTAGAAGAAGTCGGAGGCGTTGCCGGTGTTGAAGTGGGCCAGCAGGCGGTTGAGGTTGTCCTGGTTATACTCCACGCCCAGCAGCTCCAGGCGCTTTTCTACCAGGTAACGGCCATCCTCGGACTTATTGCGCTTGTCGTCACGCAGCCAGTCCTTGATGCGAGAGCGGGCCTTGGAGGTAGTCACGTATTGCAACCACTCCTCGGTGGGTTTCTGCTTGTGCGAAGTCAGGATTTCGATCTGGTCGCCGTTGCGGAGCTGGTAGCTGAGAGGTTGGAGCTTCTGGTTGACTTTGGCCCCGAGACATTGCAGACCGATGTGGGAGTGAATCTCGAAAGCAAAATCCAAGGCTGTGGCCTTATCGGGCAGGATGATGAGCTTGCCTTTGGGCGTAAAGGCGTACACCTCCTTTACGAACAGGTTCTGGCGGAACTCATCCATGAACTCCAGGGCGCTGGAATTATTGGATTCGAGCATTTCGCGCACCTTGTTGATCCAGGATTCCAGCGTGGACTCCGATTGGGCCGTGGCCGCATCCTTATACTTCCAGTGGGCGGCGTAGCCTTTTTCGGCAATATCATCCATGCGGCGGCTCCGGATCTGCACCTCCACCCACTGCCCTGTGCGCGACATAACGGTGGTGTGCAGGCTCTCGTAGCCGTTGGCTTTGGGCGTGCTTACCCAGTCGCGCAGGCGGTCGGGGTTGGGCTGGTAGAAGTCGGTGACGATGCTGTATACCTGCCAGCAGGCGGCTTTTTCCTGCTCCGGCGGCACGTCCAGAATAATACGAATGGCGAATAAATCATACACCTCATCGAAGGTGATATTCTGCTTGCGCATCTTCCGCAGAATGGAGTAGATGCTTTTGGGCCGGCCCTTCACCTCGTACTGGAAGCCCTGGGCCTTCAGCTCCTCATCAACGGGCTGCACGAACTCCTTAATAAAGCGGTTACGGGCGGCCCGGCTCTGGCGCACCCGGTTTACCAACTCGGTATAGATTTCCGTATCGGTATACTTCAGGTACAGGTCCTCCAGCTCGGTTTTGATGCTGTACAAACCCAGACGGTGAGCCAGCGGCGCGTAGAGGTAAATAGTTTCGGAGGCAATTTTGAGCTGCTTGTGGCGCGGCATCGAGTCCAGCGTCCGCATATTGTGCAGGCGGTCGGCGAGCTTGATGATAATCACGCGCACATCGTCCGACAGCGTGAGCAGCATTTTGCGGAAGTTCTCGGCCTGCTCGGAGGTGCCGTAGTCGAACACGCCCGAAATTTTGGTGAGCCCATCCACGATGCGCGCCACTTTGGGGCCGAACTCCCGCTCCACATCGGCTACCTCCCAGGGCGTATCTTCCACCACATCATGCAGCAGGGCCGCAATAATACTGGTAGTGCCAAGGCCGATTTCCTCCACCACAATCTGGGCTACGGCCAGCGGGTGCAAAATGTAGGGCTCCCCCGATTTGCGGCGCATTTCTTTGTGCGCTTCCAGGGAGGTGTTGAAGGCCTTTTTAATGAGCTTGGCGTCGCCTTCTTTCAAGTAAGGCTTAGCGGTGCGAAGCAGGCGGCGGTAGTGGCGCAGAATTTCCTGACGTTCTACCTCGGGGTCGATGACGATGGACATGGTACGCGGGCGGCGCCGAACGGCACCGGAATATCGAATGGCTAAGGTACGGCTTACGCAGGAAGCCTGGCCCTGGTAGGCAACCCAACGCCCGAACTGAGTATCGGTTAGTTATTTCCTGGCAAACAAGGGCGTGTAGTAGTTCGTGCAGATTTAGCGACCTGCACCCGAAATACCCGCACATTTCGGCGGAATACGTCCTTGCCTGGGCGAATCCAAGAGCAGTGGGGCCCAGCAACCAACTAGAATAAAGTAATAGAGTTTGACTAAGCGTTTGTTTTTCCGGTAGGCTTCCGTAGTTTTGCGCCCCCGAGGCAGTTGGCCTTGAGACGCGGATGTGGCGAAATTGGTAGACGTGCCAGACTTAGGATCTGGTGCCGCAAGGCGTGTGGGTTCGAGTCCCTCCATCCGCACTTTAGGTTTTTGTAGTAAAAACCGCATTTAAACCCTCAACCCACCCGTTGGGGGTTTCTTTTTACCCGGGTTTTGGCCCGCTGTTTACCCAACGTAGTACCCTTAACCGACCCCTAGTTTTGGACATTACCCTCGACAAGAAAGACGACCAGCTCCATGCCATCCTGACAGTGAAACTCACGGAGGCTGACTATGCTCCCACCGTGGAGAACAAGCTGAAGGAATACAGCAAAAAGGCGCAGATCAAGGGTTTCCGCCCAGGCAAGGTGCCGGTTACGTTGGTGCGCAAAATGTACGGCAAAGGCATCCTGGTAGAGGAAATCAACCAACTGCTAAGCCAGTCGGTGGATGGCTATATCAAGGAGAACAACCTGAAGATTCTGGGTGAGCCCCTGCCCGTTCCCACGGACATCGACTTCGACAACCAAAAGGATTACTCCTTCCAGTTTGAGCTGGGCCTGCTGCCCGAGTTCGAGCTGCCCGGCGACCAGGCCGTTAGCGTTGACCGCCACAAGGTTGACCTCGACGAGAACACCTTGAGCGAAACCTACGAGCAGCTGGGCCGCCAGTTCGGCGAAACCACCGAGCCCGAGGCTTCGGAAGCAAATGACTTCGTCTACGGCAAGCTGAATAAGGCTGGCGAAGAAGGTGAAGGCCGCGTAGTATTGCTGCCCACCAACAAGCTAAAGGCTGATGCTGACAAGTTTGTGGGGGTGAAAGCTGGTGACGAAATTACCTTCGACCTGAAAAAAGCTTTCGGTGATGACCTGCAGGCTATTCGCAACTTCTCGGGCCTGAGCAAGGAGGAAGCCGAGAAAATTGAAGGTGACTACACCTTAACCGTCGAGAAAATCCAGCGTTCTGCCCCGGCTGAGTTCAACCAGGAGCTGTTCGACAAGGTGTTCGGCAAAGATCAGATTACGTCGAAAGAAGATTTCGAGGAGAAAGTACGCTCCACGGTACAGGAGAACTACGACCGGGAATCTGACAACCTGGTAAACCGCCAGATCATCGACAAGATGCTGGAAAGCACCACGATTGAAGTTCCCAAGGAGTTCTTCAAGAAGTGGCTGCAGCGCGCCAACCAGGACAAGCTGACGCCCGAGCAGATTGAGGAGCATTACGAAGACTACGAGAAGGAGCTGAAGTGGTCGTTGATCCGCAACAAAGTGGTAGAAACCAACGAGCTGCAGGTATCGAACGAAGAAATTGTTGACCGCACCATCCAGAAAATTCTGGGCCAGTTCAACATGGAGCTGACCCCGGAGCTGGAAGAGTCGGTACGTGGTTTTGCTGACAACTACCTGCGCCAAGAGAACGGCAAAAACTACGTAAGCGAGTATGAGGCCATTCTGGCAGAGAAAGTGCTGGAAAACCTGCGCGGCAAAGTTGTTGTTAATGACAACCCGATTACGGCCGAGGACTTCCGCAATCAGAATGCTGGCTAACCGCTGACATTTCCGGTTTTCGAACCAACAAAAAAGCCCTTACTTGCCGTAAGGGCTTTTTTATTATCTGGTCCCAAGAGTTTGAACTCGGCCACGCGGTTCGTCCGTATAGGCAGGCTTGAGGCTCCTTTTTCTTACCTCTACATCCCAACTCCTTTTTCTTCCCATGTTGAATAAACAAGAGTTCCGCAAGTTTGCCGTGAAAGGCCAGGGCCTGAGTGGCCTGGGCGTTGACCAATACATCCAGCACGTAGAAGGCCAGACCCGCAACGGCCTGATCATGCCTACGGGTATGACCCGCTCAGTAATTGAGGAGCGCCCCACGCGCTTCGCCGAAATTGACGTGTTTTCGCGCCTGATCATGGACCGGATTGTGTTCCTGGGCACGGCCGTGGACGACTACATTGCCAACATCCTGACGGCGCAGATGCTGTTTCTAGAATCAGTTGATGCTAAGAAGGACATCCTGCTCTACATCAACTCGCCCGGTGGCTCGGTGTACGCTGGCTTGGGCATCTATGATACCATGCAGTACGTGAACCCTGATGTGGCTACTATCTGCACGGGTCTGGCCGCTTCTATGGGTGCGGTGCTGCTGGCGGGTGGTGCTAAAGACAAACGTTCGGCCCTCCCCCACGCCCGCGTAATGATTCACCAGCCCTCGGGTGGCGCGCAAGGCCAGTCGACGGATATTGAAATTACAGCCCGCGAGATTCTCAAGCTCAAAAAGGAGTTGTATGACATTCTGGCGAAGCACACCGGCAAAACTTACCAGGAAATCTACGACAACTCGGAGCGCGACTACTGGATGCGCGCCGATGAGGCCAAAGAGTACGGCCTGATTGACGAAGTACTGGAGAAGAAGTCGGCGTAATCTGACGTGTATTTAGAAGAACGTCATTCCGAGCGAAGGCGCAGCCGAAGCTGAGGAATCTCGCTTGTTGGTAATCAAAATTAGTTTGGCAACACCAGCACGCAAGATTCCTCGGTAAGCTCGGAATGACGTTCTTTTGAACCTGTTACAACAAAAAAGCCCGCTTTGGCGGGCTTTTTTGTTAAGTTAGAAGGCAACTGTGGGGGCACTTTTTCGCTCCTACGGGGCGTTGGCCTTTTCGTACCTTTGCGGTAGGCCGGCGTGAGCTACCTACCCCTCCCCTTTTTCAGCGAGTTACTTTAGCAATGGCGGATATTACGTGCTCCTTCTGCGGCAAGAGCAAGAAAGACGTTTCGGTGATGATTTCGGGCATCAACGCCCACATCTGCGAGCGGTGTGTGGGCCAGGCTCAGCAAATTCTGAACGAGGAAAATAAGATCCGGGCCAACTCCAAGGCACCGAAGTTTAACCTCGTGAAGCCGCGCGAGATGAAGGACTACCTCGACCAGTACGTGGTAGGCCAGGACGAAGCCAAGAAGGTAATGTCGGTGGCGGTGTACAACCACTACAAGCGCCTGATGCAGAAACCGCAGAAGGACGACGTGGTGATTGAGAAGTCGAACATCATTATGGTGGGCGAAACCGGCACGGGCAAAACCTTCCTCACGCGCATGCTGGCCAACATTCTGCAGGTGCCCTTCTGCATTGCCGATGCGACGGTGCTGACGGAAGCCGGCTACGTGGGCGAGGACGTGGAAAGCATTCTGACCCGCCTGCTGCAAGCCGCCGACTACAACGTGGAAGCGGCGGAGCGCGGCATCGTGTACATCGACGAAATCGACAAGATTGCCCGCAAGAGCGACAACCCCAGCATCACGCGCGACGTGAGCGGGGAGGGTGTGCAGCAGGCCATGCTGAAGCTGCTGGAAGGCACCACGGTGAATGTGCCCCCGCACGGCGGCCGCAAGCACCCCGAGCAGAAGATGATTACGGTGAACACCGAAAACATCCTGTTCATCTGCGGCGGCGCCTTCGTGGGCATCGACCGGATCATCAAGAACCGCCTCAACACCAAGCCCATCGGTTTCGCCAAAACGCAGCTGGAGGAAAAGGTAGACACCAACAACTTCCTGCGCTACGTAACAGCCCAGGATCTGAAAGCCTTCGGGCTGATTCCGGAGCTGATTGGCCGCCTGCCGGTACTCACCCACCTCAACCCGCTGGACCACGCCACCCTGCGCAAAATCCTGACGGAGCCCAAGAACTCCATCGTGAAGCAGTACCAGCGCCTGTTTGATATGGAAGGCATTCAGCTGAGCTTCTCGGAAGGTGCCCTGGAATACATTGTAGTGAAAGCCGACGAATTCCGCCTCGGGGCCCGCGGCCTGCGCAGCATCTGCGAAGGCATCATGACCGACGCCATGTTCGACATGCCCTCGGAAGAAGGCACTACCGAACTGGTAATTGACGAGGAATACGCCCGGAGCAAATTCGAGCAGACGGCTATGAAGCAGCTGCGCGCGGCGTAAGGAGTTCTTGTCTGGTGTTTGCTAACTAGCTGCTTTCGAATATGAAAATCACATTTGAAGTACCTGAAAGTCGCGCAGGTTTTCTGCTGGAACTACTCCGTAGCTTGCCCTACGTCACGTTGCACGGCAAAGCCAGACAGGCAGCCCCGGTTGATGAAACGGCTCATCTGATGGCTTCACCAACCAATGCCGCCCGCCTTCAAGCCGCTATTGCCCGCGACAAAAACAACCAGCGTGAAGTGCACGAGCTGCCAGCTTCCATATGACGCTGAGTTGGGATGCCGATGCCTGGGAGGATTTTCAGTATTGGCTTGATACCGATAAAGCCATAGCCCGCAAGATTTGGGCGTTGCTGAAAGAATGTTTACGGACACCGACCATTGGCACTGGTAAGCCTGAAGCTCTCAAACATGACTACGCCGGTTATTGGTAGCGGCGCATTAGTGGGGAACATCGGCTGGTATATCGTTTTGAGAAAGAGCTAGTGCATGTCATTCAATGCCGTTACCACTATACTGAGCGGTAGGACGCAGAACATTTCAAGCTCTTTTATTGAATAAACACTCTTATTGGAGTCTGCGAATGTCCGCAGATTCCAATAAGAGTGTTTTTATATCATGCTATGCCCAATAATATTTGTTATCGGATACTAATATGGATTCCGGTTTTAGCATCCTTCCTATTAAGTTTTGCCCCCAACAACTGGCATATTGTTGGCATTATTCAAATTGGGCTATTTTATATAGGTGGTCGTAATATTTTAAAACAGGAAAGATTTACGAATAGGACAGCCTTAACAACGTGGTTAGCTTATCTACTAATAGCAGTCTGTACTTTTCTTTTGTCAATCTCAACTGTGCTTTTCAGTGACCTTAGTTTATAACCCATTTCCCACTGATACCTCTACCCTTTTAAATATCCCACCATCAGCTTAGCCGCTTTGTTAGCTGACTTCTGCTGGCCCAGCTTCTCACGGATTTCGGCGTAGCCGGCTTTCTGGCGGGCAATAGCCTGCTCGTCGGTGGTGATTTTCTTGAGTTCGGTGACGAGGTTGCGGGCGTTGAAGTCGCCCTGGATAAGCTCTTTTACTACCTCACGGCCAGCAATGAGGTTGACCAGAGAGATGTGGGGCACTTTGATAACGGCCTTACTAATGGCGTAAGATACGGCGCTGGTACGGTAGCACACTATCTGGGGCACATCGAACAGGGCGGTTTCGAGGGTGGCGGTGCCGCTGGTGACCAGGGCGGCGGTGGCGTGGGCCAGCAGGTCGTAGGTCTGGTCGAAAAGGATGCGGACGTTGTTGCGCTCGAAGTTGGCGTAGTAGTTCCGGTCAAGGTTATCGACGCCGGCCACGATGAATTGGTAGTCGAGGAAGGGCGGCAGAATGGCCACCATTTCGTAGAGCATTTCCTCAATTTCCTGCTTACGGGAGCCGGGCAGCACCGCAATGATGGGCCGCAGCGGGTCCAGGTCGTTGCGCTCGTAGAAATCCTCGGTTTTCTGGAATTCGGCTACCGCATCAGAGGTCGGGTTGCCGATGTAATCCACCTTGTAGTCGAAACGCTGGTAGAACTCCTCCTCGAAAGGCAGGATAACGAACATCTTGTCCACCAATGCCTTCACCTGATGCACGCGGCCCTGGTTCCAGGCCCATATTTTGGGTGAAATGTAGTAGAATACCTTCAGGCCGGCCGCTTTAGCGAACTTGGCCACCCGCATGTTGAAGCCGGCATAGTCTACTAGAATCACCACATCAGGCTGGTAGGCGAGCAAATCCTTCTGGCACTCCTTGAGGTAACCCCGGAATTTTAGGATGCTGGTAGCCGCTTCCCAGAAGCCCATGATGGCCATTTCCTGGTAGTGATGCACCAAGGTGCCCCCGGCTTCCTGCATCATATCCCCGCCCCAGCAGCGGAACTCAGCCTCGGGGTCTTGCTCGCGCAGGCCGCGCATAAGGTTGGCGGCGTGGAAATCCCCGGACCGTTCGCCCGCTATCAGGTAGTACTTCATGTTGTCAATTAAAAATTGAGAATTAAAAATTAAAAACTGACGCTCTGATTAAAAACAATCGGGACCTCCCGCTTGCGGAACGACCTGGTTTTTAATTCTCAATTTTTAATTTTTAATTGATTTATTCCTCGCCGAAGTATTCCACAAAGTTGCGGGGCGTTTCGTAGAGCTTGATGCTGTGCAGTTTGGCCGACGAAATACGCTCGATTTCGGGTTGTAGAATGCGCCAGAAGGCAATTACTAGGTTTTCAGTGCTGGCTAGCTGGCCCTGCATGAACGGCACATCGAGGTTGAGATTCTTGTGGTCTACCTGCTCCACGATGTGGGTACGGATAACCGTGCTAAGCTGCTTGAGGTCGATGACGAAGCCGGTTTCCGGATCAGGGCGGCCTTTGACGGTGACGATGAGGTCATAATTGTGGCCGTGCCAGTTGGCATTGGCGCAGGGGCCGAAGACTTCCCGGTTGCGCTCCTCGCTCCAGTTGGGATTGTGGAGCTTGTGGGCCGCGTTGAAGTGTTCCTGTCGGCTGATGTAAACCATTGTATGCGGGGCTGTTTTCTTGATGTGCTGCTGCGCTGGCCGCCTGGCTACCACACAAAAAGGCAGCAGCTGGCAGACCGAGTATGCGGAAATCCGGACTTATTTGGGCGGTGGCAGGCAACTTGCCTACTCCCTCAGCAAATCAGCTGATTAAACACATCAACTCTGTTTTCGCAGCAAATATACAAAGAACGGTACGCCAAATAGGGCGGTAACCAGCCCCACCGGCAAACCGGCCGGCGGATACAGCAGCCGCGCTAGTAAGTCGCAGAACACCATGAACGTGCCGCCCAGCAAGGCGCAGAACAGCAGGTTACCGCGGCGCACGGGGCCCAGCAGCCAACGGGTAATGTGCGGAATAACCAGCCCCACAAACCCTATGGGGCCGCACAATGCCACCGCGCACCCCGTAAGGCCAGAGGCAATAAGCAGCAGCAGCCAGCGCGTGCGGGCCACCGGCAACCCCAAGGCAACGGCCCGCTCCTCACCCAGCAGCAGCAGGTTAAGATTTTTCTGTAATAGCCACAGGGCACTCAGGCCCAGCAGTAGCGTGACGGCCGGATACGGCAGGATGGCCCAGCTGGCCCGCTCGAAGCCGCCCAGCGCCCAGAAGGTGATAGTGCGGAGCTTCTCTTCGGTGGCGGCCAGAAACGTGAGCAAGCCCCCGAGGGCCGTGGTAAGGGAACTGAGTGCCACACCAGCCAGCAGGAGTTGGGCCGGCACAATACGGCCCCGGCGGCTCCCAATAACTACCACCAGCAGCGTAACGCCCAACGCGCCGCCGAGGGCAGCCAGCGGCGGCAAATACACCCCGCCTATCATGAGCACCGGCACAAAGGCAAAGGTGATGCTGGCCCCTAACGCCCCGCCCGATGCCGTACCCAGCAGGTAAGGGTCAGCCAGAGGGTTGTTTACCATGAGCTGCATGAGGTAGCCGCTCACCGCCAGGGCCGCACCCGCCAGCAGGGCTAGCAGCAACCGAGGCAGCCGCAGCTCCACCAGCACTAGGTGGGCCGGGTCTTGAGGATTGTAGTGCAGCAGGGTGCGAGTCAGCAGGGCAAAATCCGTTTCGTAGCTTCCCACACGCAGGCCCAGTACCAGCAGCCCCAACAGGAGCAGCAGGCAGGCCAGAATCCAAGGGAAGGCGGAACGAGGCATGGCTAGCGGGTGGAAGGCATTATTTACCGGCCAGCAGCTGCTGCAACTCCCGCACCGAGGCCACTACGCGCGGACTAGGGCGCGACATCAGGTCGTCAGTGGGGCTGTAGATGCGGCGGGTTTGGTAGGCGCGGGTGCGCTTGAGCTCGGGATACAGCTTAAAGAAGGTGCTGTCCATTTTGCCGAAGCTGCCACCCAGAATCACGTCGGGGTTGAGCTTCAGGATATACTCCCGGGTGAGGGCCGGATAGGGCTGCGTGAATTTCTCTACCACTGCATTCTGGCCGCCCGCCAGCCTGATTTTATCCGTGAACAGCGTATTTTGGCCGTACACGTACACCGGGTCCGTCCAGGTAATAGCCAGCACGCGGGGCCGGACGCTTGGGGCAGCCGGAGCGGCCAGGGCCGTAAGCTCCCGCCGCAACGAGTCGACCACGCGGCGGGCGGGCTGCTCCCGTTGCAGGAGCTTGCCCAGGTTGGTTAGCCCTCCCAAAATATCCTCTACTTTTTGGTAACGCTGATAGTATACCGGAATACCTAGCTCCTGCAGCCGTTGGGCATCGGCCAGAGAGGTAATGCCTTCCGTGGTAAATACCACGTCGGGCTTCAGGGCCACCAACCGCTCAAAATCCAGCGGGTAGCTGTTGACAATGGGCTTGCGCAGGGCCGCCGCCGGGTAGTCGCATACTTGGGTGCGGGCCACAATGGTAGCCGTATCAGCCACGGCGTAGAGCATTTCCGTCATGGAAGCGGCCAGGGCCATTACCCGCTGCGGGTGCGTGGGCAGCGTAAGCTGGCGGCCCAGGTCGTCGCGCACTTGGTGAGTGGTGCTGACCGGGGCATTGGCAGTAGTAGCGGGCGTATCGGGCCGACAGGCCGCCAGAGCCACCAGCAACGGCAACACCCCCAGAGTGCGGCGCCGGAAGGCCAAAGAAGAAAGGCAGAACATGGGCGCAAAGGTAACCGCCGTTTGTAAGCAGCCGCGGCCTTTTAAGCAACCTAGGGCTTCTGGTTACGGTTATGCTGCGTACCGATGCTGGCGGCGGAAAGAAATTTGGCTTACTCGGCCAATCCGCGTAAACCGGCTTACTTTTGGCCTAAATTTCTGTCCTATGATTGTCGTAACCGGAGCCGCCGGCTTTATTGCCAGCTGTCTTGTCACCCGCCTTAATGCCGCCAACTTCAACGATATCGTGGTGGTGGATAATTTCACCGCCGAGCGCAAACTGGCCAATCTGAAAGGCAAGCACCTGCGCGAATACGTGGACCGGGAGGAGTTTTTCGAGTGGCTGGAGCAGCACCATGAGCAGGTAGAATTCATTTTCCATTTGGGCGCCCGTACTGATACTACCGAGCAAAACCGGGACGTGCTGAACGTGCTGAACCTGGAGTACTCGCAGAAAATGTGGCAGGCCTGCTGCCGCTATCAGCTGCCGCTGGTGTACGCTTCCTCGGCCGCCACGTACGGCTCCGGATCGTTGGGCTACTCCGATGATGATGCCCTACTGCCGCTGCTCAAGCCCCTAAACCCCTACGGCGACTCCAAGAACGACTTCGACAACTGGGCTATTCAGCAACCGGAAAAGCCATTTTTCTGGGCAGGCCTGAAATTCTTCAACGTATACGGCCCCAATGAGTACCATAAGGGCCGGATGGCTTCCGTAATTCTGCACGCTTTCCGGCAGGTACAGGAAACAGGCTCCATGACCCTGTTCCGCTCTCATAACCCCCAATACGCCGACGGGGAGCAACAGCGCGACTTCGTGTACGTGAAGGACGTGGTGGAGGTATGCCTGTTTCTGATGCAGACGCGCCAGCACTCCGGCATTTATAACCTAGGAACCGGCGAAGCCCGCACCTTCTTGGACCTCACGCTGAGCACTTTTGCCGCCCTCGGTCAAACAGCTGATATCCGCTTCCGCGACACCCCGGAGGATATTCGGGACACCTACCAGTACTTCACCGAGGCCGATATGAGCAAGTTGCGCGCCATCGGCTACAACCGGCCGTTTACCAAGCTGGAGGATGGCGTGACGGATTACGTGCGTAACTACTTGGTGCCGGGCAACTACTATTAGAGCGGCCCAGAGACTCCGTAAACAGCAGGATTTATTTCGGATTACGCTACTTACAAGACCAGACGGTTGCATAACCATCTGGTCTTGTCTTTTTATTGACCATCAGTCAGTTATCGAATAACTACAACAATTACTACGTATCAACCTCGGGTATTAATTTTCGATTATATAGCAAAAATTAATTTTTATATCATTTTTTCCAGAGTACTTTACTCGCCGGTTCCCTTATTTCGACGGTTGGTGCAACGCAAAATCATAACGATTATTGGCGGCGGGTTTTCAGGCTCCATGCTGGCCGTACAGTTGGCCCGGCTCTCCGGTGACCTGCCATATTATTGCGACGTGCACTTGGTGGAGCCGCGGCCCGTCCCGGGCCCGGGGCTGGCCTACACTGCCCGCCGCCCTGAGTACCTGCTGAACGTGCGCAGCCAGTTTCTGAGTGCCTTCCCTGACCAACCCAACCACTTTCAAAATTGGCTGCAGCTAACCAGCCCGGAAGCCTGCGAACAGGGGTTTTGCTCCCGCCAGAGCTACGGCCGCTACATGCAGCAGTTGGTAAGCCAGGTGCTGGAGTGGCCTTCTCTCAACGGATTTCGCTTTACCTGGCACAACCAAACAGCTCAGGCCGTAGCGGTAGCGGCTGATGGGCAAGGAGCTACTGTGCGCCTCCACAATGGGCTGGAGTTGTTCAGTTCGTACGTGGTATTGGCCCTGGGCAACTTCCCGCCGCCCGTACCCATTTCCCACAGCCTCGATTATCTGAAGCACCCAAACTACCACGGTAACCCCTGGGCTCAGGGTGCCTTGCGCACTATTGGCCCCACCGATTCAATAGTGCTGATTGGGACTGGCTTAACGGCCGTGGATGTGCTGCTGGGCTTGCGCGCCGATGGCCATCAGGGAACCATAACAGCCATATCAAGGCACGGGCGCTGGCCGGCGGCGCACCAGTTCCAGCCCCTACCCTATCCGGATTTCTACGCTACCGACTTAGCTGCCTGCAGCACCGTACTGGAGGTACTGCGCGTAGTGCGCCGCCACGTACGGGCAGCGCAAAGCCAAGGCATTGACTGGCGCACAGTACTGGATTCGTTGCGGCCTTACCTGGGAAGAATTTGGGCTAGCTGGGCACTGCCAGAGCAGGCCCGCTTTCTGCGGCATTTGGCGGGTATCTGGTCAGTGCTCAGGCACCGAAGCCCCCCACAAAACGCTTTGGTAGTAGAGGAGATGCATCAGACCGGGCAGGTACGCTCAGCCATTGGGCGGGTGAAAAACATTGTTCCCACCACGCAGGGCCTACAGGTAACCGTGCAAAAAGGGCAGCAGCCACCAAGTGTACTTTCGGCCCAGCACGTCATCACCTGTACTGGCCCCCTACTCGACTACCGCCGCATTCAGGAGCCAGTTGTGGCAACCCTGCGGGAGCATGGCCACCTGCTATCCGATCCGCTGGGCCTGGGCATCCAAACGGATGAACATGGTGCCTTGATCAGCACAAATGGGCAGGCCTCAGAGGTATTATTTACCATAGGCCCAAGTCGGCGGCCGGCTTACTTTGAATCGACGGCGGTGCCGGAGCTACGGGAGCAGGCGGTGGCACTGGCGCAGGAGTTGGGCCAGCGCCTACGCTCCCGGTAGCACCTGTTACGGCAGCTGCGCCTTACAGCAAACGGCCCCCACTTTGCCATAAGCAGAGTGAGGGCCGTTTATTAGATGTCTACTATTAAGCCGCCAGTTCGTCGGGGGAGTACAGGGGCAGTACGGGAGTTTCGGGGGCAGAAACTGGTAGGGCAACCATGGCCGGGTATTGCTGGACCGAGCCACTGCGGCGCAGGGCACGCATGAGCAGGTACTTATACTTTTCGGCATCGGCCAAGGCGGCTTCTACTGCACGTACGGCGTCGTTATAGGCCACTACCGGTACCGATTCGGCAGCTTCGCCGGTGGGATACGTCAACTCAAAAACCGGACAAGCAAGGTAATCAGCGGGCGTCTTCATATGGCAGCAAGTTAGTTATTCGTTCGTTAAATAGCTAACCATATTAGCAGTCATTTGATTCCCCTGAACTCGCCTATTTTATTGGTTTTTACTAGTACCAACCAGCTATTTACTACTCCCGTATTTTTAGCAACAGCTTACCAAACTGCAGGCCATCCGCCATTCGCCGCAAAGCGTTTTCGCCCTCGGCCAACGGGAAGGTTTCATCAATAATGGGCTGGATGCGGTACTGCTCAAACAGGCTCACCATAGCGGCGAAATCCTGGGCGGTGCCCATGGTAGAGCCCAGTACTGACAGTTGCTTCCAGAATATTTTGCGGGCTGCTACATCGGGTATATCTCCTTGGGTGGCCCCGTAGAATACAATACGCCCGCCAGGGTTGGCAGCATCTACTAAGTGGTTGAAGCCAGGGCCGGCGGCACTGTCCACTAGTACATCAAAGCCCCCACCGGCCTGCTTGGTGAGTATAGCCGGCCAGTTCTCGGTGTGGTAGCTGATG
Organism: Hymenobacter endophyticus; assembly: GCF_032464715.1. Classification (NCBI taxonomy): domain Bacteria; kingdom Pseudomonadati; phylum Bacteroidota; class Cytophagia; order Cytophagales; family Hymenobacteraceae; genus Hymenobacter; species Hymenobacter endophyticus. The sequence goes on along the minus strand of NZ_JAWDJT010000007.1, from coordinate 212,113 downwards.
CCACCCTTCGCGCCTAACTCAACGGCCCGGGCAATTTTTTCTTCTGAGCCAGAGGTAACCCAGACCTCGGCCCCCGTGACCACCGCCATTTGCAGGGCTAGTAGGGCCACTCCGCCCCCTACTCCACTAATCAGTACCCGCTCTCCGGGTTGCAGATTGGCCCGCGTAAACATTGCCCGATATGCCGTAACGCCGCCCAGGGGCAACGAAGCCGCTGCCTCAAAGCTGAGGTGTTCCGGCTTGGCCCGCACATTTTGAGCCGGTACGCACACATACTCCGCAAACGTGCCATCCTGGGGCAGGCCCAAAATCTGAAATTCACGGCCTTGGGCAGCCGGGTTAGGGCCCCAGTTGCTGCCGGGGTTGATGATAACGGCCTGCTCCAGCAGACTGGCATCCACTCCGTCGCCCAAGGCCGTAACCACCCCCGCTCCATCGGAGCCGAGAATGATGGGAAATTTCAGGCCGGCATACTGACCCTTCTGAATCCAGACGTCGCGGTGGTTAAGGGCGGCGGCGTGTAGAAGCACCTGTACCTGGCCCGGACCAGGCTGAGGCGTAGGAACTTCCTGTAGAACGGCGGGCTGATCAATACCGGCTAATACCAGAGCGTGCATAATGTGGGGTGGGAAGGAGAAAAAGGAAAAAGTAAGTGCTAAAGAAACCGGGCGCGCAGCTCAGGCGTGGGTAGCCAACAGGCATCCTGCCGCCCAAACCACCGGTAGCGGTAGCGGGCAATCAGCCGGTACACGGCATCACGCAGGCCACTAGGAACTCCCTGACCCAGCCGCGCCATCAGCCGCCAACCACCCCCCAGCCCGTGCAAAATCCCCAGTGCCGCCGCCGAGTGAGTATATGCCTGTCCGCCTATTAGCAGCACAACCGAGTCGGGCTCGGAGGGTGTGGGCAGTTGGTGGTGCCGCAGCAACGCCTGCCCAGCCTCTGACTGCAGCGCCGCAAACCGGAACCGGCCAGCGGCATCGTGGCGAATAACAAACTGCACAAACCCATTGCAGAGGTTGCACACCCCGTCGAAAAGAATGGTGGCCGACGCGTCGGACATGGGAAAATGAGCGGATTGGAGATGGTATAGGGACTGCTAAACCGCGCCAAATGTTTCATTCACTCAACGGGCAGTTGGCGCTACGGGCAGTAAGTCGCAGTACCAGAAGCCCGTGGTGAAGAGCGAGGATGTTGGTGCTGCGGCAGGGCTGTCAGAGTCATCTGCGGGGGTGCACGCGGTGCTGGCAGGGGACGCGTAGGTCCGGCGCACAATTTCGCCCCGCTCAAACGGGATGGGGCTGCTGAAATACGGGGCGTCAAACACGAAGCTGTGGTATTCCCCGTTTTCGCCGCAGCTGTCAACGCCGGGGGGCAAGTCGCGCAGGAAGTCAGCGTTCAGCTCCCGGCCGCAGAAGCTTTGGTCGAGGTATTGTTCATTCACGCACACCACCACGGCCCGAAAACCCAGCTCCAGATACTCGCGCAGCAGTTCGGCGTTGGGCCGCTGCCAGAGCGGAAACTCTGCTGCCAACCCAATGCTGGCCAACTGCTGCTCACGGTACCGGCGCAAATCCTCCAGGTAAATATCCCCGAAGATGGCCCGTTGAACTCCTTTGGCCTGCAACGGAGCCAGAGTAGCCCGCATCCGGGCTTCGTATTCCGCCATATCGGGCATTTCCGGCAGCTCCAGCTTGGTGAGTGGCAACCCGATGCGGTGGGCCTGCTGCTCCAGCAACGCTACTCGCACGCCGTGCATGGACACCCGGTCGTAGTGAGCATTTACACTGGTGAGCAAATCGGTAACGTGCAGGGCGGGGTTGCGCAGGGCATGGTAGAGGGCCAGAGCCGAATCTTTGCCGCCGCTCCAGTTCATGAAGGCAGGAAGGGACATGGGCCAAAGGTAGCCGCTGCTGCCCACCGGGCAAGGTGGAGCGCAACCGCAGCCCGGCCCCACACGTTTGCCCCCTTACGCCTTCTAACCTCATTTGCATGACCCTTGCTTCCAGAATAGCTTGCACGGTGGGCCTGACGGCACTCTTGGCTGGTTGCGGTGAAAAAGCCCGGCCTGCCGAAGCCCGAAACGCGGCCGGTACTACCGCCGATACTACGGGCACCAGCGGAGCTATACAGCAGCAGAGCGTGCAAAACTCCGTACCAGCTGGGCCAGCTCCCGGGCCAGGCCCGGGCCACTAGTATTCTCCTGTTCATTTTATATTTCACGCCCATTCTCACCATGAAACGCCTCTTCTCCCTCACTTTGGCTGCTGGCCTGGCCACGGCCCTCGCCGCTTGTGACTACAACAACACACCTGGTAAAGACCCACAGGCCAGCCAGGATTTCACGGATGCCCCCAAGGCCCGCGCCACCGAAACCGACCTCGACAGCATCAGCGGGGAGCAAGTGGTGACGCAGCCTGCCGGAACCGGCTCCCCCGCCGACCAGAAAACCTCCGCCGACGCCGGGCTGAACGCCTCGCCTGGCAACCCCAACTCGCCGGCCAACACCATGCCCGAAAACTCAACGGAAGCCAGGGGCTCGGCCCGGGAGGAATAACAGCCAAACTATGCTACGTAAAAAGGCGCCCTCACTGCAGTGAGGGCGCCTTTTTACGTATAGAAGCCAGCCAGAATTTACAAAGACCAACGTCTCGACTGGGGCTCCCCGGCATGCGTGCCTTTGGTTAGGGCCAGGCCGGAAGCCAAGGTGAGCACATCTTCAAGGCCACCCACCAGCCCGCTGGATAAGCCAGATTGCTCGGTGGTTTTTTTGCGCAGGAAGAAGCTCAGATAGGAGCCCGCAATGGCGGCTACACCACCCAGCAGGGCGCCGCGCCACTGACTATCGTGGTTGATTTTGTAGAGCGCGGCGCCTACCAGTGCGCCCGCACCAGCCCGGCCCAGCAGCGCCACGGGCGTAATACGGTCGGGCATTTGGGGGAGCTTGTCAGCCGTCATCTCGCCAGCAGCCAGCAGCTTCAGGCCGTGGGCCACCACAGGTTTCTGCAGGTAGCGCAAGGGCGAACCGACCAGGGCGCGCGGATGGTAGGTCAGCAGGTTGCTGCTCAGCAACGCCGGGGCTGTCATGCTGCGAAAACCGGCCAGAGTGCCCAGGCCCAGGGTTTGCCAACGATGTTTGCTCATATTATCTAGGATGTTAAAAGGCAGAATGAATGTTTGCTTTAACGGTTACTCTTCCCGCTTGGCTGGCTTCTCAAGCAAAAAGGCCCGCAAACTTGTGTTGCGGGCCTTTTTGAGCTGTGTGCTGTACGCTAGTGAAAACCTATTGGGGGTTACGAGCCCAGTTATCCATTTTGCGCTCCAATACGGCTAGGGGCATCACGCCATCCTTCAACAGCTCATCGTGAAAGCCGCTGAGGCTAAAGTGGCTGCGGTTTTGGCCGGCGTACTTCTCGCGCAGCTTATCGGTGTGGGCTCCCAGCTGCTGCTCATACCGCTGGCGTAGCTCCCGGATTTGCAGGGCCCCAATTTTGTAGCTCAGGGCCTGGCCCGGAATGGCCATGTAGCGCTCAATTTCGGCGGTGGCACCTTCCTCACTAATGGCTTCATTAGCCAGCATATACTTGATGGCCTCCTCGCGGGTCATGTTTTTGGAGTGCATGGCCACGTCTACCACTAAACGCACGGCGCGGTGCATTTCATCACCCAGCGCGCCCATGTACTGATAAGGGTCGGTATAGAGGCCAAGCTCCTTGCCCAGGCTTTCGGTGTACAGCGCCCATCCTTCGCCCATGGCCCCGTACCAAGCAAAGCGCCGGAACTTAGGCAGGTCGGTGTTTTCCTGCTGGAGAGAGGTCTGGTAGTGGTGGCCCGGGATGGCCTCATGCAAAAACAACGACTCCATGCCGGAGGTAACGTTGAACTTGGTAGCATCCAGAATAGGAATGTAAAAGATGCCGGGGCGGGAGCCGTCGGGGCTGCCGGGGTTATACTCGGCCGAAGCCGAAGCGGCCCGGAACGCCTCCGTCTGACGAATTTCGAATGGGGTTTTGGGCGTGCGGCCGAACATCTTTTTCAGGTTGGGCTGCATTTTGGCCTGAATGGCCCGGAAAGCGCCCAGCACCTGCTCGGGCGTTTTGTAGGGCATCAGCTTGGGGTCGGTTTTCAGGGAGGCGAAGAAGGCTGGCAAGTCGCCTTTGAAGCCGACCTGCGCTTTCACCTTTTCCATCTCGCCCCGGATGCGGGCCACTTCCTTCAGGCCGGTCTGGTAGATTTCCTCCGGCGTTTTATCGGTAGTCGTCCACGTTTTCACGTAGTATTTATAGATATCTGCTCCGCCCGGAATGGCGGCAATGCCGGTACTGGGTCGGGCTTTGGGCAGGTATTCCTTTTCCAGAAAGTCGCCGAGCTTCTTGTACGTAGGTACCAACTGCTCCTGGATGGCTTTCTTGTAGGCCTCCGTAATGCGTTGCTTTTCGGCACCGCTCAGGCTGGTGGGCAGCTTGTTGATGGGGCCGTAAAACAGGCTTTTGGTGGGGTCCTGCGTTTCCATAGCCCGCATCTGCGGAATCATCTTCACTACCAGCGCCTTGGGCAGCACCACACCAGCCTTTATGCCCTGGCGAAAGTTGCTGATGGCCGTATCGGCCCACACCGAAAAGCCCTTCGCACGGCCCAGCCAATTGTCGTAGTCCTTGGCCGTTTTGAACGGCTGTACTCCCTCACCCGAGCCGTATTGCCCCAGGCTGATGGGCAGGCCCCAAAACTGCTGAAACGGCAGCATCCAAGTGTTCAGCTTCAGGCCTTCCAGCTTGTTCTGCAGGTCGTACTCAAAGATGTCGTAGCTGATTTTATCATTGGCCGTCAACTCCTCCCGGTTGAACTTGTGCAAGCCGTCAAGGTACTTCTGGTAAAAGTTCTGCAGGTGCTGGCGGAACGCTTTAGTGCCGTCGTTGGGCAACTGGTCGTTGTAGCGGTTGTCGCCCTGGGCGGTAGCCTCCAGCGGAAACAGCTTGGCGTTTTCCTCCCAATACGCCTCAAACAGTGTGGGCAGGTCTTTCATGTCAGCCAGCGTGGTTTCGGTGGCGGCACCGGTTTCGGCAGAGTTGTTCTGCGGGTTGCAGCCAGCCAGCAGCGCCCCGGCCAGCAGACCGGTGAGGGCAATTTTCTTCATAGGAAGCAGGGAAATAAGTACGGGGGAGAAAGATAAGCAGGTTTTCAGATGTCTTCTCCGGCAGTGAGCCGGAACAGGTAGGGCCAACCTTTCACCCCCAACGTAGTTATAGCCACTCTCCCTTTCAACCTAATCCAACTCATGGAAAATCTGACTGGCAAAACGGCCCTGGTAACGGGCGCTGGTAAAGGTATTGGCCGGGCCGTGGCCGTGGCTTTAGCCAAAGAAGGCGTACGCGTGGCCTTATTGGCCCGTACCGAAACGCAACTGCAGGAAATAGCCCGCGAAATAGAAGCCCAGGGTGGCCAAGCCGTGGTAGTAGCCGCCAACGTAGCCGACCGCACCGCCGTAGAAGCGGCCGTGCAACAGGCTTTGGGCCAACTCGGCACCATCGATATCCTCATCAACAACGCCGGCATCGGCACCTTCGCCAAGGTAGTTGATATGGACCCCGAGGAGTGGGAAAACATCATCCGGGTGAACCTGCTGGGCGCTTACTACGTGACGCGCGCCGTACTGCCCCAGATGGTGGAGCGCCAAACCGGCGACATCATTAACGTGGCTAGCACAGCCGGCCAGCGCGGCGCGGCCACCACCAGCGCCTACAGCGCCTCCAAGTTTGGCCTGCTGGGCTTCACCGAGTCCCTGATGCAGGAGGTGCGCAAGCAGAACATCCGCGTATCGGCCCTCACGCCCAGCACCGTGGCTACCGAGCTGGCCGTCAGCAACAAACTCACGGACGGCAACCCCGACAAAGTGATGCAGCCCGAAGACATTGCCGAAATCATCGTCAGCCAGCTCAAGCTCAACCGCCGCATCTTTATCAAAGAAGCCGGCATGTGGAGCACGAATCCGTAATTCAATTAAAAATTAAGAATTAGGAATTAAAACTGCTCTGTCATCCTGAGCGCAGCGAAGGACCTTCTAACCACAAAACGACAATCGTATCAACGACTCGTTCTGACGTGATAGGCTCCTTCGCTGCGCTCAGGATAACAGAGCAGTTTTAATTCCTAATTCTTAATTTTTAATTCTTTTTCACCCGCTCCAGTACCAGCTGGTTCATGGGGTTGGGGGTGAGGCCCTGCACATTGTTCTGGGTGAGGCGCACCACTTCATCATAGTACACGGCAATAACGGGGCACTCCTCGGTTACCAGGCGGTCCATTTGCTGGTAGAGGGCGTAGCGTTTGTCGGCGTCCTGTTCCAGCTTGGCTTGCTGGTAAAGCTGGTCGTAGGCGGGGCGCTTGAAGTGGGTTTTGTTGGGGCCGGCCGGGGCGAAGTTGGGGCTGTAGAACAGGGCTAAGTAGTTTTCGGCGTCGGGGTAGTCGCCCAGCCAGCTGCGGGTGAAAAAGGCGGCGCGGCCGTTGTCAATCATTTCCCCGTGGGCCGCACCCTGATTCACGTCAATTTCTACCTGCACGCCCACGTCGGCCCACTTTTTCTGGTAGTACTCACAGAACTCCTTGCTTTCGGCCACCGTGTTCAGGCGCAGGCGTAGGGGCTTTCCGGGGCCGTAGCCGGCGGCGCGCAGCAGTTGCCGGGCTTTTTCGGGCTGATAGGTGTAGCCGGGCACTTTCTCGGCGCTAAACGAGGGTAGTGAGGCTGGCACAAACCCTGAATTTCCGGGCTTGCCTACGTTGTTAAGGAAATAGGCCAGAAACTCGGGCTTGTTAAGGGCATAGTTCAGGGCTTGGCGCACGCGCTTGTCCTGCAGGGCTTTCCCGGTGGTGAGGTTGTCGCCGCGCAGGTTAGTCAGGTCCTGCTGCATACCCAGGTACTCGGTATTGAGGTAGGGCACCTTCTGCAGCCGGAACTTACCCTTGAAATCCTCTCGTACAGTACCATCAGGGTACATAATCAGGTCGCGGGAGCCGCTGCGGATGCCGCTCAGGAAATCCAGCTTACCCTGCATAAAGGTCAGGAACTCGGTTTTGCGGTCCTGGATAAAGCTGATCTGCACGGCATCCAAGTAGGGTAGCCGCTGGCCCTGGGCGTCTTTTTTCCAGTACATGGGGTTACGGTGGTAGATGATGGCATTACCCTCGTCCCACTCCTTGAACCGAAACGGCCCCGTGCCCACCGGATGCTCCCGAAAATCCTTGCCCCACTTCTGCACGGCCTCCCGCGGCACTACGTAGGCGTAGGGCATCGTCAGAATCCCTAGAAACGGAATAAAGGGCTCCTGCAAATGGATGCGTAGCGTGGAGTCATTCACGGCCACGAAGCAGGTATCCGAAGGCTCCCCATCGGGCTTCGCCAGCACTTTGCCCCGGAAAATCCAGCCGCCGGGGCTGGCCGTAGCTCCATCCAGCAGCCGCCGGAACGAGTACACGAAGTCCTGAGCCGTTACGCGCCGCCCCTTACCGCCCGGGAACACCTCCGAATCGTGAAACTGCACATCGGGCCGAAGCGTGAAGGTGTAGCGGCGGCCATCGGGGCTGATTTCGTAGCGGCGGGCGACGGACGGGCCGGGCTTGAGGCTGTCGTCCAGCTCTACTAGGCCGTTGTAGAGTTGGGTCACGGCCCAGGTGTTGGCCTGGTTGCGGGCAAACGCGGGGTCCAGGGAAGTCAGGCTTTCGGGCTGGTTGTAGCGGAACACCCGCCGGGGCTCAGTGGCCGGACCTTGCTCGGAGCAGGCAGCCAGCAAACCAGGCAGTAACAGGGCAAAACCAACAACACGGCGCGAAAACGGGAACATGGGAACGGCGAAACAGTGTATATTTGCAAAGGTATCCCATCCGGGGTTTGTAGCCCACTGGCTACCTACCCTGCTCCGTTTTCTATGACCCTGACCTACTACGGCCACGCTTGCTTCCTGCTGGAAGCCGGTGGCAGCAAAGTGCTTTTCGACCCGTTTATCCGGCCCAACCCGCTGGCCGCAGATGTGGACGTTGATGCCATCCAAGCCGACTACATTCTCATCACCCACGGCCACGGCGACCATGTGGCTGACGTTGAAGAAATTGGCAAGCGCACCGGCGCACAGGTGGTAGCCATTGCCGAAATAGCCGGTTGGTTTGAGCAGAAAGGCCTACAAACCGTGGGTATGAACCTGGGTGGCACTTTGCACCTGCCCTTCGGCAGCGTGACGATGGTAGCCGCCGCCCACTCCAGCTCCTTGCCCGATGGCTCGTATGGCGGGGTAGCCGCTGGATATATTGTGCAGGCGGAGGGTAAAACCCTCTACTTCGCCGGCGACACGGCCCTCACCTACGACATGAAACTCATTGGTGAGCGGCATAAGCTGGATTTGGCCATTCTGCCCATCGGCGACCATTACACCATGGGCATCGACGATGCGCTGGTAGCCGCCGACTGGGTTGGTGCTTCCAAAATCATCGGCATGCACTATGATTCCTTTCCGGTCATTGCCATCAACCACGACGAGGCCAAAGCTAAAGCTACACAGGCTGGCAAAGAGTTAGTGTTGCTAAGCGTGGGCGAAACCACTTCCTTGTAAGCTGGGCAGCTACTTCCCATTGGGAATTGGCCGCTTTTTCTTCTTTTGCATAATCTGAGATAAGCTGACAGCGCACTGCCGCCAGCTAACTGCTTCAACTACATGGGCAAAATCATTGCGGTAGCCAACCAAAAGGGTGGGGTCGGCAAAACCACCTCCTCGATTAACCTCGCGGCCTCCCTGGCAGCGCTGGAGTATCGGACCCTGCTCGTGGATGCCGATCCGCAGGCTAATGCCACTTCCGGCGTCGGCTTCGACCCGAAGGACATTCAGAACAGCATTTACGAGTGCATGGTGGACGGCATCAACGCCCAGGATATCATCCTGCAAACCACCCTGCTTCCCCACCTCGACCTGATGCCCTCCCACATTGACCTGGTAGGTGCCGAGGTGGAGATGATTAATCTGCCCAACCGGGAAGAGAAGATGAAGGATGCGCTGCGGCCCCTGGCCGATCAGTACGACTTCATTATCATCGACTGCTCGCCTTCCCTGGGTCTGATTACGGTGAATGCCCTCACGGCCGCACATTCGGTCATTATTCCGGTGCAGTGCGAGTACTTCGCCCTCGAAGGCCTGGGCAAGCTGCTCAACACCGTCAAAATCATCCAGAGCCGCCTGAACGAGGAGCTGGAGATTGAGGGCATCCTGCTCACGATGTACGATGTGCGCCTGCGCCTGAGTAACCAGGTAGTGGAGGAAGTAAAGCTGCACTTTCAGCAACTGGTGTTCGATACAATCATTCCGCGCAACGTGAAACTGTCGGAGTCGCCGAGCTTTGGCATTCCGGTTATCCTGCACGATGCCGAGAGCAAGGGAAGCATCAGCTACTTAAACCTGGCCCGCGAAATAGTGGAGAAAAACGTGGAAGCGGCCGACGAGCCCGAGGAGGCCACGGAGGATACCGCAGCGTAGAAATAAAAAAGGCCGGCGACATACGCCGGCCTTTTTTATTTCTCTTTAATAGGCTTCTGCGGGCTGTTGCCCACGGTGTTCCACGTTTTTTATTTCGCGTGGAACAAAATGTACCGGCATCCCGGGCGTTTGTGTATTTTTGAATCCCGCTTCCACCTCCTTGCTAATGGGTGGGCGTTGCTTGCAGGTATGTCTGAGAAAAACGAAGAGAAGAATATTCCGGCCGCTGCCGCGCCCAAGCGCAAGATTGGCGGCCTGGGCCGGGGTCTGAATGCCCTCATTGAAGGCAGCTACGAGAAAAAGAGTGAGCGGCTGGGCCTGGTGCCCCACCCCGTGAACTCCGTGGGCCTGATTCCGGTGGGTCATATCCAGGCCAACCCCTACCAGCCCCGCACCCACTTCGATCAGGATGCGCTGCAGGAACTGGCCGAGAGCATCAAAATCCAGGGCATCATTCAGCCCGTAACGGTACGCCAAACCGGCACCAACGCCTACCAGCTCATCAGCGGGGAGCGGCGCTTGCAGGCTTCTAAGCTGGCCGGCCTGGATTCCATTCCGGCCTACATCCGCAAGGCCGACGACCAGCAGATGCTGGAAATGGCCCTGATTGAGAACATCCAGCGCGAAAACCTCAATGCCATTGAAATTGCCCTCAGCTACCAACGGCTGGTAAGTGAGTGTAACCTGAAGCAGGAGGAGCTAGGTGACCGGGTGGGCAAAAACCGCTCGACGGTAACCAACTACCTGCGCCTGCTCAAGCTCCCGCCCGATATTCAGATTGGCCTGCGCGACAGTGTGATTAGCATGGGCCACGCCCGCGCCCTCATTACCATCGACAGCGTTGACCAGCAGCTAGCCCTGTTCCACCGCATCGTAGCCGAGGATATGTCGGTGCGCCGGGTGGAGCAGCTGGTGCGCAACGGCAGCGCCGCCGAAACTGAGAAGAAACATACCCAGCCCGCGCCCCCCGCTGTGCCCCAGGCCGAGCTGAAGCGGGCCGAGCGCCACCTTTCGGAGCGGTTTGGCAGCCGGGTACTGGTGAAACCGGGCCCCCAGGGCCGAGGCGAAATCAAAATAGCCTTCGACTCAGTAGAGGATATGCAACGCATCCTCCACATTCTGCAGCCAGCCTAGAACACTACCAAAGGGCGGAACATCGTTCCGCCCCTTTCTTTCTACTGCTAATGGCATCTAGTCGCATTACTGCTGCTGTTGTATTGCTGAGTGGGCTGGCAGAGGCGGTCCAAGCTCAGGCGGTGGTGCGTGATTCTGCGCGGCGGCCTCTATCCGTATCGGGTGCTGGTACTGCCCTCTCCCGCCCCAAAAAGGCAGTGCTGCTTTCAGTGCTGTTACCCGGAGCCGGGCAGATGTACAATCGCAAATACTGGAAGCTGCCGCTGGTATATGGAGCTCTCGGGGGCGTGGGATATGGCTTGTATCAGTACCAAACCCGCTACCGGGAGTATGCGGTAGCGTCGCGGGAGTTATCGGCCGGCAAAACCATTCCAGAACTCAGCGGCAAACTGGTAACGCAAGAAAAAAGCGCGCGGGGAGTAGCCACCGGCCTGGATAGGTACCGCACACAACGCGACACGTTTATCGGCTACATGGCCTTGACTTATGGCATGGTAGCGCTGGATGCCTTAGTCGATGCTCACCTCAGGGAGTTTGATATCAGCGAGGAATTGGCCCTGCGAATAAAGCCCAGCGTAATGCCCCTGGCCACGGGCGGTTTGGCAACTGGTCTGCAGCTTCAACTGCAGGTAAAATCATCTGCGTCCTTACCCTCTACCCTATGAACATGTTATTCAGATGGTATGCGGCCTTCATTCTCTTGTTGCTGGGTGGCCTGACGGCCCACGCACAAACTGTTACAACCGGCCCCGATTCCTCGAAAGTAGCTACCCGCTCCGTTTCAGATTCTTTACGGCGGACAGAAAAGCTTTTTGGTAAGCGCGTGACCCGCCCGCAAAAAGCAGCCCTGTTGGCGCTGGTTCTGCCGGGCTCTGGCCAAATCTATAACCGACAGTATTGGAAACTGCCTTTGGTGTATGGGGGCCTGGGGGCTACGGGCTACGGGCTTTACCACTACCAGTCACGGTACAAAGAGTACTCCAACGGCAAGAAGGATTTCACCGAAAAACGCACGCCTATTGCCGAACTTAAAGGCGAGTTGGTGAGCCAGGAAACCAGCATTGAGAATATCCAGCGGGGCGTTGTGTTTTACCGCCGCTACCGCGACACGTTTATTGCCTACAACGCCGTAGTGTACGGCATTACTATTCTGGACGCGCTGGTGGCCGCTCACCTGCGCGACTTCGACATCAGTGAGGATCTGAGCCTGCGCCTCGACCCGGCTGTACTGCCCACCACCCCCACCACGGGGCCCACTGCGGGCCTAGCGCTTACCTTGCACCTGAAATAACAGGTACCGGCTACTGGCTCCTGCCCGTCGTTGGTATTTGCGTATCTGAACTCTTCTTTCGTATGAAACTCCTGTTGATTGGTTACGGCAAAATGGGCCGGGCCATCGAAGCCCAGGCTATTGCCAGGGGCCACCAAATTGCCGGTATCGTAGACCCTTCCCACCCTACCGTACAAATTTCCGATTTCTCCCCAGCCGAGGCAGACGCGGCCATTGAGTTCACGCACCCTGACGCGGCTTATCAGAACGTGGTGGCTTGCCTGCAACAGGGAATTCCGGTGGTGTGCGGCTCTACGGGTTGGCTGCATCATTTTGCCGAGGCCCAGGCCCTGAGCAAGCAAACGGGCACTCCGCTATTCTACGCTTCCAACTACAGTGTGGGTGTCAACCTGTTCTTCCACTTCAACGAGTACATAGCCGCCAAAATGCACCAGTTTGGGGGCTACGATGTGCAGGTTCGGGAAATTCACCACACCCAAAAGGTCGACCAGCCGAGCGGCACGGCCCTCACGGCCGCCGAAGGCATTTTGCGCCACTTCCCCGCCAAAACTACTTGGCGCAATGAGGCAGCTACCACTCCCCAGGAGTTGGCGGTGCTGTCGGAGCGTGAGGGTGCGGTGGTAGGCACGCACATCGTTGCGTACACCTCCCCCGCCGACTCCATTGAGCTAAAGCACGAAGCCCACACCCGCGACGGATTTGTGCAGGGTGCCCTGCTGGCCGCCGAGTGGCTGCCCGGCCGCCAAGGCGTATTCGGCATGAAGGATTTGCTGGGGCTGTAAGAGGTGAAGTTGTGAAAGGTGAAGTTGTGAAATCCAGAAACAATGCATTTCACAACTTCACCTTTCACAACTTCACCTCTTACAGCATTATTTCGCATCTTCCGGCGTTAATCCGGAACGGCTCCGGCCGCCTCTACTTTTCTGGCCTCTGACTTACTATGGCAGTACAATCCTGGGAGAAATACCTTGAGAAAAATCCGGCAACTCCCGTAACGCCCGGCAAGGAACCTAAAAAGCGCAAGAGTGCCACGCGCGAATGGGCCGATGCCATCCTGTTTGCGGTGGTGGCGGCTACGCTTATTCGCTGGGCCACTTTTGAGGCCTACACGATTCCAACGCCCTCTATGGAACACTCCTTACTGGTAGGCGACTACCTGTTTGTGAGCAAGCTACACTACGGCCCGCGCACCCCGCAAACGCCTCTGCAGGTTCCGCTTACCCACCAAACGGTGTGGGGCACCAGCCTGAAAAGCTACTCCGACCTGATTCAGCTGCCCAGCTACCGGCTGCCGGGCTTCTCGGAGGTGAAGAACAACGACGTGGTGGTGTTCAACGTGCCGTTTGAAGCCGAGCACCCCGCCGACTTGCGCACCAACTACATTAAGCGCTGCATCGGCATTGCCGGCGACGTGCTGGAGATTAAGCAGGGCCAGGTGTTCATCAACGGCAAGCCCGCCAAGAACTACCCGGAAATGCAGAGCAGCTACTTCCTGCAAATCCCGACGGGGGAAAACCTGGCCGAGGACTTCCGCAAGTTTGGTGTGGTAAACTATGATACCCCCGATGGCGTGCCCCCCCAGATGCAAACCGAGCAGTATGGTATCGGCTACGAAGTGCACATGACCCCGGCGGCCTACGAGTACTTCAAGCAGCAGCCCTACGTGAAGGGCATCATCAACCTGCAAACGCCGGTTGGGCAGCCGGAGCGCGGGCAGCAGGTGTTCCCCAACGTGCCAGACTATATCCCTACCCAGTCCGTTACGGTGCAAAACCCCTTGCCTTTCCCTACCTGGAACAAGGATAACTACGGACCCATCCAAATCCCGAAGGAGGGGCAAACGGTGCAGCTAACGCCCCAAAATTCGGCTCTCTACCAGAAAATTATTCTGCGCTATGAGCACAATGAGGGCATGAGTGTGGATACCAACGGCCAGATTCTGCAGAACGGGCAGCCATTGAAAAGCTACACCTTCAAGCAGAATTACTATTTCATGATGGGCGACAACCGCCACAACTCCCTCGACTCGCGCTTCTGGGGCTTTGTGCCCGCCGACCACATTGTGGGCAAGGCCGTACTCATCTGGCTGTCAATGGACCCGCACGCTTCCTTCATGCAGAAAATCCGCTGGAACCGCCTCTTCAACCTGGTGGACTAAGCAAAGCTCACAGACCAAGACGGATCCTCACGGATTTTACGCGCGTCTTATCAACAACAAAAGTGGCTTGCCGATTGGGCAAGCCTCTTTTGTTAGCGGGCGGTGGAGCATACTGGGTTGCCACTTTATACAACCGTGCACGTAATCCGTTAGAGCCCATCCTACTGCGCAAAATCTGTGAGCTGGTTACCACACTATGGGCTGTTCGCCGTGCTGCTCCAGATAGGTGTTGGTCTGACTGAAGGGCCGACTACCGAAAAAACCCCGGTCGGCGGCATAGGGTGAAGGATGGGCCGCTTTTAAAATCAGGTGCTTTTTGGCATCAATGATTTCCCCTTTTTTCTGCGCATAGGCCCCCCACAGGATGAATACAACGTGTTCCTTGCGGTCAGAAATTTGCTGGATAACGGCGTCAGTGAACTGCTCCCAACCTTTTTTCTGGTGGCTGCCCGGGTCACTGGCCCGCACCGTGAGAGTGGCGTTGAGTAGTAGTACGCCCTGCTGCGCCCACCGGTCGAGGTTGCCATCGGGCGGAGCAGGCGTACCGGGCAGGTCACTCTGGAGTTCCTTGAAAATATTATGCAAAGAAGGCGGGGTACGTACGCCGGGCGCCACCGAAAAGCTGAGACCATGGGCCTGGCCTTTGCCGTGGTAGGGGTCCTGGCCCAGAATAACCACCTTCACCTGGTCAAAGGGACAGGCATCAAAGGCATGAAAAATTTGGGGGCCGGGCGGGTATACGGTGGCCGTGGCATATTCGCCCTTCACGAAGGCAATAAGATGCTGGAAATACGGTTTCTCAAATTCGGCGGCTAGTACCTTGCGCCAGCTTTCTTCTATCTTTACAGACATACGGGGGAGGATTATTTTTCGGGTGGGTGGGCCAAGAGGTGCGCCGGCTGCGTAGATAAACTAACTTCCGCATACGGCTGTTCGCTTTTTTCTCTTCTCGGAACTCCAGACGTTATGAATACGACGACCACCCAAGGCGTGACCGTGAGTGTTACGACAAATTACCTGCCCGATTATTCAAGCCCGGGCCAGGAGCATTACGTCTTTGCCTATAAAATTGATATCCGCAACAACAGCGAGTATACTGTGAAGCTGCTGCGTCGGCATTGGTACATTTACGATGCCAATGGCGTAGTACGCGAAGTAGAAGGCGAAGGCGTAGTGGGCCAACAACCCGTGCTGGAGCCCGGCGAGTCGCACCAGTACGTGTCGGGTTGCAATCTGAAGTCGGGCGTGGGCAAAATGCGTGGTTCCTACCAGATGGAGCGCCAAATGGACGGCAGCGAATTTGCCGTTGAAATTCCGGAGTTCACGCTGGTAGTACCCTACCGCCTCAACTAAACCCCAACGGAGCGAAATGACGCTGGTACTACCTGCCAGCATTCCACTACGTAGGTCTATTTCTGAGCTAGTTACCGAAAGCCGCCCCGATTCCTTCGAGGCGGCTTTTGTATTGCTTGTATCTTCGGGCGGCTTTGCTGGTACACCTGCCAGGAGGGCAGTCCACTTCAGCTTCTGCGCGCTTTGCTCTTTCAGGTTTTCAGTTTTTTTCGGTTTCTGTGGCGCTCCGGCAACGCGCATGGGCTGCACTCCCCTTTCGTATTTAGCTTGTACGCGCACGTTATCAACCACGACGGCCACTTTGAGGCGTACGGCGTGGTAGAAAACCGCCGCGTGGAACTGTACCACGATGCCACCACTATTCAGATACGGGATTTTGGCGCGGGCTCCCGCACGGGTGCCGGCCGCACCCGCCGCCTGCGCGACATTGCCCGCACCGCCGCTAAACCCCCAGAGTTGGGCCAGCTGTTGTTTCGCTTGGTAAATCACTTCCAGCCGCGCACGGTGGTTGAGCTCGGCACTTCCCTGGGCCTCACCACTTCCTACCTGGCCCTGGCTGCTACGCAGGCCCGGGTGGTAACTTTTGAAGGCTGCCCGGCTACGGCGGCCGTAGCCCAACGCACATTTGAGGTCGTGCAAGTGCGCAACGCGGAAATTATGGAAGGCAACCTCGACGACACCCTGGCTCCTACTGTGGCCGCCCTGGAAACGCCCGTTGATTTTGCCTTCTTCGACGGCAACCACCGCTATGAGCCTACTCTGCGCTACTTTGAACTGTTAAACCAGCACCGCACTGAGCATAGCGTGTTCGTGCTGGACGATATTCACTGGTCGGAGGAGATGGAGCGGGCCTGGGAAGCGGTGAAACAGCACCCCGACGTGACCCTCACCATCGACCTGTTCTACATCGGACTGGTATTCTTCCGCCGCAACCAGCCTAAACAACACTTTACCCTCCGCTTTAATAACCTACTGGATAAGGTGCTGGAACGGATTAAATTTCTGGCTTCTTAATAGCAACAGGGTCGTTACGTTGTGCGTAACGACCCTGTTGCTATAACACCGGATTAGCTCCCAGGCTTACATGGGCACAGGGCCACCGGCCGCGTCTTCCCGAATGGCCTCGCGCACCCGGGTCAGCTTACGCAGCAGGGTTTCCAACCCATCCAACGCCAGCATATTGGCTCCGTCGGATTTGGCCGTGGCGGGCGTGGGGTGGGTTTCGATGAACAGGCCGTCGGCACCTACGGCAATGGCCGCCTTGGCAATAGTTTCGATGAGTTGGGGCTTGCCGCCGGTTACGCCGCTGCTCTGGTTGGGCTGCTGCAGGGAGTGGGTCACGTCCATCACTACGGGCACCCCAAACTCGCGCATGATGGGCAGGTTGCGGTAGTCTACCACTAAATCAGAATAGCCGAAGGAGTTGCCCCGGTCGGTGAGGATAACGTGGGGGTTGCCCGACTGGCGCACCTTATCCACCGCGAACTGCATGGATTCGCCACTCAAAAACTGGCCTTTCTTCACGTTCACCACTTTGCCGGTTTTTGCGGCGGCAATCAGCAAATCGGTCTGGCGGCACAGGAAGGCCGGAATCTGCAGCACATCTACGTATTCGGCGGCCATAGCCGCTTCCTCCGATTCGTGAATGTCCGTGACGGTGGGCACGCCAATTTCCTGGCTTACTTTCTGCAGAATCCGCAGGGCTTTCTCATCACCGATGCCGGTGTAAGAATCCAGGCGGCTGCGGTTGGCCTTGCGGTAGGAGCCTTTAAAGATGAAGGGAATTTGGAGCCGGTCGGTGATGGTGCGCACCTGCTCGGCAATGCGCAGGGCCATATCTTCGCCCTCAATCACGCAGGGCCCAGCCATCAGGAAAAACTGGCCGGAGTTAGTATTGCGAAAGTGGGGCAGCGCGGTGGCGAGTTGGGCAAGCATAGGAGGGCAAGAATGATGAAGGTGAACGGTTTTTTAAACTAGCGCTACTGTGTTAGAATGGCTTCCAGCGCGCAATCGTAGCAAATACACGGTTTTCTTTAGCACCCAAGAAAAGATGCATAGTGCCACAAAGCTTAACAAAAAGAACAGCACGTAAACATCTCTGTCTTCGGATTCCCACAATACTGTCTGGACTAACTCCTGTTCCGTGTAGGGAAACAAAAACGTGCGGAAAATAGCGTAGGCGAATGAAATGACTGCTAATATGCTCACAAGCCACAGCGCAGCGACTGGCACCAATAACAAGGTGAATGCAACCCGGCGTGGCGTTGGCATCATACTCAATTCATTTCTTTTCGACGCAGGCAAATGAATAGCTCCCTCCCCCGGCGAGGCGGCAGGGAGTTGGTGGCCGTATCAAAATGCACGAACTCAAAGTAGGGCGCAAAATATGCCCGGTATTCTTCGCGGGAGCCACCAAACGGGGGGCCGGGCTTGCTGAATTCCGTATCGAAGAGCAACCCCATAAGCGTACCACCGGGCCGCAGCAGGTGGGCGCATTGTCGGGCATAGGCCGGGCGCAAGGCGGGGTCGAGGGCACAGAAAAATGTTTGCTCCACGATGAGGTCGAAGGGAGGCGTGGGCTCCAGCGCAAAAAAATCAACGAGTAGCAGGTGCTCTGCCGGGAAGCTGGGTACGCGCTGTTGGAGGTTCTGCAACGGTTCAGGTGCTACATCGGCCACTATTATAGTTGGCCAGCCGGCAGTATGCAGATACTCAGCCTCATAGGCGCGCCCTGCCCCCGGAATCAGAATTCGCCGGGCATCCGGTGGGCCGAGCTGGGTGAAATATTCCTGCAAGGGCGGCGTTATCCGGCCCGTATCCCAGGCGGTTTGGCCGGTTACGTAGCGCTGCTGCCAATAGGCGGCGTCAAGTAGCGAATCCGGAAGCATAATTGCGGCAGGGTTGTATCTTCGGCACTTGCCTGGGTACGGAACTCCGTTATTTTTGCCCTAAAGGTACTACCTGCGCCCGGACTCTCCGGGCTTTCACTTAACCCCTCCTGCAATGGAACAAGACCACAGCCCCGAGCCCAAGAACAACAACCGCGTCCTGCTGATTGTGGCCCTGATTCTGGTCCTGCTGGGCATCAATGGCGTGCTTTTCTACATGAATCAGCAGAAAAGCAAGCAGAATGAGCAGCTGCAGGCTGATGTGGTGACCAAGGATGCCAAGCTGGAAGAGCAAATCAAGCAGTACGAAACCCTGAAGGCCGATTATGAGCGCCAAAGCCAGGAAGTACAGGGCATGGGCCTGGCCAACGACTCCTTGGAAGCTAAGCTGTCCCAAATCAATGCTGACCTGCTGAAGCTCCGCTCTTTCCGGGCCGGCAGCTTTAGCATTGCCGAGCAGCAGCGCTTCAAGCAGCGCGCCGCCAACTTTGAAACGCAGCTGCGTAAGAAGGACGAGGAAATTGCCCAGCTGAAAGCCGACAACGAAGCACTCTACACTGAAACTACTACGCTGAAAGAGCGCCAAAACAAGCTCACCGATACCATTTCGACGGTAGTGCGCTCCAACCAGGAGCTGAGCGAGAAAGTGGCCGTAGCCTCACGCTTGCAGGCCGAGAACATTCGGGTGGGCGTGGTAAACAGCCGGGAAAAAGAGAAGGCCGACGACGACAACGAGTTCAAGGCTAAACGCGTCGAGAAAATCAAGATTACCTTCAACCTGGGCCGCAACGACGTGTCGCCGAAGGAAACCAAGCAAATCATGATGCGCCTGATTGAGCCCGATGGCGCGGCCCTCTACAACCTGAGCACTGGCGGCGGCACTTTCATGATTGACGGAGCAGAGGCTTTCTACACGGCCAAGCAGGATATCGTGTTCGACAACACCCGCCAGCCCGTGCAGTTCCTCTACGCCAAAGGCGCGGCCTACAAAACCGGCCTGCATACCGTGGAGCTGTATGAGGGCGGCGTGATGATTGGCAAAACCACCTTTACACTGAAATAGCCAGCTAGGCCGTTAGCGTACCTCACCTGAGTTGAGGAAGCGTGCAAGCAACTACTTTGAAAAAAGCGCCGACCACTGGGGTCGGCGCTTTTTTCTGCTTAGTACCTAGCAGCAGACAGCTACATTCAGGAGCAGAAAATCACCTTCGCCTCAACCATGATGCCCCCCTTCCCGCTTCAGCCCATTCTGGAAACCGATGCTATCCGGTTGCTGCCCCTGCAGCAAGAAGATTTTGCTGATGTATACGCAGTAGCCGCCGACCCCAAAATCTGGGAGCAGCACCCTAACAAGGACCGGTGGCAGAAGCCAGTTTTCACCATCTTCTTTGCGGGCGCCATGCAAAGCCAAGGAGCCTTTAAAATTATGGATAAGGCAACGGGAGCTACCGTGGGCAGCACCCGCTTCTACGACTATTCTGCCCAGGATAACAGCATTCTTATCGGGTATACCTTCTACGGAACACAATCCTGGGGCAAAGGCATCAATCCAGCCGTAAAAAAGCTGCTGCTAGACTACGCGTTTCAATTTGTGGACACTGTGCGCTTTCACATCGGAGCGGACAACGTACGGTCGCAAATTGCCATTGAGCGTTTGGGTGCCACCAAAGTTGACGAGCAGGAGGTCACATACTACGGTGAGCAGCCGAAGCTTAATTTCGTATTCGAAGTAACGAAGCAGGCCTGGGTCACTCGAGCCACGCCTGCGTAAAGCCCGAGGAACAACCCTAAATCAGCCGATGTGGCCAGAAGCCCAGATAGCCTAAACCGCAAGCAGCGCCGGCCCAATGGGCGGCGCTGCCTGGTTTTTGCAGGAACGAGCTGCTGTAGCTGAAACCTAAGAGTTAGGCCAGAAATACCTACTGGGCCAAGGAAGCCTCGAAGTCGTCCAGCTTCTTGAGCGTAGCTTTGATATTCTCCGTGAACAGTACCACTACTGAGCCGGGCTTGGCCGTGGCCAGCACGTGGTCAATGGCGTCCATTTCGTTTTCGATGTAGGTAATCGGCAGCTCGGGGTTGTCCAGCCGCAGGCCGCGCTCCATGATTTCCTTGAGTTGCTCGGCGGTTTTGCCCCGCAGGTCCCGGTCCTGGCGCAGCACTACCTCGTCGAAGATGGTGCCCGCA
This sequence comes from Hymenobacter endophyticus, assembly GCF_032464715.1. Classification (NCBI taxonomy): domain Bacteria; kingdom Pseudomonadati; phylum Bacteroidota; class Cytophagia; order Cytophagales; family Hymenobacteraceae; genus Hymenobacter; species Hymenobacter endophyticus. The sequence goes on along the minus strand of NZ_JAWDJT010000007.1, from coordinate 191,593 downwards.
ATGCGGGAAAAGCCCAGCGTGTCCTCGTCGCGCCGGTCGCCCAGACCCGATACAACTCCTACTTTGTGCGTGGCCTCAGTGGCATTCAGGAACTGGGCAAATTTCTCGATGCCGTGGGTGTTGTGGGCATAGTCGACAATTACCTCAAACTGCGGGAATTTATAGACGTTCATGCGGCCTGGGGTTTTGGCCGCCGAGGGCACAAACGTACGCAATGCCAACTTGATGTCGTCCTTATCGAACCCGTAGCAGTAGCAGGCCAGGGCGGCGGCCAGGGAGTTTTCAATGTTAAAGGTCGCCCGCCCACCAAACGTAATGGGAAATTCGGCGGCCCGGTCGATACGCAGTTTGTAGCTGTTTTTGTAAATCGAAATGTAGCCCTCCTCATACACGGCCGCCAGTCCGCCCTGCTCGGCGTGCTCCCGGATGCGGGGGCTGTGCTCATCCATACTGAACAGCGCTACCCGGCATTCCAATTTCTCGCGCATGGCGTACACCAGGTCGTCGTCGGCGTTGAGTACGGCCCAGCCGTTTTTGCGCACGGTGCGAGGCAACACGCCCTTTACCGCCGCCATTTCCTCCACCGTGTAAATGTCGCGCATCCCCAGGTGGTCGGCAGCCACGTTGGTCACAATGGCTACGTCGCAGGTATGGAAGCCCAGGCCCGAGCGAAGCATGCCGCCGCGGGCCGTTTCCAGCACGGCAAAGTTTACGGTGGGGTCTTTCAGCACAAACTCGGCACTCACCCCGCCGGTGCAGTCACCACTTTGCAGCTGTACGCCCTGAATGTAAATGCCGTTGGTGGTGGTAAAACCTACTTTATAGCCCTTGGAAGCCACAATGTGGGCCAGCAGCTGGGAGGTAGTAGTTTTGCCGTTGGTGCCGGTTACCGCAAAGATTGGAATACGGGCCGTGCTGCCCTGCGGAAACAGCATATCTACCACTGGCGCCGCCACGTTGCGCGGCAGGCCCTCGGTGGGTGAAATGTGCATGCGGAAACCTGGGGCGGCATTTACCTCAATAACAGCCCCACGCGTTTCATTCAGCGGAATAGCAATATCAGAAGTCAGCAAATCAATACCGCAGATATCGAGCCCCACAATACCGGCCACGCGTTCCGCCAGCAGCAGGTTGTAGGGGTGCACTAGGTCGGTAACGTCAGTAGCAGTACCGCCGGTGCTAATGTTGGCGGTGCTTTTCAAATACAGCGTCTGCCCAGCCGGCAGCACCGATTCCAACGTCAGGTCTTGCTTGGTGAGGATGTCCAGCGTGTGCTGGTCGGCCTTGATGCTGGTGAGCACCTTTTCGTGACCGAAGCCCCGGCGGGAGTCTTTGTTAACTTCCTCGATCAGCTGTTGAATAGTGTGCTGCCCGTTGCCGGTTACGGCGGCCGGGGTGCGTTTGGCGGCGGCAATGAGCTTGCCGTTTACCACCAACATACGGTAGTCGTCGCCCTCAATGAACTGCTCCACAATTACGGCGCGAGAGTATTTCTGCGCCGCTTTCAGGCCCTCCACCGCATCTTCCCAGTTCATAATGCGAATGGTGGCCCCCTTGCCGTGGTTGCCATCCAGGGGCTTGGTCACGATGGGGAAACCCAATTCCTCCACTGCGTCGCGTAAGCCGTCCTCGGAGTACACGGTAGTACCGTAAGGCACGGGCACACCCGCATCCTTCAGCATGGCTTTGGTGCGGTTTTTATTACCAGCTACTTCCACACCCGCGTGGGAAGTGTAGCTGGTAGTGGTGGCCCAGATTCGCTTCTGATTAACCCCGTAGCCCAGCTGGATAATACTGCTATTTTTGAGCTGGATGTAGGGAATGTTGCGCGAGGCGGCTTCCGCTACAATGCTGTAGGTGCTGGGACCAAAGAATTCTTCCTCCCGGATTTCATGCAGTTCGTCCACAATGGGTTTCACGCTTACCTCCCGGCCGTGGCAGAGGTCATCTACCAGTTGCACGGCGGCCTCAGCGGCCATGCGCCCGGCCCGCTCCTCCTGGTAGCTGAATACCACAAACTCCACTCCCTCCTGGTGCGCCGGATATGATTTCCCCCAGTACACCGGCATACCAGCCGTGCGCTGCAAAGCCAAAGCCACCTGTTGGATAACGTGGCCCAGGGGTTCACCATCCTGAAGTTGTTCTTCGGTAAGCGGTGGGTTTTTAGGGCCGTGTTTGCCAGCTTCCTGGTGCGGTTGCAACTCCAATAGCTCCGGTAGCAGGCTAGGCAAGTTTTCGGCCAGGGCGGGCGTGTTGTTTGACCATACATCAGCCAGATCCTGCATATCCACCTTCATTACAATCAGCTTGTAATGTTTCACGGACCAATAGCTGGGGCCGCGCATCGTGCGAAGGTCAAGTATCTTCATGTGGGGAGAGAGGTGGAAATTATCGTTGCGTGCGCGTTTCTACGCGGAATTGAATGTAGGGATTATGCCGCAGCAAACCTTTTATGAGCGGGGCACCTTATGCTTGAGCTTAGCGGGTCATTCTCAGCCTCCAAGGTCGGCAAGTTTTTTTCTACCCGCCGGCCTAGACGCAAAAAACCCCGGTCGGGGCTAATCAACCGGGGCACTAGGCACTGAAAACAGGAATTCTAAAAAGAGGTGACGAGCGGATTCGAACCGCTGTAGGAGGTTTTGCAGACCTCTACCTAGCCACTCGGTCACGTCACCAGGGGCTTTGAGGATGCAAACATACACCTTAATCCTACTTCTACCAAGCCGGCGGCCTGTTTTCGTTGGCACTTGCCGGTAAGGCGCTGGGAGCGTGCAAGAAAATTTTTATTTCCTCCGTGCCATCCTGAGCAACGCGAAAGACCTTCCCCGATTGAACGACACAAGCCAAGTACAGCCGTTCCGCTGAGAATAGGGCACCCGTTCTGACGTGACAATATCCTTCCCTCGGCTCGGGAAGCTAGGTTCGAACAAAAAAAGGCCCCGGATTGCTCCGGGGCCTTCTTCAGGTGGCAAAAGCTGGCTGCTGATTACTCAGCGCCCTGCTCGTTGCCCAGCATTTTGTCGCGCAGAGCCGACAGAGCATCCAGGTCGCCGAGGGTCGACTTTTCAGCTTTCTTCAGATCGGCAACTTTGCCTTCGCCAGCGGCCGGAGCGGCAGCACCAGCAGCAGGCTTCTTCTTGGCGAACTTCGAGTTGCGCGTATCTTCCTCAGCCTGCTGGTTGTACACAGCAGAGTGCGACAGTACTACGCGACGGTCGTCTTTCGAGAATTCCACCACGCGGAAGTCGAGGGTTTCGCCGTTTTCAGCCTGCGAGCCATCTTCTTTGCCGAGCGACTTGGGGTAAGCGAAGCCTTCGATGCCGTAAGGCAGTTCGAGCACCGCGCCACGGTCGGTTTTCTCGGTGATGGTAGCCTTGTGCACCGAGCCGGGGGTGAATACCGTCTGGAACGTATCCCAGGGGTTTTCTTCCAGCTGCTTGTGGCCCAGGGCCAGACGACGGTTAGCAACGTCCAGCTCCAGCACTACCACGTCCAGACGGTCACCTACCTTCACAACTTCCGAAGGATGCTTGATCTTCTTGGTCCACGACAGGTCGGAAACGTGCACGAGGCCGTCCACACCTTCTTCCAGCTCTACGAACAGGCCGAAGTTGGTCAGGTTGCGCACCAGACCGTTGTGGTTGGTACCAACGGCGTACTTCGTGCCGAAGTCACCACGGGTCCACGGATCCTCAGTCAGCTGCTTAATGCCCAGGCTCATCTTGCGGTCTTCACGGTCGAGGGTCAGGATCTGAGCCTCCACTACGTCGCCCTGCTTGATGAAGTCCTGCGGGTTACGCAGGTGCTGGCTCCAGCTCATTTCTGAAACGTGGATCAGGCCTTCTACGCCGGGGATGATTTCCATGAACGCGCCGTAGTCGGCAACATTCACGATGCGCCCTTTCACCTTCGAGCCTACGCCCATGTCGGCGGGCAGCGAATCCCATGGATGGGGAGTCAGCTGCTTCAGACCGAGGCTGATACGCTTCTTGGCTTCGTCGAAGTCCAGCACTACGATGTTCAGCTTCTGATCCAGCTGCAGCACTTCGCTCGGGTGAGCAATGCGGCCCCACGAAATGTCCGTGATGTGCAGCAGACCGTCTACACCACCGAGGTCGATGAACACACCGAAGTTGGTCATGTTCTTGATAACGCCCTCCAGGATCTGGCCTTTCTCCAGGTTGTTGAGGATGGCTTCGCGCTGCTTCTCGAGGTCTTTCTCGATGAGCACTTTGTGCGAAACTACCACGTTGTCGAAAGCAGCGTTGATTTTCACCACTTTCACTTCCATGCGACGACCAACATAGATGTCGAAGTCACGGATGGGCTTCACGTCGATCTGCGAGCCGGGCAGGAAGGCTTCTACGCCGTCCAGGTCCATAATCAGACCGCCTTTGGTGCGACGCTTCACTACGCCTTCCAGAACGGTGTCGTTCTCCAGAGCGTCGTAAATCGACTTCCAAGCCTGCTTGATCTTGGCCTTCTTACGGGACAGGATCAGCTGACCGTTCTGGTCTTCCTGGTCCTCGATGAATACCTCCACCTCGTCGCCTACTTTCAGCTCGGGCAGGTCACGGAATTCGGAGAGGGGCACCAGACCATCGGATTTGAAGCCGATGTTCAGGATTACGTCACGGTCGGTAATACCAACCACGGTGCCTTTAATTACTTCTTCCTCCTGAACAGTAGTCAGCGTGCTGCTGTACATCTGCTCCATTTCGGCGCGCTGCTCAGCGGTGTAGTTACCACCGAAAGCGTTGGCTGAAACGTTGTCCCAGTCGAAGTTGTCTACTACTTCTGCCATGATATAAGCAATGGCCCTCGTGTACACGTCCGGCGCAGGGCCCGCCTCCGGAACGCGTTTTTGTTTGATACACAGCACAGTTGCGCCGGCCTCGCCACCCTGGCGGGGCCGCAAAGATACGGAGTTTGGGGCAGGAATACGAAAGTGTATTTGCTACATTTGATTAGCTTGATCTATCGTCTTATCTATTACTTCATATATGAAACTCAGATGCATATTCTATACTGCCGCTTTTTTGCTTAGCGGTTGCAGCACTTACTACCAACAATTTAGCTCTTACCATAAGGTCAGAGCTCGTAGCAAAGCTCTAACGGAGGAAGGAATTACTAGCCTTTACCGTGACAGCACGTTTCACACGAATTATCAAATACTACAACCAATTGTCAGTAGAAAAGCCAAGCGCACAGGTGGGAAGGTTGTTGGAGACACAAGGTTTATAGCTAGTGGATATTCTCTTGACTATCGAAACAATAAGAAATATATCCTCTACTATCCTAAAACCAGTACATTCTATGGGTTCGATCTGTGTAATTGCGGTGTCCCTGTATCATCTTCTCAGGGCTTAATTGGTCCGAATTGCGACCTGAGAATCACGTCAATTAGTGTGTTACAAAATGACTCAATTATACATGAAGTTGATTGGAAAGATGCTGGCCCCGCACTAGCGGAGTTCAAGAGGAATGCTTTACCACTTATTCGTCGCAGAGTGACACAACTAAAACGCTAGTAATCAAAAAGCCGAACGGCCCACTCTAAGCAGAGTAGGCCGTTCGGCTTTTTGAATATTAATCGGGTCTTCTCTTTTACGCCCGGCCCAACTCGCGCAAATGTGCCACATGGGAGGCTACGGCGTAGCGCATCTTGGGGTACTCGTTGTACTCGATGTTGAACTCCTGGCACATCTGGCGGATGATTTTGTTCAGGGCCGGATAGTGGACGTGGGAGATGTTAGGGAACAGATGGTGAGTTATGGCGAAATTTTGCACATACATCATGTCACAATTACAGTGTTTTTGTCCTGGCAACTTTTCATATAACCCAATACCTTGACACAAGTCAATCATCATATAATTCCTGTATTACCATGAAAAAAATCTTCTTGGCCTTATCCACCACCTTGCTATGCGCCACTGGCTTTTATGCCTGTAATCAGCCGGAGCAAACTCCCAAACCTACCTCTGACCTGGTACAAACACATACTGTCCCAGCCGTTCTGCACGGGGCGACTTTAGACGGGGTTGCCATACCGGACGGAACCAGAACAAGCGTGGAGGATGGAGGAAAAACGGTGCGACTTCTTTATCCTGCCGGAATACAGTTCGTTACTTCATTACAATACCGCGCGGATTTAGCCGCCAAGATGATTGACGGGGGGGCTACCTACACCTGCACCGGAGCGTGTAGCAGCGGCTGTGACGTATTTTATGTTCAAGGCTCCTTTGCTTGCAGCCAGTGTTCAAATGGCAGTGCCTGCACGGGCAAAGCATCCCGCGCCATTGCCACCGGCGGTTTTATTGATGTAAATGCCGGTATTTCTTTTATCAGAAACAAAGTGCAGCTAAAGGAGCTACGCACCAAGAATATTCAGTCTCCCGACGACTTGTTTCAGTTTGAATATGTTAAGCAGGCAATGCGTGAACTGAATATTAAGGTGCATGGAGTGGCTGACCCTACCAAAATGATTGCTCAAAACCCTGCCAAGTATCGGCACGTGGCAATCAACGCTTTTGGTGCGCTAGTCGATTACGCGGTACCGCTTAAGTACTTAGACAGTGAAACCAACAGATTGAGCCAGAGAGAAACTTCTATTGGTGTTCAATCCGAAACCACTGCCGAGCCAAGCCAGCACTTCGTGCGCGCAGATGAAGAAAGTGGCTTCAGCTGCAATTGTTCTTCGGGCGGCAGTGGTTGTACTGCGGAGTCTGGTCTTGGCTATAAAAAGTGTAATTCGGGTTCTTGCGTGTCGTGCTCCATGACGGTAGGATGAGAGGTGTCGGGAATAAAAAAAGCGGCGGTAGCAATTGCTACCGCCGCTTTTTTTATTCCCGGTTTTCTACGCCCGGCCCAACTCGCGCAGGTGCGCTACGTGGGAGGCTACGGCGTAGCGCATCTTGGGGTACTCGTTGTACTCGATGTTGAACTCCTGGCACATCTGGCGGATGATTTTGTTCAGGGCCGGATAGTGGACGTGGGAGATGTTGGGGAACAGGTGATGCTCGACCTGGAAGTTGAGGCCGCCCACCAGCCAGCTGATAACCTTGTTATCGGTGGCGAAGTTGGCGGTGGTTTTGATCTGGTGGATGGCCCACTCGTCCTCAATCTTGCGGGTAGTTTCGTGGGGCACCACGAAGCTGGTGTGCTCCACGGTATGCGCCAGCTGGAACACGATGCTCAGGGTGAAACCGGCCACGGCGGCAAACACCAGGAAGCCCACCAACCAGCCCAGAAAGCCTACAGTGTAAATGGGCAGCGCCACGAACAGACCCAGATGCAGTGCCTTGAAGCCCCAGAACACGCCCTGGTCGGAGGCAGTCATCTTTTTGATGGGCATCTCGCCGATTTTGCCTTTGAAATACTTCTGGTAATCCATGAAGAAAATCCAGGCAATGAACAGCAGGGCGTAGAAAAACCAGAAGTACAGGTGCTGGAAGCGGTGGAGCTTGCGGCGGGGCTGCTCGGGGCTCAGGCGCAGCCAGGGCTGGGCGTCGAGGTCATCGTCCACGCCTTCCACGTTGGTGTACATGTGGTGGATGAGGTTGTGCTTGGCGTTCCACATATAGGAGTTGCCGCCCATCACGTTGAGAGTGAAGGCCGCAAACTGGTTCATCCACTTCTTCTTGCTGAAGGAGCCGTGGGCGCCGTCGTGCATCACGTTGAAGCCAATGGCCGACCCAATTAGGCCCAGCAAAGCAGACTCAGCCACTCCAACCCAGGCGGAAGGCGTCCAGAACACAAGGTGCAGGTACACGGCCACAAAGGCGGCCGTTAGCAGCACGGCCTTGAAAAACAAGGTTTTGCCGCCGGTGGTAGATTTACCGGCTTCCGCGAAGTAGGCGTTGGTGCGGCGTTTCAGCTCTTGGTGAAAGGAGCGAGAAGCCGCGAATTTGGGTGCGAGCATAGGAGGTGATAAGAAGAAACTGTGTCAAAGATACCGCTTCTGCCCCCGATGCGGATTCAGGCGGGCGCAAAAGCCCGGTATTATGTACGCCGGTGGCCTTTCACTGTCAACAACCCCCAAAGGGCCGAATAAAGTCCGGCCCGCCGCAGAATACCCCAGGTTACTGGAAATATTCCGCGGCGGGCCGGTTAACGGAAGCTGACGTTGGCGTGAGGCTGGGCGAGTGAACCACACGACAACCGGCCCGACGGCTTGCAGCCGCCGGACCGGCGCATTCTTTATTAACGGCGGGCTACCGCCTGGCCGCCGCTGATAGGCAGTCCCGGCTTCAATACCGCCTGCAATGCTGAGTACGGCACAAACACGCTGATTTCCCCTTGGGCATAAGAGGCCACCTCATAGGGCAGATACACGAACACCGCGCCGCCACTGGTCAGGTATACATTGCGGGTGACGGGCAAGGAGTTCTGAAACAAGGTGCCTTTCAGCGGTTCAGAATCCTTAAGGCCCAGGGCCGGGCGGGCGTAGCGGCCGAGAATACCTTCCAGCTGCTTTTTAGTGCCGGGGCGGAAAATATCATCGAAGCGCAGGGCCTGGCCGGTGCGGGTATCGTAGCTGCGCACGTAGGTGCCATATATGCCGTGGGCACCACCGGAGAAATCATAGCCAAAGTACCCGATGCTGAGCAGATTATCCGCGTTCCAGAGCACGTAGGTGTTGGCTTCCTGCTCGTAAGCCAGGGAGGCCCGGGGCTGGTAGTCGGAAGTATCTTTAACGGCTTCGGCAACCAAAGGAGCTACTTCCTTGCGATACTCCTTGGTGAAGTAGGCCAATTGCTCCTTCCACAGGTTTTCCAGAGAAGGTGCCGGCTTGGTTTCTACGGAGTCGCCGCGCAGGCCGCGCACCAGGCTGGCGGCCAGTTTTTCCTGGTTGGAGCCCGAAGCAGGAACCAGCGCATACATGGATAGGTGAGCCGCTATGCTATCCTCCGGGTGGTCGGGGCGGGCCAGCACGTCTTCGGAAAAAGTGCGGGCCTTGAACTGGATACCCGTGGGGGTACGCACCAACCGCAGCCGCAGAGGTTGGCCGCCCAGCGTACCAACCAGCGCCGCACCCTCCTGTTTTAGCAGCCACTGGGCACCATCGGAGTTGGCATCGGCCCGCTCCTGGCTCACGTCGCGGAGGTTTAAGCTGTCGGTACCGGTGGGTTGGTCGCCGGCCAACTCGTAGGGGTGGCCATCGGCAGCGGCGTAGAACCCGACCAAGCGGCCCATGGTGGTTTCGCCGGGAGCTTCGCCCAAATGCTGCAGGTGTACCGTTATGCTATCAGAAGTACCCGGCAATACACCCCGGTACTGATGGTACCAAGGCGGAGTATCGGCAACGAAGGGAGCCGAAGCAGTTGGGTTTTCGGTAGTAGCGGTTTTTCCGGCCGACTTATCGGAGCCGGAATTACAGGCAGCCAGTAGCATACCGGCCGCCACGGGAGCCGACCACGCACGGAGCAGTCGGCTGGCGGAATGATTGGAAAGGAAGCTCATCGTCCCAAAGAACGCAGAATTTGGGCAGGCGTTCAAACCCGTGCAACATATTGGCATTTCCCTATCTCCCCTTCAGCTGGAGCGTATGTAGCCACAAAGATTTTTCCCCGTATTCCAAGCACCTCCGTTATGAGCTACATCAAAGCCGGCCAAGACGCTAACGGCGCCGACGTCAAACTCCACTATACCGACCAAGGGACTGGCACCCCTATTGTGCTGATTCATGGATGGCCCGCTACCTACGAAATGTGGGAATACCAGTTGGCCGAGCTGCCCAAGCACGGCAACCGCGTGGTAGCCTACACCCGCCGGGGCTTCGGCAATTCCAGCAAAACCTGGGACGGAAACGACTACGATACCTTCGCCGATGACCTGAACGCTGTACTAACGGAGCTGGACTTACAGAACGTGACGCTGGTAGGCTTCTCGATGGGTGGGGGCGAAGTGGCGCGCTACATGAGTAAGTACAATGGAGCCCGCGTAAGCAAAGTGGCTTTCGTATCGGCCGTAACGCCCTTCCTGCTGCAAACGGAAGGCAACCCCGACGGAGCCCCCAAAGAAAACTTCGACAAAATGGTGGAAGGCATCCGCAAAGACCGGTTTGACTTCCTGGCCACCTTTGGCAAGCAGTTCTTCGGCGTGGGTACTATCAGCCACCCCGTCAGCCAGCCCACCCTCGACTGGATGCAGAGCATCTGCCAGCTGGCTTCACCCCGCGCCACCGAGCAGTGCGTATACGCCTTTGCCGCCACCGACTTCCGTCAGGATTTGGCGACCATCAAAGTGCCTACACTGGTTATTCACGGTGGCGACGACGCCACGGTACCGGCCAAAGTAAGCGGTGAGCGAATGACGCAATTTGTACCCCACGCCCAGTACGTGGAGTATAGCGGGGCTCCCCACGGCCTGTTTATCACTGAAAAAGACCGTCTGAACCGTGACCTGCAGGCCTTTGTAAGCGGCACCGCGGTAGAAGGTACTGCTGACCGGTACTAAATTCAGCTTTCTACTAACATACCAACGCCCCACCTGAGCTTATGCTTGGGTAGGGCGTTGGTATGTTATGGCAGGAGCACTTACTGCTCCAAACGGAGGCCAAGCCGCCCGTTAGCTATGTCCGTTATGCCTACCAGGTACGTATACTTACCGGGCTGCAATGGCGTTTCGCCCACATAATCGGTAGGTATCCACTCCAGATCCTGGCCGTTGACTTTCACCTTTACTGCCGCGTATCTGAACGCCTCGGAGTACGTTGCGTAGTTGGAACTTTGGCCGGCGTTTAAGGTGCCGTAGGCGTGTTGTCCACTGGGCATGAGCACCTGCACGGCTTCAAATTGGTAGTTACTGGCATTCCTTACTCTTATCTGGACTTTAGTGTCTTCCTCTTCTTTCTTACAGGATAACTGGAAAAGGCTGATGCCAAAGAGGCATACCAGCAGGATAAGTTGTTTCATGGCTGATAGATACAGGATGGTTGGCTTAGCTAGGAGCCCATGGATGCTGGTGGCGTTGCATAACTACTACTTGTCAGAAACAAAAAAACCGGCTAGCCGCAAGGGCTGCCGGTTTTAGTGTAGATAAGGGTGCCAGTTTTGGTCGAGGGTGCCGGCGCTGAGCTTAAGGAAGCCGGTGAGGGTAGGTTTTTTGGGTTGCTGCCTGATAGTAAGACCCGCCTCTTGGGGAGTACGGTGTCCTTTGGCGTGGTTGCACCTGGCACAGGCCGTGAGCAGGTTAGCCCAACTAGAGTCCCCGCCCCTACTTCGGGGCAGTACGTGGTCGAGCGTGAGGTTTTTCGTGGAGCCGCAGTACTGGCACTCGAAATGGTCCCGCTTCATAATATTATGCCGGCTCAGGGCAATGCCCTTGTAGGGCACCCGCACGTAGCGCTGCAACCGGATGATGCTAGGCTTGGGAAACGCCTTGCTCACCGTACGCAACACCCCGTTTTCTGACTTGGCAATCAACTCGGCCTTTTCCAGAAACAGTAGCACGAAGGCTTTCTGCACACTGCACAGCGTAATGGCCGTGTAGTCACCGTTCAATACAAGAACTTTTTGGTCCATAGTACGCTAAGAAAAAGGAATCAGGTCTGCCAGAAAGCTAGATGATTCTTAGCGCATTAACAATAGCCAATGGGTTTAGTTCGGCGGGGTGTTGAGTTACCAGTTGATTGTTGTCAGTTCTCAGTTGTCAGTTAATATCCTATAACTGACAACTGAGAACTGACAACAATCAACTGGTAACTCAGTCCTCCGGCAGCAGGCGCTTGATGAGGCGAAGCTTGTGGCTGTACTTCTGCCAGTCGCGGCGGAAGATGCCATTGTGGTCCAGGGGGTCGATGCGCACCTCCCCGCTGGCGTGCAGAATCTGCTGATCTTCCAGCACGAGCCCCACGTGAATGATGCGGCCATCGGCGTTATCGAAGAAGGCTAGGTCGCCGGGGCGGGTTTGGGCCACGAAATGCACTGGCTGGCCCACATGAATCTGCTGGCTGGCGTCGCGGGGGAGCTGCACGCCAATCAGGCCGTAGAGCTGCTGCATGAGGCCGGAGCAGTCGATGCCGAACAGGGTGCGGCCGCCCCAGAGGTAAGGCGCTTTCAGGAAGGTCTGGGCCATTTTCAGGAGCAGGCGCAGGCGTATTTCGGCCGGCCCCTGGGGGCCGTGACCGTTCTGGGGGTTGGTGGCGGCCCCGTTATAGAACATCTGCTGCTCCCCTACCCGTAGCGTCATGCCATCAAAAAACGGCAGACGTGTGCCCAGCGTGACGGGAATACGGGTGCTTTCGTTGCTTACCATCTGCACTACATCCAGGGTGCGGGGGTGGTCCTGGTGCTGCCACTGCTGGAAGTAGGCCGGCGTTACGGGCAGGTGCTGCTTGCTGTCAAACCAGCCTTCGTAGCCATCGGCGGCCAACCGGATTTGCCGCCACTGGTCCTGGGCCCGTAGGATGGTGTAACACTCTCCGAAGAGAAGCTGGGTAACTATTTCGGCCTTATCGGAAGGCTCTGCGCGTACCGGCACAGCGCTCAGTGCGCAGATTCCGTGTTCCAAAGTGGTGATTTAGTGGGTTAGCTGACTTAGTGAGTTGCTGCTTTACCAGCAAGCACGCTTGCACTCACTGCATTAACGTACGAAGCTCCCATTTATACGGCAGCCCGCCAAATATCCGGCTGAAAACTCACCAAATCATCCTTTCTCCAAGTCGCTTAGTAGTCCCGGGCGCGGTCCATTTCGCGTTTCTGGTCCTTGGCTTTGAGGTCGTCGCGCTTGTCGTAGAGCTTTTTGCCTTTGGCCAGGGCTATTTCCAGCTTGGCAAAGCCCCGGTCGTTGACAAACATGCGCACCGGAATAATGGTGAGTCCTTGCTCCTGCGCCTTGCCGGCCAATTGTTTTAGCTCTTTCTTATTCAGGAGCAGCTTGCGGGCCCGGGTGGGCTCGTGGTTGTTATAGGTACCCTCGGTGTACTGAGCAATAGTGATGTTGTGGGCCCACAGGCTTCCGTCCTGGTGGAAGGTGCAGAAGCCATCCTGGAGCTGCACGCTGCCCTCCCGGATACTCTTGATTTCGGTACCCTGCAACATCATTCCGGCATTATACTGCACCAGAAAGGCGTACTCGTGGCGGGCCCGGCGGTTCTGGATGTTGATGTTCTTGGGTTTATCGTCTTTCTTGCTCACGGTATTGATTCTCGCAGTGGGGCGCGGTGGGTAGCGCGGGGTTTCGCAGTGGGGGGTGTACGCAGCACGCTGCGGCAAAGCTGCCCCCGACCGAAAATAACGGTTTCCGGCGGCCTAGGTCAGCTTCAGGCGTGGGTCGGAGCTGACGAGCTGGTTGGCGAAGTCGCCGGCCTGGTACTGGAAGTGGGCCGTCATGGCCACCATGCCGGCGTTGTCGGTACAAAACTGAAAGGCCGGAATGAATACCTGCCAGCCCTGGGCTTCGGCTTCATCCTGCAAGGCCTGGCGCAGGCCGCTGTTGGCGGCTACCCCCCCGGCCAGGGCTACCTGGGTGAGGCCCTGGTCGTGGGCGGCGCGGCGCAGCTGGCGCAGCAGCGTCTGGATGATGGTGTGCTGGATGCTGGCGCAGAGGTCGGGCAGGTTTTCCTGAATGAAGTCGGAGTTTTGGGCCATTTCCTTTTTCAGAAAATAAAGCACCGCCGTTTTCAGGCCGCTGAACGAGAAATCATAGCCGGGCATGGTGCCCACCGGAAACGCGAAACGCTTGGGGTTGCCCTGGCGGGCCAGCTTATCGAGGTGGGGACCAGCCGGGTACGGCAGGCCCAGCAGCTTGCCGGTTTTGTCGAAAGCCTCACCGGCGGCATCATCGGTGGTCTGCCCGATGATTTCCATGTCCAGAGCCGAGCGCACTACGACCAGTTGGGTGTGGCCGCCGCTTACGGTCAGGCACAGAAATGGAAACGCGGGCCGGGGCGCCTCGATGAAGTGCGCCAGAATGTGGGCCCGCATGTGGTTGACGGCAATTAGGGGCTTCCCGAGGGCCAGGGCCAGGGTTTTGGCAAACATGCCGCCTACCAGCAAGGAGCCCAACAGTCCCGGCCCCTGGGTGAAGGCCACCGCATCAAGGTCATTTTTGCTGATACCGGCTTTCTGCAGGGCCGCGTCTACTACCGGAATCAAATGCTGCTGGTGGGCGCGGGAGGCCAGCTCGGGTACTACACCACCGTACTGCTCGTGTACCTGCTGAGTGGCTACCACGTTGGAGCGGATTTCCCCGCCTACCATCACGGCAGCCGAGGTGTCGTCGCAGGAAGATTCGATGGCGAGAATGGTCATGTCAATTAAAAATCAAGAATTAAGAATTACGAAGTGGGCTGATGACGCAAGGCAGCGAATAGCGGGCAAGGTCAAGCGGCTAGCAGGAATTAGTCAGGAGTTGAAAAGAGGCTTTTTCGACCGGGTTTTTGCCTTCCTCAATTCTTCATTCTTGATTCCTACTTCTTAATTCCCCCAAAGGTCGGGGCAAAATGCCAGAATGCCGCGCGGGGGAGTTTTTAGGCTAACCTTGCGGGTTACCGCGCCGTTTCCTTGCGCGGGCGGTTTTCCCGGGCAACGGTCGGGGCCAACTGCCTATCTTTGTGGTTGCCCCGTACCAGCTCTCCTCCCGTGCCCCGGTTTCTGTCCGTCATCCTTAAGGTGTTGTTTGCCCTGCTGCTGCTGGTAGTGCTGGCTGTGGTGGGGACTTTAGTGGCACTGCGCATTCCAAGCGTGCAAACGGACGTGGCCCAGCGCGCCGCCCGTATTCTTACGGATAAGCTGGGGCAGCAGGTAATCGTGAACCGGGTGGATATCCGGCCGTTTTCGCGGGTGGTGCTGGAGGGTGTGCGGGTGCTGGACCGGCGCGGCAACGAGCTGTTCAACATTGGCCGGGCCGATGCCGATATTCGCCTGTTCAGCGTGTTTGACCCCAGCCACCTGCACGTGGGCAAGCTCACGCTGGAGGAGCCGCGCTTTAACCTGGTTACCTATAAAAACCAACCCGATTCTACCACCCTCGACCAGTTCATCAGCTCGGTGAAGCGGCTGCTGGGCCCCTCCGATACCACTAAGGTCAGCAAGCCTTTCGACTTTAAGATTGAGGCCCTAGGGCTGCGCAACGGCCGCTTTGTGCTGGACCGCCAGAACGTACCGCGCATTCCGGAGTACGGCCGCACCATGGACTACGCCCACATGTACCTGGACAGCATCTACGCCGATGCCGACCAACTGTGGTTTAAGGGTGACACCATTCACGCCAACATTCAGGGCCTGCGCACTGTGGATACGCCCTCCGGCACCCGCCTGCGGGAGCTGACCTCCGACATGACCTACGCGGGCAAATTCTGGGAGTTTGATAAGCTGATGCTGCGCGTGCAGAACAGCCAACTCCATGATTATCTGCGCTTCGAGTACCAGCATTTTCTGAATTTCACCGACTTCAACGATTCGGTAAAAGTCATTGCCCGGCTCAAGCCCAGCCGGGTGTACTCCGACGACATTGCCAAGTTTGCGCCCCAGCCTTTTATGCGGGAGCTAAAGGAAACCGTCCTGATTTCGGGGGAGGCCAAGGGCTACGTGCGCAACTTCACCACCAAAAACCTGGATGTCACCTACGGCCGCAACACCCGGGTAAAGGGCGACATCAACGTGGAAGGCCTGCCCAACTTCAAGGAAAGCTTTATCGAAATGCGCCTGCAGCCTTCGGTGGTGGATGGGCGCGACATCCGGCGCTACATTCCGGCATCGGGCTGGCCCTATGTGCAGCGCCTGGGCACGGTGAAGCTGAAAGGACAGTTCCTGGGCTTCTACAATGACTTTGTGGCCAACGGCTCCTTCCAGACAGCCCTGGGCTCGGTGGTATCGGATGTGAACCTGAAGTTTAAGGACGACCCGCGCTACTCCAGCTACGAGGGTACGGTGCGCACCGCCGGCTTCCAACTGGGCCGGCTACTGGGCGACGAAAGCGTGGTGCGCGACGTGACTATGAACGGCAAAGTAGCCGGCGTGGGCTTCGATTTGCGCACGGCCCGCCTTACGGCCAACGCCACCATTCCCAGCATCTGGCTCAACGGCTACCGCTTCCGCAACATCCGCACCAACGGCCGCTTCAGCCGCGAGTCGTTCACTGGCAAACTAGCCGCCAACGACCCCAACCTGCAGTTCGACGCCGACGGCACTGTGGAGCTGAACAAGCAGCGCCAGGCCTTCGACCTGCGCGCCCGCATCCGTAGGGCCGATTTACGGGCCCTGGGCCTCACCAACCGAAGCGTGGTAGTGGCTACTACCGCCGACGTAAAATTCAAGGGTCTGAAGCTGGATGAGCTGCTGGGCTACGCCCGCCTGCGCAACTCCCGCCTCAGCTACGCCGGCCGCACGGTGCCCATAGACACTCTGGATATTGTGAGCCAGTATGGCGGGGGGCAGCGCCGCCTCACGGTACGCTCAGAGGTGCTGAACCTGGCCCTGGATGGCAACTTCACGCCTACTACCGTGCTGCGCGACGTGACTACGCTGGTGGAGGAGTACCGCCTCAACTTTGCCAGCAACGACGTGGCCATTGCTGACTACTACAGCCGCAAGCGCCAGCGCCCCCTCCCCGACTATCAGATTGGTCTGAACCTGTACTTGAAGCGCCCCAACCCGGTGCTGCACTTGTTCATGCCCCAACTCACTGTTTCGGATTCTACGGTTATTGACGGCTCCTTCCGCAACGGGCAAACGTCCATTTTCCAGCTCGGCGGGCGCGTGGCTGAGGTACGCTACGACAGCCTGCAGCTGCGCAATAATGAGTTCGACCTGACCACTTCCAAGCTGCCCTACCAGCCTGAGGTACTGGCCCAGGCCAGCGTCACCTCGGAGCGGCAGCGGCTGCCTGGGCTGGGCGCCACCGAGAAGTTCTACGTGGAGGGCGTCTGGGACCAGGAGCGCATTAACTTCTCCACTTCCCTGGCCCAGACCGGCACCACCAACAAGGCCCAGATCAACGGGGCCCTGGCTTTTCTGGATGATGCTGTGAAAGTGACCTTCCGGCAGTCGGGGGTGAACGTGCTGGGCAAGGAATGGGCCATTGCCCCGGACAACTCCCTGGTGATTTCGGGTGGGGGCCGGGAGTTCGACTTTCAGAACGTGACGCTCAGCAACGGCAACCAGAGCATCAGTGCCCAGGGCTTTCTATCGGAGAACCCCAACAAGCCGCTGGCTCTAACGGTGAAGGACTTCGAGCTGGCCACGTTAAGCGGCCTGACTGGCACGCAGAAGTTTGGCGGCCGGGTAAACGCCCTGGGCACCATCAGCGGCGTGTACGGTCCGCTGGTTATCAACTCTACCCTTACTGTGGACTCCTTGCAGATGGGCAACGTGCTGATTGGCAACGTGCAGGGCCGGGGCGACTGGGACAATGATCTGAAGCGCCTGGGCGTAAACTTGGATGTGGGCCGGGACCAGCAGCGCGTGCTGGCCGTAACCGGCTACATAGCTCCGGGCGCCGAAAAGCAGCAACTTAGCCTAACCGGCGTGCTCGATAATGCCCCCATCAAGCTGGCCGAGCCGTTCCTGAACACCATCTTCCGTGACATGAGCGGTACCGGGGTGGGCACCCTGCGCCTGAACGGGCTGCTTTCGGCCCCGCAGCTTACCGGCAATATTGATGTAACCAACGGGCAGCTCACGTTCATTTACCTGGGCACCACCTACACCTTCTCCGACCGAATCCGGTTTCTGGAAGACCGCATAGCCCTGCAGAACATTGCCGTGCGCGACCCTCAGGGCAATTCCGGCGTGGTGAATGGCAATATCTACCAGCAGGGCTTCCAGAACATGCGCCTGGACCTCAACGCCTCCTTCCGTAAGCTGCAGGTGCTCAATACCACCCGCAAAGACAACGAACTGTACTTTGGGCAGGCCTATGCCACCGGCACGGCCGTGGTGCGCGGCCCCGCCGATAACCTGTTTATCAACGTAACGGCCCGCTCCGAGGCGGGCACCCGGGTATCATTACCGTTCGATAACGCAGCCAAGGCCGAGCAGGCTAGCTACATCCGCTTCGTGAACCGCAACCTCTCCGATACGGCCCGCACGGCCCCGGTGCAGGTAGCCGGCACTACCGATTTGTCGGGCATTCGGCTGAATATGAACTTGGATATTACGCCCGATGCCTACGTGGAGCTGCTGCTGGATGAAAGCACCGGCGACATTATCCGGGGCTCGGCCACCGGGCAGCTGCGCCTGAACATTGACACCCGCGGCGACTTCAATATGTATGGGCAGGTGGAGATTGTGCGCGGGGCCTACAACTTTACGCTGCAGGGACTGGTGAACAAGGAATTTGTGGTGCGGCCGGGCGGTACCATCAGCTGGAACGGCGACCCGCTGGCCGGGGAGATGAACGTGACGGCTACGTACACGCAGCGCACCTCCCTGGCCCCTATCGTGTACAATACCGGCAACTCCTCCAGCTCCAACGCGGCGGTGGTACCCGTAACGGCCGTTATGAATCTGAGCGGCCCGCTGCTGCAGCCCATTATTCGGCTTAACCTGGAGTTCAACGATATTCCCTCCTCCCTGGAGGGGGATTTGGCTCCCTTCTTCTCCGCCATCCGCAACGATGAGCAGGAGCTAAACCGCCAGGTGTTCAGCCTGATTGTGTTCCGCCAGCTCACGCCCATCGGCTCCCTGGCCGTTACGCGCCTGCAGGGCGAGAACAACGCCATCGGCAACTCCCTGGGCCAAATTATTTCTACCCAGCTGGGCCTGCTGACGTCCCAGATTGACCCCAACCTGGAAATCAGCTTTAACCTGAACGGCTTGACTGCCGAGGATTTGCAGGCTTTGCAATTGCGCCTGAGCTATGCCTTCCTGAATGGCCGCCTGCGCATTACGCGGGAGGGCAGCATCAGTAGCAACACCACGGCTACTACCGGCGGCACTACCCCCATTGCCTCCTCGCAGACCTCGTTTATCGGTGATCTGAGCCTGGAGTACTACCTGCGGCCCGATGGCAAGTTCCGGGCGAAGCTGCGCTATGAAACCACCCCCCGCGACCTGACGAGCTTCACCCAGGGCGTGAACCAGGCCCGGGCCGGCGTATCGCTCTTGCACACCGAGCAGTTTGATACCTTCCGGGAGCTGTTCTCGCGCAAGCGCCTGCGCCGCCGCGACCAGAACGCCCGCAAAGCCCGCGAACTTCAAATCGACGACGACCCGCGTACGGTGATGTAAAGGTGAAATTGTGAAGGGTGAAGTTGTGAATCAGCAGCTGTACCCCGCACAACTTCACAACTTCACCCTTCACAATTTCACCTTTGTATGAACCGACCTACCCGCAAAAAGAAACTGGGGAGTTATCCGCACCTGATGGTGGTTTTTAGCATTACCCTGGCCTTGCTGGTGATTGGGCTGTTCGGGCTGCTGCTGATTCATGCCCATAAAGTATCAACGCTGGTGAAGGAGAACCTGGAAATGCAGGTGTATCTGGAGCGGGGCCTGCCCGAAACCCAATTGCTGCGCCTGCAGCAGGACTTCGCGCGCAAACCTTATATAGCCCGCAAGGACGGGCAGCCCCAGGTGCGGTTTCTGTCCAAGGAAGAAGGCGCCAAACAGCTCATCGACCAAACCGGGGAAGACTTCCAGCAGTTTCTCGGCGACAATCCTCTGCGCGACGCCTATCTGCTCAAGATTAACGCCGATTACGCCGATGCCCCCCAGCTAGCCCGCATCAAACAGGAGCTGGGTCAGGAGGAAGGCGTGTTTGAGGTAGAGTACGTGGAAAGCCTGATTACCTCCGTGAATGAGAACCTGCGCAACGTGAGCTTGGTGCTGCTGGGTTTTGCGGCGGTACTTACGTTTGTGGTGGTGGTGCTCATCAACAATACCATCAAGCTGGCCCTATTCTCCCAGCGTTTCCTGATTCGGAGCATGCAGTTGGTGGGCGCTACCTCGGGCTTCATACAGTGGCCGTTTATGCGCCGGGCCGTGTGGCAGGGACTGGTAAGCGGCCTGCTAGCTGGCCTGCTGCTGCTGGCCCTGTTGCAATACGCCTACCTGCAACTGGCCGAGTTGCGGCTGCTGCAGGATGTGCGCCTGTTTGGGGCCTTGGCGGTAGCACTGGTGCTATTAGGCATGGGTATTGGGTTCCTGAGCTCCTGGCGGGCCGTGCGCAAGTACCTGAGTATGTCTTTGGATGAGTTGTATTGAGGTGAATGGGAGAATGACAGTCAACCCATTCATCCACCCATTCAACCATTCTCCCATTCATTCATTCATTCCCCAAAATCCTTCGTTGGTTGAAATTGTGCGGCCGGTTGCCGCATCCCTCCTACCTTTGCCCTCATGGAACCGACTACTCCCCGCTTCGCCTTCGGGCCGCGCAACTACCGCCTGATGTTTGTCGGGCTGGCCGTGCTGGCCGCCGGCTTCATCACCATGACGCTGGACTCTGAGGATTACGGCGAAGGTTTTTTGGGCATTACCCTGGGTCCTATTTTGCTGGCCGTGGGCTTTGTTATTGAGTTTTGGGCCATCATGGCCCGCCCCGGCGCCACGGCCCCAGTGGCCCAGGATGCTGCCACGGTAAACACCGTGCCCTCACAGCCAGCTCCGGCCAAGCCCATCATTACCGCGCCTGCCTACAAGCGCTAGTTCTTGCTTTTTCATCCATCAGGGAGGGTGCAGCCTGTTGTCGGTATCGGCAGGCGGCACGCTCCCTGCTGACTGTTACCCCCTGCTCTTATGTCGTACTGGCACGCGCTGTTGCTCGCCATTGTTGAAGGCCTCACTGAGTTTCTGCCGGTTTCCAGCACCGGGCACATGATTATTGTGGCCAACCTGCTGGGCATTGGGCAACTCCCCTTCACCGATACCTTTATCACCTCCATTCAGTTTGGCGCCATCCTGTCGGTGGTGGCCCTGTACTGGCGGCGCTTCCTGCAGAGCTTCGATTTTTACCTGAAGCTGGCCGCCGCTTTTATTCCTTTCGGCATTCTGGGCTTTCTGCTGAAGGATGTAATTGAGCGCCTGCTTAAGGACGTGAGCGTGGTGGCCTGGTCGCTGATGATTGGGGGCATAGTGCTGGTGTTCGTGGATAAGCTGTTCACCTCGGAGCGCAAGCAGGTAACCACGCCCAACTTCGCCCAGGCCATCAAAATTGGCTTGTTTCAGTGCATCGCCTTGGTGCCGGGTGTGTCGCGCTCCGCTGCTACCATTGTGGGCGGCCTGGCTCAGGGCTTCGACCGGCGCTCCGCCGCCGATTTTTCGTTTCTGCTGGCCGTGCCTACCATGTTCGTCATTACGGCTTATCAGCTCTACAAAACCTTTAAAGTAGCCGCCCCTGGCGCCAACGACATCAAGCTGCTGCTGTTCGGCAACGTGGTGGCCTTCATTGTGGCGCTACTGGCCGTCAAAACGTTCGTGGATTTCGTGTCGCGCTTCGGTTTCCGGGCCTTTGGCCTCTATCGTATTGCCGTGGGCCTGATCATCCTGATTATGCTGGCCCTGGGCATTCCGCTCAAAATTGTGTAGTTCTTCTTCAGACGCAGTTTTTCAGCAGGCAAAGCGCGGAGTTTGGGTTATCCAGCGGAGTGGAAGCCCAGATTCTGCGCTTTGCTTGTTATGACCGTTTTCTAGCCCCAGAGTCCGTACTTTTGCCGCTTCACGCTGCCAGGCTACTTTGGCCTACTACAGCGCACTGCTACGTATGGAAAACCCCGAACTGAGCCCGGCCGCCGCTGCTGGCTTCGATTTTGAAGCCGGCGAAGTGCTGCTGTTGGACAAGCCCCTTACCTGGTCGTCGTTTGACGTGGTGCGCAAAGTCAAGAACACGCTGCGCATCAAGAAAATCGGCCACGCCGGCACCCTCGACCCCTTGGCTACCGGCCTGCTGATTCTGTGTACCGGCAAGAAGACCAAGCAAATCGACCAGATTCAGGCCCAGGAGAAGGAGTACACGGGCACGTTCCGCCTGGGTCAGACTACTCCTTCCTTCGACCTGGAAACGCCCGTGGACGAGGAAAAGCCCTACGCCCACCTCACCGAGGAGCAGATAAGGGCGGTTACGGCGCAGTTCATTGGACTACTGGAGCAAACGCCCCCGCTGTTTTCGGCCGTGAAGGTGAACGGGGAGCGGGCCTACGAGGTAGCCCGCCGCGGCGGCGAAGCCGAAATCAAGAGCAAGCAGATTACCATTCGGGAGTTTGAGCTTACGCGCATTGCCCTGCCCGAAGTGGATTTCCGCGTCACCTGCACCAAGGGCACCTACATCCGCAGCCTAGCCCGCGACTTTGGCGCCGCCCTGGGCTGTGGGGCCCACCTCACCAAACTGGTGCGTACCCGTATTGGGGAGTACCGGCTGGCCGATGCCCTAACAATGGACACCGTAGAGGCCCTGCGCCCACCCCGCCCCGAGGGGGGGCCAGAACGTACGCCCCGCCCGCGCCGGGAGCGGCAGCCCGAGCGGCGCGCTGGCCTGGAGTACTTCCAGGCCACCCACGCCGCCCCCGGTGCCGCTGAACCATCGGCCGACGCGCCGGTTGCCTGATTCAGCCCGCCTTCTTTCCTCCTTCCCCGCGAAACGCACCTTTTCATGCAGGTTATTCAGGATCCGGCTCAGTTTCCCTACCTCGGCAACGCGGTAGTTACCAGTGGCACCTTCGATGGCGT
The DNA here is from genome assembly GCF_032464715.1 of Hymenobacter endophyticus. Lineage (NCBI taxonomy): Bacteria > Pseudomonadati > Bacteroidota > Cytophagia > Cytophagales > Hymenobacteraceae > Hymenobacter > Hymenobacter endophyticus. The sequence continues at coordinate 168,982 of NZ_JAWDJT010000007.1, read as the reverse complement.
GCACGTGGGTCACCAGCAGATTCTGCGGCGGCTGCAGGAAGTAGCTCGCCACAGTCAGGGGCCTTCGGTAGTTATTACCTACTGGCCCCACCCTCGCCTGGTGCTGGGGCCGCCGCCCTCCCATTCCGAGCTGCTGGAACTGCGCCTGCTCAACACCTTGCAAGAACGAGCCGCCCGCCTGGGCTCGTTCGGGGTCGACTACCTGCTGGTAGTGCCCTTCACCCGTGAGTTTGCCGGCCTTACCTCGGAGGAGTTTATTCAGCAGATTCTGCTCCAAACGGTGGGCACCCGCAAATTGGTTATCGGCTACGACCACCGCTTTGGCCGCAACCGGGAAGGGAGTTTCGAGTATTTGCGTGCCCACTCAGCCCGCTATGGCTTGGAGGTGGAAGAAATTCCGCGCGAGGATGTGGATGCCGTAGGCGTGAGCAGTACCCGCGTCCGCCGGGCCTTGGAAGCCGGCGATGTAGCCACGGCCAACCGTTACCTCGGGTATGCCTACCCCCTCACGGGCACTGTGGTGAAGGGCCGGCAGCTGGGCCGCACCCTAGGCTGGCCCACTGCTAACGTATCTGAAGTTGAACTGCTGAAGCTGGTGCCGGCCCGGGGCGTGTACGCCGTGTGGGCTACCACCGCCACCGGCGAAACCTGGCCCGCCATGCTCAATATTGGCGTCCGCCCCACCGTGGCCGGGGGCCTCAATCAAACCGTGGAAGCCCATTTGCTGGGCTTCGAGGGCAACCTGTACGACCAGCCATTGCAAGTGGAATTTGTGGCCCGCCTGCGCGACGAGCGAAAATTCAATGGCCTTGACGAGCTGAAAGCCCAACTGGCCCTGGATGCGGAGGCTGCCCGGTTGGCCCTGGCCTGATTGTCCCAGGCGTTACCCCAAGCATTGCCGCGTAGCCACACCTCACCTATTTGCTCCTAGTCCGGCTATTCTCTCAGTAAGGTCTGGCCCGCCACCTGCCTATCCGCTCGGCATAATGGGAGTGCAAGAAGCGGCCGATTAGTGGCTGGAATAAGTGGCGGCATGATGCCGGAGTGTTCGGGTGGGCAGGTATTTTTACTGGGCGTAATGCGCTACCACTTACCTTTCCGTTCCAAACCCACCCATTCCTCTTATGATCAATAAAGTAGTAGCCGGCCCCCAGGCGGCGCTGGAAGGCCTCACCGATGGCATGACCCTGATGCTGGGCGGCTTCGGCCTGTGCGGCATTCCCGAAAACTCCATTCAGGAAATTCTGCGCCGGGGCGTACGGAACCTCACCTGCATCAGCAACAACGCCGGCGTCGATGATTTTGGCATTGGCCTGCTGCTCCAGACCAAGCAGGTGCGCAAAATGATTTCCAGCTACGTAGGCGAAAACGCCGAGTTTGAGCGGCAGTTGCTCAGTGGTGAGCTGGAAGTGGAGTTGATTCCGCAGGGCACCCTGGCCGAGCGGTGCCGGGCCGGAGGGGCGGGCATTCCGGCCTTCTACACACCGGCCGGCTATGGCACGGAGGTGGGCGAAGGCAAGGAGAGCCGGGAGTTCAACGGCAAGATGTACTTGCTGGAAACGGCCTTGCACGCCGATTTTGCCTTCGTGAAAGCCTGGAAGGGCGACACGGCTGGCAACCTCATCTTCAAGGGCACGGCCCGCAACTTCAACCCCATGATGGCCACGGCCGGCAAGGTAACGGTGGCGGAAGTAGAAGAGCTGGTACCGGCCGGGGAGCTGGACCCCAACCAGATTCATACGCCCGGCATTTTTGTACAGCGCATTTTTGAGGGCCAGAACTACGAAAAGCGTATTGAGCAACGCACCACTCGGTCATAAGCCACTGCTTTTTGCGGCTCTGCTGTAGTTTTTCGGCTGTGGCCCGCCAACCAATCCGCTTTCTACCATGCTGACTTACTCCGCACGGGCGGGCATAATGCTGCTGACGCTGCTGCTGGCTTGCCTGCCAGTGGTGTTTGGCGGCTACGTGAACGAAACTGCGCAGCACCGCCCCACCACCCGGTACGTGGCCGGCCGCTGCACCCGCTACTGCGAAGCGCACGGCTGCCCCCACGCCACGGCGGCCAACAGCCCCGCCTACTGGCAACTGCGGCCTCTCTACCACGCCACTATTGCGGCCTTGGCGGTTGGGGGAGCAGCCTGGTACGCCACGGCCAATATTGCGGTGTTTCTGGTGGCTATTCCGCTGCTGCTGCTCTGGCTCACGTATAGCTTCCTGCGCAATGCCGTACTAATCCGACGTTTGAAAAAACTGCGCCATGAGTAGTCTGCTTGCACGTATCGACCAGGGGATTAGGCTGGCGTACTGGTATTGCACCGATTTTATGGTGAACCTGGCCGCCCGCTGGCACATTTCCTACAACGAGGCCAACACCCGCATTCTGCTTCTGCTGATTCCTGGTCTGTTTGGGCTATTGGTGCTTGCTCACCTCGGGCAGCGGCGGCAGATGCGGAAGCTGCGCCGCGCCCTTACTTCAACTTCTCTCTGACCCCCACCCCACTCTTATGCTTGATAAACACGGTATTGCCCGGCGCATTGCGCAGGAAGTTCAGAACAACTCGTACGTAAACCTGGGCATTGGCATTCCAACGCTGGTGGCCAACTACATTCCGGCGGGCATCAATGTGGAGCTGCAAAGCGAAAACGGCCTGCTGGGTATGGGCCCCTTCCCCACCGACGCGGAAGTGGACCCTGACCTCATCAACGCCGGCAAGCAGACGGTAACCACTTTGCCCGGCTCCAGCATCTTCAGCTCCGCTGATTCCTTCGGCATGATCCGGGGGGAGCATGTGGACCTGACCATTCTGGGGGCCATGGAGGTATCGGAAACCGGCGACATTGCCAACTGGAAAATCCCGGGCAAGATGGTAAAAGGCATGGGCGGCGCCATGGACCTAGTAGCCTCCGCCAAAAACATCATCGTGGCCATGCAGCACGTGGCCCGCGACGGGAGCAGCAAGCTGCTGCCGGCCTGCACGCTGCCCATCACCGGCCTGCGCTGCATAAAGAAAATTGTGACGGAGCTGGCCGTGCTGGATGTAACTCCCGACGGCTTTGTATTGCGGGAACGGGCTCCGGGCGTTACGGTAGAGCAAATTCAGGCGGCCACGGCCGGAAAGCTCGTCGTGCGTGGTGAAATACCGGAAATGACGGGCGTTTGAGGAAATAGGCGGGTAACAAAACTGTCATCCTGAGCGGAGCGAAGGATCTTATTACGTTGCAACGGTTTGTTCACGCGTGATAAGGTCCTTCGCTCCGCTCAGGATGACGACTTTTTTACCACCTCACCATTTCAAAAACGCCGTGGCCAAAATATGTTGGGCGGCCTCGCGGGTGAAGTGGGAGAAGCAGCGGCGGAAGTGAGCCAGGGCTTCGGGGGGAGGTAGGCTACCGGCCCGCACGGCCTCTACCAAGTGGCGCGCCAGCTCGTCGGGTTGGCTGGTGAGAGCCGGAAACTCGTGTTCCTGACAGTAACGCCGCAGCACCTCTACCCGCAGGCCAGATACTGCCCCCGGTACCTGGCGCAGCAACTGTTCCATCAGCAGCTGGACTTCATCCAGAAACAAGGTGCGTATCAGGCCGGGCGGAGTGGGTACCGGCTGGCCGGCCGCTGCGGTAAGCAGCACGGCCGCCGGACTACGGGGCTCCCAGCGGGCCGGCTCGGGCGGCGCGCACAGCCAGGCCGTAGCCGGAAACTGCTCCGGAGTTTGCAGCACCGAGGCTAGGGTTTGCATACGTTGTTCGGGAAGAGCCACGCCGCAAGGTACGCAGGAACCCGGCAGCAGGCCCGGCACCGGCGGCAGCGGGAGTGGTACCGGCGAGGCGGGCAGCGTATCTTGGGGCACCCGGTTTCCGGCTACCAGCCCTTTTCTGCTTGCGTATGCGCTACTATTACTCCCTGATTTTCTGCGGCTTGCTCTCGGGTACGGCAGCAGTAGCCCAGACTTCGCCCACCATCACCCGCGCCGATATGCCGGTACCCACGGATACGCTCCGCCAGAGTGTGGCCGCGCCCGGGTTGCCAGCCAGTGCCCCGCCCCTCACCCGCAACGGCGCCAACCAAACCTGGAACTACGGCGGGCTGGTAGCTACGGCCCAGAATGTGGCGCGCTTCACGGCTGTTCCCAATCAGCCGCTTTACACCTTCACGTTCAACTCCATTCTCAGCGGCGCTAACCGGGCAACAGTGGCGGCTCCGCAGACCGTACCAGTGCCTCCCGGCCTCACCCTGCCCATCACCGACCCGTATCAGTTTTTCAACGCTTCCGCGGCCGATTTCCGCTCGGTGGGGTACGGTGGCACCCTGGCCGGCACGGCTGTGCCTGTGACGTATGCTTCGGCCGCCGAGCAGGACGTCATTTATCGGTTTCCGCTCAGCTACGCCAGCCCCGCCGATTCCAGCCGGTCATTTTTCAGCATCAACATTCCGGGCAGCGGCTACCTGAGCCAGCGCCGTAAGCGGGTAAACAAGGTCGATGCCTGGGGTATGCTCACTACGCCTTACGGCACGTTCCAAGCAGTGCGAGTGGTTACCCGCCTAGAGGATTATGACAGCCTCTCGGCCGGGGGCATCAACCAAGGCTTCATCTTGCCCGTGATGCGCCAGTACAAATGGCTGACTCCGGGCCAACACGTTCCGCTGCTCACCATTACTACCTCGCAAGTGGGCGCGCAGGAGGTTGTTGCGGAAGTAGAGTACCGGGACGTATACCGCCGCATTACCGGCCCGCTGTCTACTGCCCGGGTTCTGCCTGCTGCTGCGGCGCCACTCTACCCCAACCCCCTGCCGGCCGGCCGCAATCTGCGGCTGGGGCTGCCGGGTGCAGCCACCGTTACGGCTACTGACCTGGCGGGCCGCTTGCTGTTTGAACGCCGGGTACTCGCTCAGAATGGCACAGCGGAAATCCCGGCAGATGCCTTCGGTACTTTCCGGGGTGTAGCCGTGCTACGGGTGCAAACTACGGCCGGCGTGGCCGTGCGCCGCGTGGTGCGCGAGTAGTGGCCCTGCTGACACTTTTTGTCACCGAAGTTGTTGTGCTGCCGTACTAGCAGCAGCCGGTTCGCCGGAGCTGGTACCTTTGCGCCTTTCTCCCGACTCTCATTCTCTGAATTTATATGGCCACGAACTCCACTGGCAAAACGGGCGGCAGCCACGCTAAAAAAGGCGGCGCCACAACTACCGAGCGCCTCACGCCCACGGCGGTACCAGCCCACAAACTGGTGTTGCGCGCCCTGAAACGCTCCGACTTTAAAGTGGTGCAGGAAATCATGGACAAGGTGTACTCCAATATGGAAGGCGCCTGGTCGCAGGAAGAGTATAACGCACTGCTCAAGAAATTCCCCGAGGGCCAAATCTGCATCGAAGACAACGGGCAGGTGGTGGCGGCCGCCCTGGCCATCATCGTGCAGTATTCCGACTTCGGCGACCGGCACACCTACGCCAAAATCACGGGCCACGGCAAGTTTGACACCCACAACGCCGACGGTGACACGCTGTATGGCGTGGACGTATTCGTGGACCCCGAGTACCGCAGCCTGCGCCTGGGCCGCCGCCTGTACGACGCCCGCAAGGAGCTGTGCGAGAACCTGAATTTGCGCGCTATGGTGGCCGGGGGCCGCATTCCCGGCTACAACCAGTATGCCGAGGAAATGACGCCCGCCAAGTACGTAGAGATGGTGCGCAACAAGGAACTGGTTGACCCCATTCTTACCTTCCAGCTCTCCAACGACTTCTACGTCCGCAAAATCATTCGGGGGTACTTGCCCTACGACTCCGAAAGCAAGGCCTACGCCACGCTGCTGGAGTGGATCAACGTGTACTACGATGAGGAATTCGACAAGCTGATTGGCAACCAGAAAAGCAACGTGCGCATTGGCATTGTGCAGTGGCAGATGCGGGCTACCAAAAACCTGGAGGACTTCTTCCAGCAGATTGAGTTCTTCGTGGATACCGTGTCGGGCTACAAGGCCGACTGCGTGCTGTTTCCGGAGTTCTTCAACGCCCCCATGATGGCCCTCACCAACGAGGAGTCGCCCTCGGTGGCTATCCGCTCAATGGCGGCCTTCACCGAGCCCATCAAAACCAAGATGATGGAGCTGGCCGTGAGCTATAACATCAACGTCATTGCCGGCTCCATGCCGCTTTACGAGGAAGGCAAGCTGTATAACGTGAGCTACCTCTGCCGCCGCGACGGCACCGTGGACGAGCAGTACAAGCTGCACGTGACGCCCGACGAGGCCAGCTACTGGGGTATGCGCGGCGGCGACAAGCTGCGCACTTTCGATACGGACTTCGGCAAAATCGGCATCCTGATCTGCTACGACGTGGAGTTTCCCGAACTCTCGCGCATGCTGTCGGACGAGGGCATGAAAATTCTGTTTGTGCCTTTCTGGACGGATACCAAGAATGCGTACCAGCGTGTGCGGCTCTGCGCCCAGGCCCGCGCCATCGAAAACGAGTGCTACGTGGCTATAACCGGCTCGGTGGGCAACCTGCCGCGCGTGGAGAACATGGACATTCAATATTCGCAGTCGGCCGTGTTCAGCCCCAGTGACTTCGCTTTTCCCCACGACGCCATTGTGGCCGAGGCCACGCCGAACACGGAGATGACCCTCATTGCCGACCTCGACCTGGACTTGCTGAAAGACCTGAACACCAGCGGCGCGGTGCGCAACCTGCGCGACCGGCGCAAGGATTTGTACTCGCTGAGCTGGTCGAAGAAAACGGAGCGCGACGACGAGCTGCTGGCCCAGGGCGAGGAGCGCGCACCTAAAACGGCCAGCAAGCGCAAAGCGGTGGCGGCAGGATAAGCCTGTTTTCAGCGCAACTACTTTTCAGAAACGGCCCGTCAGATTAATCTGACGGGCCGTTTTGGTATATGTTGTAGGTACACGTTTTTGGCATTTTGCCTGCGAAAAGCGCCTTTTGAGGCTGACTGAATTAAAACGCAATTAAATATCAATATAGGGCAAGCCGAATTCATAGTAGAGCTCGTATCTGAAACGCCTGCTATGGGCATACCATTAACCAGTTCATTCATTCACCAACTCTACTACCCTTTTTCATGTCTACATCTTCTACTCGCCGCAAGGCCTTCCAACGGGGCGGCCTGCTGCTGGGCGCACTAGGCTTGCTTGGTTTTTCCTCCGCCTCCGCCCAAACGGTTTACGGCTTGTCCAGCACTGCCTCGCCGGACGTAGTGAGCCTAGTTTCGTTTGATGCCACCACTCCGGGCACTATAACCTCCACCGTGGCCATTACTGGTTTCACAGCCGGCCAAGCCATTGTCGGTATTGATTTCCGGCCGAACACGGGTGAGCTGTTTGCCTTGGGCTACAACTCCAGCAGCACTCAGGCGCAACTGTACACCATCAACCGCACCACCGGCATTGTTACGCCCGTAGGCAGCGCCCTGACCCTGGACCTGGGTACTAACATCCTGCGCATCGGTTTCGACTTCAACCCTACCGTGGACCGCATTCGGGTGACGGCTGGTAACCGCAAGAACTTCCGCCTGAACCCCAACAACGGGGCCCTGGCTTTTACTGACGGCACCCTGACTTATGCCGCTACCGACGCCAACGCGGCCCAGACGCCGGGCGTGGGCTCCTCGGCCTATACCAACAGCTACATTGGGGCTACGGGCACCACGCTCTACAACCTCGACGAAGCCAACAACCGCCTAGTAAGCCAGATTCCGCCGAATGATGGAACGCTGAACAGCATTGGTACGCTGGGCACGAGTGTAAACGGGGCCATTCAGGCTTCTGACTTGGACATCTACTTCAACCCCACTACCGGCACCAATACGGCCTACCTGTCGGTAGCTACGCCCACCGGCCTCACTGCCGCCACCACCACGCTGTACACGGTAAACCTGGCAAACGGGGCTACCACGCAGGTGGGCAACATTGGTACCGGAGCTTTTGTAGCCGTAACCGATATTGCCTTCCAGATTACGCGCCCGGCTACGCTGCCGGCCGTTACGGGCAACTTGGCTTACGCGCTGGCCGGCACCAACCTGCTTACCTTCGACACGGCCCAGCCCAGCCTGATTCGGACCTCCGTGGGCATAACGGGAGTGCCAACTACCCAAACTATTGTGGGCATGGATGTGCGCCCGCTCAATAATGCGCTGTATGCCCTGGGCTATAATGCCACCGACCAAACCGGTCAGCTTTACACCATTAATGCCGCCACCGGGGTTGCTACTTCGGTAAGCAACGTGCTGGCCCTGCCGCTGGGTACTGGCAGCATTGGCTTCGACTTCAACCCGACCGTTGACCGGATCCGGATTGTGGGCGTGAACCGCGCCAACTTCCGGATTAACCCGAACGATGGTACTGCTGCCCCTACCGTAGATGGCACCATCACGTATGCCACTTCCCCTGCTGATGTCAACTCGGCTGCTACCCCGGCACTGGGCTCGGTTGCCTACACCAACAGCTACGGCGGCCCCGCCGATGCTAGCCGCACCACTACCCTGTACGGGTACGATGAGGCCCTCAACGTTCTGGTTACCCAGAACCCCCCAAACAATGGTACGCTTAATACGGTAGGTGCCTCGGGCGTGACGGTTACGGCCGGCCAGAACGTGGATATCGACATCTTCAGCTCCGCTGCTGGTACCAACACCGCCTACCTGACTGCTACCACGGGTACTTCGGCTAACTCCAGCCTGTACTCCCTGAACCTGACTACCGGTGCCGCCACCTCGCCGGTTGTGATTGGAAATGGAGTTACGGTGCGGGATATTGCCATTGCCGGCGCAGCAGGCGTAACTACTGGCACGCGTCAGCCAGCCGTAGCTACTGGGTTCAGCCTCTACCCCAACCCCGTAACCGACGCGGCACAGGTAACTTTCCGCCTGCCTCGTGCTGGCCGGACTGAACTTATCCTGACGGACGCTTTGGGTCGCACTGTGGAGCGGAGCACTGCCGGCAGCCTCGCAGCCGGTCAGCATACCCTTGATTGGCAGCCTACTAACCGCCGTGCCGGCGTATACTTTCTGCGCCTGACCGTAGATGGAGCCTCGGCTGGTACGCAGCGGGTACTGGTGCAATAATCGACATTCTGGTCTTTTTCACTGAGCGGAGTCGTTCTGCCTACCGAGGCAGGGCGACTCCGTTTGGTGGAGGGTGGGGTAAGCATAATCTGGTATCAGCACGCTAATCCTAGATTATCTATTCTTTACTCCTGCCTGTTGCACATCATGTTTTGTCTATATTGTCGGCTCCTTCCATCTCCAACTCCCCTTATATGGACCCAATTAATCCGCAATTAACCACCTCCACTAACAGCGCGGTAGTACCTGTCGGCAAAGGCACCCGCTTTATCAATGCCTTGGTGGATGGTATCCTCCTCGGGATTGTCACCAACATTATTTCTTACACTGTGCTGCGGGACATGGACTCCGGGGCTGGCCTGAGTTTTCTGATCAGTTTGGTTATGCAGTTTTTCTACTACTACATGCAGGAGAAAAACAACGGTCTTACTATCGGCAAACGTCTCACGGGCACCAAAGTCGTTATGGCAGATGGCTCGCCCGTGACGGACGAAGCCGCCCGCACCCGTAGCCTGTGGCGACTCATCCCGCTGTTGGATGCCTTATCGTTTCTGTTCAGCGACTTGGGCTGGCACGATAAATACTCCAATACCCGCGTGGTATCGGCGAAGTAGACTACTTATTTTTTACGCAAGAAAAGGCCCGTTCTGCATAGAACGGGCCTTTTCTTGCGTAAGGAAAAGTTCATAATGACTACGCGTACGGACTTTCCTGCGCTGCTAAGTGAGCATGGTCGCGTAGCACAGTGCGCAGAAAGGCTTCATCGGGCAAATCGGTGCGGATACCCGTAAGGTCTTTCACTTTGGTAGCCAGCTCACTGAGCAGCACGTAGTTTTCGGAGGCGGCGGCTTTGTGCAGCAGCTGCCGCACGGTGGCCACGTCGTGGTCGGCGAGGTTGGCCGCTTCCGGGAACACCACCACGTAGCCGGGCTCCGTGAATGAGGGGGCCAGCACGCCCCCCGCCTGCCGGGCCCGCACCCGCACCACGGCCGTACCCGCCGCAATATCCCCGATGCGCTGCCCCCGCCCATTGGCCAGCACCACCACCAGTGCCACCAACCCGCTGAACATGACCGTATCCACGATGCGCAGCAGCCAGCGGATGAGGTAGTCGCCGAAGCGGGGCGGCGTGCCATCCAGGCGCACCACCTTTATATCCCGGGCTTTCTTGCCGATACTTTGCCCATTGAACAATATCTCACTTGCCAGATTGTAGAACACGTACGGGATGCCGCACAGAACTATGACAACGCTACCCATTACAATTTCTGACGCTTTGGAGTAGGCAGTCAGGCCCACTACCACCCCTATCCAGGCAAACAGGACAAGGTTGTCGATGATGGCAGCCAGGGCCCGGTCGCCTACACTGGCTACCTCGTATTCCAGGCTGACGTTTTGGGTAGTTTGAATGCGGATGGTGCTCATACTGATGGCGACAAACAATAGAAACAGAAAACATGCGGGCCGAAACGGAAATTTTCCCAATCTTCGCAGGGCCGGTCCGCTGTGCAAATTACAGGCTGACCGGCAAACCCCCGAATCTGCCGCTCGTCAATTTTTATCCGGCTGCCCGCAGCCTACTTATTAGAAAGTACCAGGACCATGCGTGAAGCCGTTTTTCTGCGTCAGAACGAAGCCCGGTGGAAAGAGTACGAGCAGCAAACTACCGGCCCCGAGGAGCTGGCCGCCCGCTTTATAGCCCTCACCGATGACCTGGCCTACGCCCAGACGTTCTATCCCGGCTCCCCTACCACCCGGTACCTCAACGACCTAACCGCCCGCCAGCACCAGACCCTGTACAAAAACAAGCCCGAGTCGACAGGACGGTTCCGCCAGTTCTGGGCCCGGGAGTTGCCGCTGCTGGTGGCGCAGCATCACCGCACCCTCGCTGTTGCTTTGCTCCTCTTCGCGCTGTTCACGGCCATTGGGGCCCTGTCGGCGGCCTACGACGAATCGTTTGTGCGCGTGGTGCTGGGGGATGCTTACGTGAACCAGACGCTGGAGAATATTGAAAAGGGCGACCCAATGGCCGTGTACAAGAGCCACAACGAAACGCTGATGTTCCTCGGCATCACGGCCAACAACATTTACGTGGCCCTGATGACCTTTGCCCTGGGTGCCACGGCCGGGCTGGGCACTATCTGGGCGCTGTTTCGCAATGGTATTATGCTGGGCTCTTTTCAGTATTTCTTCTACCAGAAAGGCGTACTGCTGCCGTCCCTGCTCACCATCTGGATTCACGGCACCCTAGAAATATCAGCCATTGTGCTGGCGGGCGGGGCCGGCCTGGTGATGGCGCGGGGTATGCTGTTCCCGGGCACTTACACCCGGGCTCACGCCTTCCGCGAGGCGGCCCGCGACGGGCTGAAGCTGGCCATTGGCCTTGTGCCCATCTTTGTAGTGGCCGGCTTTCTGGAAGGCTTTGTCACGCGCCACACCGAAATGCCTATGTGGCTAAGCCTGCTGATTATTGGGTTGTCGGCCGCCTTTATCATCTGGTACTTTGTGGTGTATCCGCGCCGGTTGGCGGCCCGCCGCTAAATTCTCTCTCGTTTTTTCTTTATCCAGCTATATGCAGCAGAAATTTACCCAGGAAGCCGAGTTCCGGCAGGAACGGGACTTTGGACAGAAGATTGGGGCCACGTTTGAGTTTCTGGCCGCTCATTGGAAACCGCTGGGCAAGTGCCTGCTGTACTTTGTGCTGCCGGCAGCAGTACTCACCGGCTTGGGCCTGGGCTTCTCGCAAACACGGATGTTCAGCGGTAGTACCTTTCCTATTGGGCTTGGTAGCGGCCGGTTCTCTACCTTGTCGTACATGGGGCCAGCTTACTGGCTGGGGCTGCTGGCTTCCCTTATTGGCTATATTCTGCTGGGCTCCACCGTTTATGGCTATATGCGAGCCCGCCTGGACACCCCAGCCGAGCAGGTTATTACTCCTCGCCAAGTGTGGCAGTACGTCACGCGTTACTCGCCCATGCTACTGCTCAGCAGCGTGGTTACCATTATCATCGTAGTGGTTGCCAGCATGTTTTTGCTAATTCCGGGTATCTATCTGGGGGTTGCGTTGAGCTTGGTCTGGGCAATTCAGGTGCTGGAAGAGGGCGGTGTTGGTTACAGCTTACGGCGCAGCATGAATCTTATCAGCGGCAAGTGGTGGTCTACGTTTGGCCTCACGGTAGTGGTAAGTATTATTATTGGGATGATGGGGGTCATATTTCAGGTTCCGCAATACCTGGCCATTTTCGGTAAAGCACTACACTGGGATTTTCTATCATCGGATCTGCTCATGATTGTGAGTGGAATTGTAGCGGCGGCTGGGCATCAGCTGCTGTACTCGGTATTGATGGTGGCTATGGCCTTTCAGTACTTTAACCTGGTGGAGCGCAAGGAAGGTTATGGCCTCCGGATGCAGGTAATGTCGTTGGGCAACGCCCCGGCTCCCACGGTGGCCAACCAGCATCTGCGGCCCGATGACGAAGGCGAATACTAGCCGGCCCGTCAGCTACGTCTTCCGTATTCCGTTGTGTATTGCCCCCTGCGTGTGTTTGCTCCTATCCGTTTTCCACTAGTGCGCCGTTACGGTGGCGCTGCCCTGGCCCTGGTGTGGCTAAGCACCGTGCTGCCCTCCTACGGTGAGGCCCCCGACAGCACACTCCAGCAGCAGGTTCAGGCCCGGGTGCTGAGCAGCCCGATACCCGCCGATGTGGCCCCGGCTCCGCGCCTGCGCCGCCCCTCCGAGGAGCACCTACGCGACCTGCGGGGGCAGCGGGATTTTCGGTACGTGGAGGGCAAAAGCGAGACTAGTGAATCCTGGTCGTTTTTGGGGCCGTTCTGGCGGTGGCTGGCCGAGGTGCTGGATACGCCCGCCGGGCACTTTACCTGGAAGTATGGTATCTACGCCCTAATGGTGGCTGCCTTGGTGTTTGCCGTGCTCAAGCTCATGCAAGTAGATCTGACCCGGGCTTTCGGCCGCGCCCCGCGCCCGGCGGCCCTCAGCTACGATACCGAAACCGAAGACCTGAACACGCTGAACATTGACGCGCTGCTGGCCCAGGCCGAAGGAGAAAACAACTACCGCCTGGCCGTACGGCTGGGCTACCTGCAGGTGTTGCGGCAGCTTTCCGACCGGGGCCTCATCCGCTGGCAGCCCGACAAAACCAACCACGACTACCTCTACGAGTTGCCCAACGGGCCGTTGCCGGAAGCTTTCCGGGAGCTTACGCGCCAGTTTGAGTACGTGTGGTACGGAGAGCAGGACGACCTCTCGGCCGCTGACTACGAGCGGGCCCGCACCACCCGCCAAGCATTTCAGCGCCGCCTTTCCTCCACTCGTCAAGCTGCTTAATTCAGGTATAACATGACAACGTTTCGGTGGTATTTGGTGGGGTTGGCGTTGCTGTTGGGGGCCTATGTAGCCGTGGAGTATTACCGCCCCAAACCCCTCGACTGGCGCCCCACTCTCCAAAACAACGATAAGATTCCGTACGGCACCTACGTCCTGTTTCAGGAGCTGCCCGATTTGCTAGGTACTTCCCGCAACCAAGTGCAGCCCATACGGGTGCCTATCTATAGCCAGATCGAGGGAGTGGATGAGGATAAGGCGCGGTCAGAAAACCTGGCGGGCCGGGAGGACGCAACAGAAACCGCAACAGTTGCCGACTCTGCTCAAACGTCCCCCGCCGACTGGGCCACCGACTCCGTGCAGACCGGCTCAAAAGCGACTACCCAATACCCAATCGAAAATGATGCGGAAGCTGATGATGCGGATTACGCAGCAGGCCTCGAAGCCGGAGATTTCGCGCCGGCTACCTACCTCTTTGTGGCCCCCAGCTTTGAGCTGAGCCGCCTGGATTGCCGCTCCTTGCTGCGCCACGTAGCCCGCGGCAACGATGTGCTGGTGGCAGCTAATGAGTTCAATTACTTCTTCGCCGACACTCTGGGCTTTGCCGTCCGCCCAATTTTTCCGCCCCTGAAAACCAACCCCGACGGCTCCCGCAGCCTGCTACAGGACTCAGTACAGCTGCGGCTCCGCAACCCGGGGCTGGCCCGCCAGGCAGGCGCTTCGTTCCGCCTGCCCGCCCAGGCCCTGACTGCCCGGTTGCTGGCCAGGCCCAATTTGCCGGCCAAAGCTACCTCCTTGGCCACTGATGAGCAGGGCCGCACAGTGCTGCTGCGGGTCCCGCACGGGCGGGGCCACGTCTATGTCTGCTCGGTGCCGTTGGTGTTCAGCAACTACTTCGTGCTGCAACCCCGCACCGGCAATTTTGCCTTCGCGGCCCTCTCCTACCTGCCCACTGGTCGCCCAGTGTGGTGGGATGAGTACCAGAAACAGGGGCGGCGCGGGGAGCAGTCGTTGCTGCGGGTGCTCATGGACCACGATGCCCTGCGCTACGCCACCTACCTCACGCTGCTGGCGGCGGTGCTGTTTGTGGTCTTCGAGGCCCGGCGGCGGCAGCGCGTTATTCCGGTACTCAAACCCCTGCCTAACACTACGCTTCTGTTCACACGCACCGTGGCCGGCCTCTACCGCCAAGACCGCAACCACCAGCTCATTGCCGAGAAGAAAATCGGGTTGTTTCTGGAGCACCTGCGCACCCGCTACCACGAGCCCAATCTTGACTTAGGTGAAGCCGATACCCGGGAGCGGCTGGCCCAGAAAACCGGCATTCCGCGCGCCGATGTCGATGCCCTTAGCCGCCGCGTCAACTTCGTGCTCACGGCCCGGCAGGTGTCCGATACTGAACTGCTGGCTCTGAACAAGGCTATTAACACCTTCAGAAAAGCCGCTGCTTAGAATTGCACTTACCATTTAAAATGTCTTATTCCATTATATAACTATTCCGTTGCTTAGCCTATTACTTGTGTAAGCACAATTACAGGCAATATATGTTTTTCTAGATGTAATTATATCATAGCACAACTTTGTCATTTCACCACTTTTCAATATGGATTCTTCCTTCCCCCCGGCTACCGACCCGGCTTCTTCCCAACCACCGCTAGCATCCGAAGCTACTACTGCTACCGACTCCTTCGCTCCGCGCACCGACCTTAGCCACCTCAGCCGCCACGCCGATGCCATTCGGCAGGAGTTGGGTAAGGTGATTGTGGGCCAGCAGGCTCTGGCCGAGCTGCTGCTGGTGGCACTGCTGGCCGATGGGCATGTGCTGCTGGAAGGTGTGCCGGGCGTGGCCAAAACCCTCACGGCTAAACTGCTGGCCCGCACCCTGAGCGTGCCCTTCAGCCGCCTGCAATTCACCCCCGACCTGATGCCTTCCGATGTGCTGGGCACCTCCGTGTTCCGGCCCCAGCAGGGCGAATTTGAGTTTCGGCCCGGCCCCATTTTCGCCAGTGTAGTGCTGATTGATGAGATTAACCGGGCCCCGGCCAAAACGCAGTCGGCGCTGTTTGAGGTGATGGAGGAGCGGCAGATAACCCAGGATGGTACCCGCTACGCCATGCCCGCGCCCTTCGTAGTATTGGCCACCCAAAACCCCGTGGAGCAGGAAGGCACTTACCGCCTGCCCGAAGCCCAGTTGGACCGGTTTCTATTCAAGCTAAATGTGGGTTACCCCACGGTGGAGGAAGAAATTGCCATTTTGCAGGGTCACCACGCCGGCTTTGGTGGCACCCCGCTGGATGCAGTGCGCGCCGTAGTGTCGGCCGAGGATTTGCAGCGGCTACGGGAGCAGGTGCGCCGTCAGCACGTAGAGCCCAAGCTACTGGAGTACATTGCCCGCCTGGTAGGCCAGACGCGCGCCCACAAAGGCTTGTACCTGGGCGCTTCGCCCCGGGCCTCCCTGGCCCTGCTCAACGGCGCCAAAGCCCTGGCTGCCCTGCGGGGCCGTGACTTCGTAACGCCTGAGGACATCCAGTACCTGGCCCCTATGGTTCTGCGCCACCGCATTCAGCTCACGCCAGAGCGCGAAATGGAAGGCGGCACCCCAGACGACGTGGTAAAGCAGATTTTGCAGCAGATTGAGGTGCCCCGATAGAGCCTATATGTGTAATTGAACGTCAGGCTAAACGAAGCCAAAGCCTTTCTGCCCTTGGCTACATGATACCGTGGCACCAAAGCGGTAGAAATGCTTCGGCTCTGCTCAGCCTGACAGTTACTATCCTTCCCCGTCCTTGAAATCCTTCTTCCTCACGTCCCGCTTCTTCCTGCTAGCCACGGCCCTGATTGTGGGGCTGGTGGTGGCGTTTTTTCTGCCGGGCTGGCTTACGCCGGTGCTGCTGGCGCTGGGCCTGGGGCTGGGCCTTACGGTGGTGGATACTGTGCTGCTGTACGCGGGCGGCGGGAGCGTATTCGGGCGGCGGGTGATGGGCGACAAGCTGGCTAATGGCTCGGATAACGACATTGCCATCTACCTCGAAAACCAGTACCGCTTTCCGGTACAAACCGAAACGATTGACGAAGTACCCCACCAGTTTCAGCGGCGCGACGTGCTGTTCAAGACCGGCATTCGGCCCGGCGAAACCGGCATTATCCGCTACCAGCTGCGGCCTACCAAACGGGGTGAATATGAGTTTGGGGCGGTGAACGTGTACGTGGCGTCCCCGCTGGGGCTGGTGCGGCGGCGCTTCCGGTTTGATGACAGCCGGGTGGTGCCAGTGTACCCCTCGTTTCTGCAGATGCGGCAGTATGAGCTGCTGGCCATTCATAACCGCCTCACGGAGGTGGGCGTGAAGCGCATTCGGCGGGTGGGCCAGAGCATGGAGTTTGAGCAGATTCGGCCCTACGTAACCGGCGACGACCCGCGCAATATTAACTGGAAAGCTACCGCCCGCCGGGCTGGCACCCCAGGCGCGGCCGATACCCTGGTGGTCAACCACTACCAGGATGAGCGGGCCCAGCAGGTGTATTGCCTCATTGACAAGGGCCGGGTGATGCGTATGCCGTTCGAGGGGCTGAGTTTGCTGGATTACGCCATCAATGCCACGCTGGTGGTTAGCAATATTGCCCTGCTCAAGCACGATAAGGCCGGGTTGTTCACCTTTTCGCACCAGCCTGGCGCCATGCTGCCCGCCGACCGGCGCAGCGGCCATTTGCGCAAGCTGATTGAGGTGCTCTACCGCCAGAAGACCAAGTACCTCGAAACCGACTACGAGCGGCTGTACATTTCGGTGCGCAGCCACATCCGCCAGCGCAGCCTGCTGATTCTGTTCACCAACTTCGAAACCCTGCACGGCATGCAGCGGCAGCTGCCCTACCTGCGCCGCATGGCCAAAGACCACCTGCTGCTCGTGGTATTCTTCGAAAACACCGAGTTGCGCTCCTACCTTGATGGCCCCACCGCCACCACCCAGGATGTGTACAACCAGACGGTAGCCGAGAAATTTGCTCAGGAGAAACGGCAGATTGTGCGGGAGCTGAACCGCTACGGCATCCACGCCCTGCTCACCGCCCCCCAGAACCTGACGGTTAATACCATTAACAAATACCTGGAATTCAAGGCCCGCGGGCTGATTTGACCCGAAAGCCCGTCAGGCAATTTTCTGTTATTCGGAGTAGAGCGAAGGACCTTTTCCCGCCAGAACGCATCGTTGGTACGATAGTCGTTGTAGCGGAAAAAGGTCCTTCGCTCTACTCCGAATGGCGGGTGATGGCGCCCGCTCAACTTTCAAATCTTTTACCTTCGCCTTCCCGCCCTCCTTGTCTTTCCCGCACATGCGCTACTTTCTTTCTGTATTTATCCTGCTGCTGGCTGCCCCGGCTTTCGCCCAGCCGGCCCCTCCCAATTCCCGAATGCTACTGCCAGTACCAGTGCAGGCCAACTGGGGCAACAGCCGCTTCACAGTAAAGTCGGATTTTACCTGGCAGGTGTTCACACCCGCCCAAAGCGCCGCCACCCAAACCGCCGACTCAGCCGTGGCCGAGGCCGTAGAGCGGCTGGTACTGCCGGTATTGTTGCCGGGCAAGGCGGGTGCCACCACGCGCCGCCGGGCCTCTCCCCTGCCCACGGCCGCCCTGGTAATGCAGTACGGCCGGGCGGGCAGCCTGCTTGCCGTGAGTGAGGATGAATCGTACACCCTGCGCGTGACGCCGATGGGAGTGGCCTTGAACGCTCCCACTCACCTGGGTATTTTGCGGGGGTTGGCTACGCTGCGGCAACTGGCCCAGGCGGACCGAAAAACGGTGACACTGCCGGAGGTAGACGTAACTGACGCGCCCCGCTTTGCATGGCGGGGGCTGCTGATGGATGGGGCGCGCCATTTTATGCCCCTGGCCGTTATCAAGCGCAACCTGGATGGCATGTGGGCCACCAAGCTTAACGTGCTGCACTGGCACCTCTCCGATGACCAAGGATTTCGGGTGGAAAGTAAGCTGTTTCCGCGTTTGCACCAAGTGGGAGGGCAGGGTCAGTACTATACTCAGCGGCAGATTCGGGAGGTGGTGCGCTACGCCGGGCGGCGCGGTATTCGGGTGGTACCGGAGCTGGATATGCCGGGCCACGCTACCTCCTGGCTAGCCGCTTACCCGCGCCTGGCCTCCAACGATTCCACCTACGGCGTGGCCACCCGCTGGGGTGTGCTCAACATTGCCATGGACCCCACCCGGGAAACCACCTACAGCTTCATCGACTCGTTGCTGAGTGAGGTTACTCCCTTGTTCCCCGACCCCTACTTCCACGTGGGTGGCGACGAAAACGATGGGCGGCAGTGGCGGCGCAACCCGCGCATCGTGGCCTACATGAAGCAGCAGGGCTACGTTACGGAAAAGGGACTACCCGATAAGCACGCCCTGCAGACGGCCTTCAACCGGCGGGTACTGGCTATGGTGACGAAATACCAGAAGCGCATGGTGGGCTGGGACGAAATTCTGGGTCCGGGCCTGCCGGCGGAAGCCGTTATCCAGAGCTGGCGCGGCAAGAAGGGGCTGTATGACGCGGCCAAAGCCGGGCACCAGGCTATTCTGTCCAACGGCTACTACATCGACCTAAACTTAACCGCCGCCTCCCACTACGCCCCCGACCCACTGCCCGAGGATGCCCCGCTCACGCCGGAGCAGCAGAAGCTGATTCTGGGCGGCGAGGCTACCATGTGGGCCGAGTTTGCCGATTCCGTCATCGTGGACTCCCGCATCTGGCCCCGGGCTGCCGCCGTGGCCGAGCGCCTCTGGAGCCCCGCGCAGGTGCGCGACGTACCCGATATGTACCGCCGCCTAGCCTTGCTCAGCCCCCAACTGGAAACCCTGGGCCTGCAACACCGCAAAGCCCCAAGCCAACTCCTGCAACAGCTGGCCGGCAGCTCGGCTGCTGTGCTGCCCCTGCGCACCCTGGCTCAGGTGCTGGAGCCCGTCAAGGAGTACAAGCGCCATTTCCAGGGCTTCAAATACAGCACCCTAACACCCCTCAACCGCCTCGTGGACGCGGCCCCCGCCGAATCGGACGTGGCCCGGGAGTTTGGCGCGGCCGTGGATAAACTGCTAGCTTATAACCGCAGCGCCCCCTCCGCCGCCCGTTTTCGCGACGCTGGCGGCAAGCAGCAGTTGAACGCCTTGCAGAACCAGCTCCAGCTCTGGCAGAACAACGACGCGCTGGTGCAGCCGACGCTGCAGCAAAACCCGCTGCTCAAGGAATACGCCCCACTTTCCACCACCCTGAAAACCGCTGCCACCCTGGCCCTGGAGCGGCTGACAATGCTGGAAAAGGGCCAGGCGCCCACGCCCGCCTGGCAAGCCGCCGCCCTCAAGCAACTGGATGCGCTGAAGGCCCCCGCCGGCCAAACCGAGCTGGCCGTGCTGCCGCATGTGCGGCGCTTGGTAGAAGCGAAATAGCCAACGACGCAACCATAACGGCCGGAAGTAGGCTCCCCAGGCAGTATGCTACTTTCTGCCTTCGTGAAATACCTTCGCTTTTACCTGCTGACGGCGCTGTTTTTCGGTGGTCTGCCCACCGCATTTGCCCAGTTTACCCTTGTCGGCCAGGTGCAGGTACAGGGCACTCAGCAGCCGCTGCCATTTGTCAATATTGGTATTCGGGGTAAGAACACGGGTACGGTGGCCGATGCAGACGGGTCCTTTCAACTGCGAGTACCCATCGAGCGGCAGCTGGACACGCTCACCTTTTCCGCCGTTGGCTACCAGGAGCAAGCTTGGCCGCTGGTACAGCTTCGTAGTCGTCATCCACTCATCATTCGGCTGGTGGAGAAGCCTACGCTGCTACGGGAAGTGGTTATCCGGGCTAAGCAGCCCAAAACCCGGCGCATTGGTACTACCACGCACAACCCCTTTCTGTGGGGGCAGGTTCAGCGCAAGGACTCGCACGATATGGTGGAGTTTGCTAAGCTTATACCGCTGGCCGGTAAGCCAACGGAGCTACTGCAGGCGCACATCTTCCTGCGTTACCCCACCGAGGATAGCCTCACGTTTCGACTTAACTTTTACCGAGCCGACCAGGATTTGCCTACCACACGCTTAGTGGAGCAGGCCCTAGTGGTGCGCACCGCTGTGAAAAACGGATGGCTGACGATTGAATTGGCTCCGTATGCGTTGGCGTTGCAGACCGATTTTTACCTGGGTTTCGAGTTTCTGCCCGGCAAGAGTGCATCAGTGCCCTCATTTAGTTATGGAGGTCAATTCGGCGGCTCAGCCGTGTCCCGGACCAGCAGTTTGGGCACTTGGAAACGGGAGCCTGGCGCGTCTCTCTCGGCTTACGTGACGGTGCGGCAGTAGCTCTGCACGTAGCACTCCCACCTAAAACAGCACCGCCACCTGCATGCGGCCGGTATGCACGGGGCTGAGGCCGTTGGGTTTGCGGCCGTCGTAGGCCAGGGTTACGTTGAGGCCGTTGCTGAGGCGCTGCTCCAGGTTCAGGTTCCAGGTGAAGTTGCTGCCGGGCCGCAAAGCGTTCAGGATTTCGAGGCCCACGAGGCTGGCCTGGTTGCCCTGAAAGCCGACGCGCACAAAGCGCGTGGTGGCCGAAAGCGTGCGTTTGCCCACCTGGCTGACGCGGGTTTCGAGGCCAATATCATCGAACGTACCGCTGGTGTCGCCATCGAGGCCGGCGGTGTTTTGCTTGCTGGTGCGCAGGTAGCTGGTGGTCAGGCGCAGCACCTGGTTGGGCTGATAGCTCAGCTCCGGGGCCAGTTCCAGCTGCACTACCCGGAAGTTGCGCTCCGGCAGGAAATTCGACCGGTTTTCGCGGATGCTGCGCGTGGTGGTGAGGCGGGCCGTGAACGACTGGGCTAGGGTGCGGCGCAGCAATACGCTCTGACTGGCCAGGTTGCGGGTATCGGAGCCCTGCGTGAGCAGCACCTTCTGCTGGGTTTGCTGCACCGTAAATTCGGCCCCGAAGATGGGGTTGGAGCGGTTGAAGTAGAGCGTGTTGCGCAGCAGCTTGTTCAGGCTCAGCAGCAAGGAGTCGGCCGTCTGGAAGGCAAACGGGTTGAGGCGCGAGGACAGGGAGTTGTCGGTACTGCGGCGGTCCAGGGTAACGGTGGTGAGGGTGGAAAACCGACTGGCCAGCCCCCGCCAGCCCGGCTGCTCCCGCCAGCTGCGCGGGGCCGTGGTGGTGAGGCGGTAGCTGAAACGGTTGGAGTAGGCCGGTACGTACACATCAGTGGGCAAAAACAGCTTGATGTAGGTGCGAAACTGGGCATCGGGGGTCTGGGCCTCGAAAAACTCGTTGCGCTGCTGCTGCCGGTCCCCGTTCAAATCGTCCCAGTAGTGGGTGCCCTGCCCGGCCGGCACGCTCAGGAAGGTGTAGTCGCGCTTGGCCTCGCGGCCGGTAGCCACGGCGTAGCTCAGCTCCGAGCGAAACACGTTCTGCAGAAAGCTGGCGTTGTAATCGAGCTTGCCCAGCACGGTGCGCTGCCGCGCCGAGTCGCGCACGGCCAGGTCGCGGTAGGTGGCCAGAATGCTCAGGTCCTGATTGGGGCTGAGGCGGGAGGCGAAGGTGCCCTGCCAGGTTTGGGCCCGGCCCCGCTCGCGCAACGCGGTTTGCTCGGGGTTGGGCGTCTGGTCGCGGCGGTAGCTGTAATCCAGGCGAAAGCGGGTGCGGGCCGAGTCGCGGCTCTGCACGAACAGGGCGTGCTCATCGTAGTAGTTGGCCGAGGTAAGCGAGTCGCCGGCGGCGCGGGCCACCCGGTTTTTATCGAAGCGGTACACGTAGCCGGGCACCACCGGGCCGGCCACGTAGCGGGCCGCCGCCTCGCCCCGCGCCCACCGGGATTCCCGCCGCCCTGCTTCCGAGTTCAGCAGAAACAGATTGCCCCGCAGCTGCACCGGCCCCAGCTGCCGGGCCGCGTCCAGCCAGTGTTGCACCCCGTTCACCTCCCCGGCCCGGTAGCGCCGGCTCAGGCGGTAGCCCAAGGCGTTGTCGGCATCCTTCACCAGCCCCACCGCCGCGTTCAGAATATTCTCCTCGCGGGGGCGCTGGTTGTTGGTGAGAAGGGTGTTCGTGGTGCTCCAGTTGCGGTCAAACTCAATGTCCCGGTACCGGTCAACGGGCGCAAACTGGTGGCTGGTGTACTCGTAATCCAACGCGCTGCGCAGCTTGTAGCCCGGCAAACCCGGCAGGCGCACCGGCCGGTTCTGCACGGCGTAGCCTATCCGCAGAGCGCGCCCCTGCACGGCCTCCGGCGAAAACCGATTCAGATCCAGGCTGGAAGCGGCCAGATCCACGAATACCGTCGCCGTGGAATCTACCTGGTAGCTGGTGCCCACCGTGGCCATCTGCTTCTGCAGGGGCGTGGGCAGCAGGCGCAGGGGCGTATAGTCGCCGCGGCCCTGGCCCACAAACTCGTACACCCGCCCGTTGGCCGAGCCGTACTGCGTGCTGATGCGGTAACTGCCCTGGCTGGCCCCCACGTTGGTGAAGCGCACCGTGTAGGCTCCCTGGAGCGTATCGCGCAGCGGAAACACGAACACCGGCACCAGCTGGCCCGTGGCGGGGTCCGTCTGCACCACGCGGCTGTACTGAATCTGGTTCCGGTCGTAGCGGGCCGAGTCGGCGCCGGGCAGCTGGGCCAGGCTCACGTTGCCGCGCAGGCGGCGCAGCTGGGCCTTGGTGGAGTCGTCGAGGGTGAGGTTGGGCGAGTTATCGGGGTTGTCGGCTTCGCGGTAGAAGTTGGCGTGCACCTGCAGGCGGCCCAGCTGCTGGTAGTGACTGGCCTGCACCAGGGAGCGGGTGTAGTTGAAGTCGGAATACTCGAAATCAACCTTGATGCGGGAGTTGCTGGTAATCAGGTGGCGGGGCGAAAACGTCAGCTCGGCCTGGTTGTAGTCGATGATGTAGTCGAAATCAAAGCCCCGCACCAACAGCCGCCCATCCAGGTACACCCGCTCGGAGTTGGCCAGAATGATGATGAACTGCTCCCCGTTGGGCCCGCGCAGGCGGTAAGGCCCCTGCACGTTTTCCAAAGGCGCAATATCCAGACTGGCAAATTTGCCCTTGGCCACGCCCGCCGCCACCGAGGTAGTGGCAAAGGCCTCCCCGGCTTTGGCAGACAGCAACGGCCCGTTGCGCCGCCCGGTGCGCGTGGTAACCGACTGGCTCAGCCCGTTCGGGCCTACGCCGTTGGGCGTGGCGCTGGTGGGCGCGGCGGCCGTGCCGTTCTGCACCTGCCCCGAGCCGGCCGGCACCGGCACGGTGGGCGGGGCCGTCACGAAAGTGCCCGTACTGGTGCCCGCCGCGTTGGGGTACTGAAACAGCTGGGGCGTGGCTGCCCCCGGCCCGATGCCGCCCCCAAAGCCGCCCACCGGCAGCCGCCCGAAGTTGGTTTCCAGCGCCCCGCCTTGAATATTCTTGTAGTAGCGCAGAAAGTAATCGGGCTTGTTGCGCAGCACCACGTCCCCGGCCGTCAGGTTCCAGCGCGGGTGGGTGAGGGTAATGTAAATCCGGTCAAACTCCTGGAGCTGCTGGGTATTGCCCTCGGGCTGGAAGGGCACATTCTGGTCACTGATGGCGGCCGTGAGGTTGATCTGGTCGGTGAGGCGGCCTTCCAGCTGCAGGTTCAGGGAGGAGTTGACAAACACGTTCTGGGCGTTGCCAAACGACACGCCCCGCGACAGGTTACCCGATTTGTTGATGCCCGGCGTACTCAGAATCTGCTCCTTCACCGCGAAGTCCTCGGTGCCAAAGGAAGGCCGCCGGAAAAACTCGATGCTGTCCATGAGGCGGCGGGGCCGCAGGTAGCGCGCCGCCGAGAGCTGCAGGGGCAGCACCCGGTAGCACACCAGCACCGAATCAGGCCCACGGGCCAACACCAAATCGGGACGGCCGGGCTCGGGGCTGGGCACCCGCCGCCCCGGCAGCATCAGCCGGTACTGGTCCGAGCGGGCGTCATAAGCCACCGAGCGGCCTTCCACGCTCACCGAAGAAGGCACTACCGTCAGGGTATCGCGCAGCTGAAACGCCGTGGTATCCCGCCCCGGCGCCAGCCGCACCCAGGCGCAGCGGCGAGTGCTGGGCGGAGCATCGAGCCGCTGCTGCGCCTGCACTGCCCCCATACTCAGCATCAGCCACGCCAGCAGCCCCCAAAAGCGCAGGAAAAACGGGGTAGAGCTGCTGGTCATGCAGTAAAATTACGATGCAAAGAGGCTGGGGCCGCTATAACGCCGAAGGCTCAGCTTTTGGTTTGCCACCGACCAACCTTATCCGGCCAATGGCAGCTCAATAAAGAACTGCGTACCCCGGCCTTCTTCGGTTTCAAACCAAATGTGGCCGCCGGCGCTTTCAATGCCCCGCCGGGCCACGGCCAGCCCAATACCCGAGCCTTTCTCCTTAGTGGTAAAGTTGGGCACGAATACTTTGCTCTGGACTTCCTCCGGAATGCCCGTACCATTATCCTGAATACCAATGCGCACCCGGCCAGCGTCTACGGCTTCCAAAGTGGCCACAATATGCGGAGTGCGGCCGGCCGGCACGGCTTGCAGGGCGTTGATGAGCAAATTATTGAAAGTGCGCACCAGCAGGCTTTCGTCGGCAAATACCACGTAGCGGCCCATTTCAGCGTCCTCGGGCAGTTGTAGCTGAATGCTGCCACCACCTGCCCCGCCCTGGTGCAGGCCCACGCAACGGCGCAGAATGGGCGCTACGTCCAGTCGCTCGGGGCGCATGGCGGGCAGGTTGGTGAAGTTGCTGAAGGAGGTGGCAATGTCCGTCAGCACGTCAATCTGGGTGATGAGCGTCTGGGAAACCTTATTCATCAGCTCATCCAGGTTGGGGCGTTGGTCCTGGATGGCGCGCTGCAGAAACTGCAGGCTCAGCTTCATGGGCGTGAGCGGGTTCTTGATTTCGTGGGCCACCTGTCGGGCCATTTCACGCCAAGCGGCTTCTTTCTCCTGAGTGGCCAGCTCCTGCTTGCTTTCCTCCAGCTTCAGCAGCATCTGGTTGTACTCGCGCACCAGCAGCCCAATCTCGTCCTCCGATTCGTAGGCCAGCATTTCGTTCTGGCCGGTAAGAGTCGTTTGCTTCAGCTTCTCGGTGATGAGCTTGAGCGGCTCGGTGAGGATGCGGGAGGCCACGAAGGCCAGCACCAGAAACAGGATAAACATGAGCGTAAACACGTTCAGCACCGTGCTCAGCAGCTCCGTGAGCTTGTTATCCAGGTCTTTTTCCGAGTCGAAAAACGGGATACCCACGTAGCCTACCACCGGCCCCGGCCGCCCCTGCTGCAGGGTGCGGGCCCGCAACGGCAGATACAGCGTGTTGAACGACAAGGTGCCGGCTCGTTCCGTGAGCAAGGCCCGAGGCTGCCCATTTTCGGCCAAGGCCGCCACGGCCTGGGGGTTCATGAGGGTACTGAGCAGGTTGGCCTCAAAAATGAGCGGCTGACTGCTTACTAGTAGTTGCCCATTGGCATCGTAGAGGTTGAGGTCGGTTTCGGTAAGGGCTGCCACGTTTTCGGCCAGGTCCACCAAATCGGAACGGTTGGCCGCATCACTGAGCAGATTTTGATTCTCCAGCAAATTTTCCTGCACTGCCTGGCCCCGGCGCTGGTAGGCACGGCGCAGGTCCCGCTTATAGGAGTTGGTGACCTGGCTGGCAATGGCTACGCTCACCACAATGAGCGGCACCAGCACCCCAAAATTCAGGAACAGCTGAATTTTAGTGCTGAAGTTGGCCCGCAGCAACTCCCGGTACCGCCCCCGGAATATGACCACCACGCCCATCAGCAGCAGCCAGCAGAAGCTGAACAGCAGAAACAGGAACGAGAAGTTGGCCAGCCAGTCCGAAAAGGAGTAAGTAGCCGTAGTCACCACCACCATTCGCCCCGATTGGTTGGTGGCGCGCACGGCCAAGTGGTGAAATCCATTCAGGGCCACGCCGGTTGTGTACAAGCGTGCATCCCGGAACATACTGGCCGGCAGACGGTTGGCGTAGTCAAAATCTCCTTCAGTGTATACTAGCCGGTTGTTCTCGTAACCTGCGTAGCTCAGCTCTGTACCCAGGCGTGGTTGAAAGAACTTCTGGTCGATGAGCAGTTCGGGCACTACGCTGTTGGTCGTGAGTTTTTTCAGCGTCAGCTCCAGCACAATAGTGCTGGAGCCC
This sequence comes from Hymenobacter endophyticus, assembly GCF_032464715.1. Lineage (NCBI taxonomy): Bacteria > Pseudomonadati > Bacteroidota > Cytophagia > Cytophagales > Hymenobacteraceae > Hymenobacter > Hymenobacter endophyticus. The sequence continues at coordinate 142,419 of NZ_JAWDJT010000007.1, read as the reverse complement.
TGGGCAGCTTCCGGCGCGGGCACCGGCACGAAAGCCACATACCGCCTTGAGCTGAAGGCCGTACCATTGTCGCGTACCAGAAAAATGCTGGGGTGGTCGGTAGGTCGGGCATTGCGTAGCAGAAACTCGCGGGTGGTAGCCAAAGAGCCGCCAATGGCAACCCCCCGCCCCTCAGGGTTGAAGAGCATCACCCGCACCTCATACTTATCGAAGTAGCCGCGCAGGTAGTATTTCACTATTTTCTGCCGGATCAGGTCCAGGTTCACGAACGGGCTGGCCAACATGGTGCGCATTACCGGGTCTTGGGCCATTTCCTGGCCACGCTCTACCAACAGGTATTCTCCCTGCAAATCATTATCAGTTAGCAGATTGCCGGCCAGATTTTGCTTGTTAAGCTGCAGTTGCCGGTTGAAGTGTTCATACAGCGCCAGGGCTCCCACCGCGGAGCTTATGCCCAGCATCAGAAAGATGAACAGGTATACCTGGTAGGGCAGCACCGCGCCTACGGACTTCAGCCCGGTAAGCCGCAGAATCAGGAAGAATAATAGCGTGAAGCCCAGCAACGTAGAGTGGACCAGATGTAGCCCCAAGCCCAGCACCAAAAACAGCGCCCCCAGCAGCAGTAGCAGCAGCACACCGATGCGCCGGGTTGAAGGCCGCACTACCGAGGCAAACAACTGGGCCAGCATATAAAATCCAATCAGGAAGCTGCCCGTGTGCAGTACAATGGCTAGGCCCAGCAACAGCTTATAAAAGCTGAACTGTATGTCCTGGGTGATGTCAAGGATGAGCAGGGAGTTGCTGAAGCTACTGGTGTAGAAATCGAACAGGAGAACCAGCAAGCCATAAAAGCTCACTACAATGATTCCGCCCACCAGCACCCGTAGCCGCCACCCATGTACGTTCAGCGCAAACCGCCGCAATTTGTAGCGCCGAAACAGCAACAGCGCATACCAGGCCATTACCAGCAGCAGCAGGGCATTCAGCAACAGGTCGCCCAAGGAGGGGGAGAGCAAGGAAGCGGCGTACACCCGGGGGTCGAACAACCCTATTTCCAACAGCGAAAACGGCAGACCCAAATAGAGCAGCACCGCCCGAAACAGCAACAGCGGTACCAGTACCAGCAAAGCACCTTGCCACACTCGGCCTTGCGCAAATCGTTGGCGGGCTAGTAGTACCCAGCCTAGTACGTAAGCCGCTATTCCCGCAACCAGCAGCAGCAGTGTGAGGTACTTACCAGTAATCGGAGCCGCTTGCAGGCTCTCGATGGAGAACAAGTAGTTGCCTTCGTTGGAGGACAGGCGCGGCAGCCCCGTTGCCGGCCCGGGCTTTTCCACCACCAGCCGCACGTTCTGCCCCTGAAACAGACCTTGGCCGTTGCCCTCGCGCAGGTAGCGGTTACTGATACCATAGCTGATTTCCAGCGGAATATAGGTCAGTACCACGTACGGATCCTCCACGTGGCGCAGCACCAGAAACTTGCCGAAGCGCGTTTCCAGCAGCCGCTCATGGTAGCGTTGCAGGGCCTGCTCCGCATCAGGCCGTACTGCGTGGTCTGACCAATAAACCACCTGCTCACCCCGAAAGATGAACGTAGGATAGGTAGTATGGCTGATTAGGCTGCGGAAACTCACCCGGCCCGTAGCCAGACGCTGCAGCAAATCTGTCGATTCCCGCTCCCCGGTCAGCTCCGCCTCCATCAGCACTTCCTGCAGGCGAGTGGCCGAAGCGCGCAGCATCACGGCAGGATTCTGGCTGTGGCGGTTGCTGAAGTAGGAGCCTGCAAAGCACAGAAGCGCCAGTGCCAACAGCATCACCGGAATAGAACGCAGAATCTTCAACAGAAAGGACAGCTAGTGAGCTGAGTAATACTACAACCTTGATACCAAACAAAAATGCCGCCCTGCGGCGGCATTTCCTAACCAGCTTAATTAGAGTGCTTACAGGCGGCGGGTAGCATAGCTAGCGTCGTAGCGCACACTCCCGAATAAGTAGAGCATCAAAGTGCGGGAATATCGCAGGCTCAGAGGTGTAAGTAGCAGGGCCACAACGGCCACGGCCGTAATGTATACCCACGTATCAGGGTCGTTCAGCAAGTAATACACCGCAAAGCCCACTACCAGCATAATAGCCGTAGAGAATGCAAAGCTGATGTACATGGCACCCCAGTAGAATCCTGGCTCCGGCTCGTATACCTGCCCGCATACGGGGCAAGCTTCGGGCATCTCGGTAAAACGGGCCACGTTGAGGGCCGAATGCTTAAATAGCGGGCCCTGGTGGCACCGGGGGCACCGCTGCTGCAGGATACTAACAAGGGTTGAGTCCATACGCTATGCTTGGGCGGCCTTTTTCTTCTGCTGCTGGCTGTGCCGGTACCAGAAGAAGCCGACGGTACCAATCAGTACGTACGGAATCGTCATCAGATACAAAATTCCTTTGTTGAGGCCTGTGGTATCGTAGCCGTCTTTCTCCTGCCGCGAGGCTTCTACCTGCGTTTTACACATGGTACACTGGGCCTGCACCGATAAAGGCAGCACGCTCAACAACGCTGCTATTAACATAGTCAGCAACCCTCCAACTACCGTCTTTTTCATGCTCTTCATCAAAAGTTGTATTCTATAACCGCCACCAAGAGGTAGTGGTTCGGCAAATGCTGCTCACTTACCGCTATTTCACAGATAGTAAGGCTTGATCATGAAGTACACAATTACACCCGTTACTGACACGTACAGCCACACCGGATAAGTCCAGCGGGCAATCCGGCGGTGCTTCTGAAACTGCTCCGTCAGGGCAAAGTACAGAGTGAACAGCACCAATCCCACCGTTATGGCCGCCAAGAGAATGTGCGTGATGAGGATGAAGTAGTAAATGCCTTTGATAATACCCTCCCCCCCAAACTTAGTGCTGGGCACCTGCGAGTGGTAGGCCACGTAGGACAGCAGAAATACAGAGCCCAATAGAAAGGCCAGCCCCATCATAGCCCGGTGTCCGGCCACATTCTTCCGGCGAATAAACGAGTACCCGATTACCAGAAACATGGCCGTCAAGGAATTAAGCACGGCATTAACGGCAGGCAGCATCTTCACATCCAGGCCTGGAATGACGAATACACCGGGCAGGAAATACAGAATGGCCACCGCCACCGGAATAATAGCGGCCAGGGCCACCATTATGACTTTATACTTAGTGAAGCCGGCCGGATTAACAGTTGACTCAGGGGTGTTCATAGGTGTAAAGCAAAACGTCAATTTCAGTGATGAGCCGGTTCACATCCCGCTCACTGGTACCCTCGTAGCGGCCTCGTACCTGCCCGTTACAGTCAACCAAAAACACAATCTGGCTATGCACCAATGCCGGGCCTTCGCCAGCAGGTGCGGGCAAACGAAACTCCTCAGTAGCTAACCGGTCCAGCGCCGTTTTGTCACCGGTCAGGAAGAACCATTTACCCGCAATGGCTCCATAGCTCTCCGCGTAACGGGCCAGTGCCTGTACAGAATCGGTGGCTGGATCAACAGTGAAGGAAGCCAGCCGCACCCTAGGGTCCTGGCGAAACTTCTCCTGCACCCGTACTAGTTGGCTGTTCATGCGCGGGCAAGCTCCCGGGCAGGTCGAGAAAAAAAAGCTGGCTACATACAGGCCATTCTTGCGTAATTCCGCCCCCGTCACTGCTCGTCCCGATTGAGACGCAAACCGAAAATCACCGACTTGGTGAAAAACAGTATCGCGCTGCCACTTTCCGCCTACCTGTGTGGAGTCCACATGGTCGGGCAAGTAAGTTGGCAGCGCGTAACGGTTGGTTCCAAAGCTTTTCAGAAACAGAAAAGCCAGCACCGGAACTAGCAGAATGATGCCCAACAGCAAAACTTGTTGGGGCTTCATGCCTTAGAAAATGGCTTTATGAATAGCGTTGCCTTCGGTAATAAGCGCAACTAACAGCCATATCAACAGAGACATCGGAATGAGAATTGTCCAGATCAGGCCTTTGGTTTCATGCTTCAAGTGCATGAATTCGGCCACAATGAAGAAGGCCTTGCAGATGGTCAGGATGATAAAGATGCTATTGCGCAGCGTGCTGGCGGGCATCACGAAGGCAATAGCAAATTCGAGGGCCGTAATGGCCGTAATAACCCAGAAGGTTTTCCAGATCCAAGCAGTATTAGGCTTCGGAATTTCGCCTACGTGAGTGGGGTGCTGCGGCGCGTGCTGTGCCATGAGTTCTAGTCGTAACGGAGTTAGAAAGCAAAAACGCAAGCAGCTGAACAACCATTGGGGTTACTCAGCTGCTCAGGTATGCCAGGAAATTAAACCAGATAGAAGAAGGTGAAAACGAACACCCACACCAAGTCTACAAAGTGCCAGTACAGGCCAATCTTCTCCACCATCTCGTAGTGGCCGCGCTTCTCGAAAGTACCGTTAGTGGTAGCAATGAAGCAGTAGATCAGCAGGCAGATACCCGAGAATACGTGGGTGCCGTGAAAGCCGGTAATGAAGAAGAACAGGTCAGCAAACAGAACCGGACCGTACTGATTGGCCGCTAGGTTGGCACCAAAGAAGCGCGTACCGTCGTTCATCAGCGTACCCTCATCCGTGCCACCGATAAAGTGGCTCCACTCCCAAGCCTGGCAGCTTACGAAGATAGTACCGAACAGAATCGTCCACAGCAGCCATTTCTGCACGTCCTTCTTATCGAAGCGGTGACCAGCTTCTACGGCCAGTACCATCGTCACCGACGAGAAAATCAGAATCATCGTCATCAACGCCACAAACGCCAGCGGCAGATCCACGCCGTGCAAGCCGGGGAAGGAGTTGAATACCTTCTCTGGAATAGGCCAGTAGTTGGTGGAGAAGGTAAAGGCCTCAGGGGTACCTTCGTAGGCCAAATGGCGGTGACGGATCAGGCCGTAGGTGGTCAGGAAGGCGGCGAACGTGAAGGCGTCCGACAACAGGAAGAACCACATCATCAGCTTGCCGTAGCTCGCGTTGAAGGGCTCGTTCCCACCGTCCCAGGTGCCGGTGCGCGGCTTATCCAGGGCGGAATCAGAAATGGCCTGCGTCGTGGAAATGGTGGACATAGCGTGCGGGGTTGACGAAATTCTAGTGGTTCAAAAGTAGGAACAAATACAGGTACAACCAAAGCGCGCCCAGGAAGTGCCAGTAAATGGTTACGTTGCCAATGGAGAGCATCTGGCGGGAATGCACCTGATACTTAAAGCTTTTACGCAAAACTACCAGCAAAAAGATGAGGCCCGTAATCAGGTGAAAACCATGGACGCCGGTTAATACATACAGAAATGAGCCGGAAGGGTTGGCATCAACGCCCGCAAAAAAGATGCGCTGCTCCACCAACTGGCTCCACATTAGCCACTGCCCAATCAGAAAGGCGACACCCAGTGCCAGAGTAACTGACAATGCTATGCGCACTTGATTCAGGTTGTCCTTGCGGGCAGCCAACCACGCCCACTGCATGGTACCGGAGCTGAGCGCGATGATGATGGTGGTAATCAGAAAGCCTACTGGCAAGCTGAATTCCAGCCAGTTGCCTTCGTTGCGCCGCACGATGTAGGCGCTGGTGTAAGCGGCAAAAATCATGAAGATGCTGACCATCATCAGCATCAGCAGGAAGCGGGCCGGGTGTATGCCGGTGGAGGGCTGTTTAGTATTTAACGCTTCGGAAGGATGCATATTTTCAGAAGTAAGCGTGAGACAGGAAGATAAGACGCTATAAAACAGTTGAAAGACACCTTTTGTCCCTCACCATTCGCTACATTTCTTACTTCCTAAATTTTATCCAGCACCAGGGCAATCTGCACGATGGGCAGGTAGAGAAACGACCCAAACATGATGCTCATAGCGGCTTTCTTACTCACGGTGCGCATTAGGTAAAAGGTCTGCATCAAAAACAGTACCCCACAAATAGCGGCCACCATCGGGTAGGTAGTACCTGTCATGCGGAAATAAAACGGCAGCAGACTCAAGGGTATCAGAACCAGCGTATAGGTCATGATCTGGAAAGCCGTGCGCAAATCCTTTTTGCCGGGGGTAGGCAGCATTTTGAAGCCCGCCTTCTTGTAGTCGTCGTCCAGCACCCAGGCAATGGCCCAAAAGTGCGGAAACTGCCACATGAACTGAATACCAAACAAGATCCACCCTTCAACTCCCAAATAACCAGTGGCGGCTACCCAGCCAATTAGCGGAGGCAAGCCACCTGGAATAGCGCCGACGGCCACGCATACCGGCGAAATGGTTTTCAGCGGCGTGTACACAAAGCCGTACAGAATCAGGGAAACCAACGAAAGTGCAGCGGCCAGCGGATTGAAGAAATACGTAAGTAAGCCCAACCCAAGTACTCCCAGGACCACCACGAACATCCAAGCTTCAGCAGCTGTGATACTGCCCAGCGGCAGTGGCCGTTGCGCAGTACGCTTCATCTGCCGGTCTAGGTCAATCTCAAAAATCTGATTGATGGTATTGGCCGATCCTGTTACAGCCAAGCCCCCTAACATCACCAGCAGGGCACGACTCCAATCCAGCTCATGTGCCCCCAGCAGGTACCCAATGGCGCTGGAAAAGGCTACTGTGAGAGCCAGTCGGAATTTCAGTAACTGGAAAAAAGCCCTAGCCTTGCTCATCAACTGTTGAAAACAGGTTGCGCGGCGAAAAAGTCCGCCAAACGGGGCCGCAAAGTTACGCAACAACGGCCGGAGTAGCCACCTGCCGCTGCAACTTAGTGGCCCGACGATAAGCAACTACCGCCAAAAACTGCGCCCCGAACAGCAAAGTGGCTAGTGTGAGGTGCACAGGCTGCACGGCGGCCGGGAAAGCAAAGTAGGCCAGCACGACTCCCGCCAGTATTTCCCCTCCTATCAGTACCAAAATAGCTGTAGCCAGCCTGTGTAGTCGTTGGGAAGGCAAATAGTAGAGCCGATACGCTAGATATCCATTCAATAGCAGGAGTACAGCAGAAAATGAGCGGTGGAATTTGAAGGTATTTCCTAGTTGCTCCACCCAGCCAGCTCTACCCAAATAGTTAGCCGCTGCTGCAATCAAATCAACCTGCTCCCGTACTTGGGTGCCTAGCACAATCTGCACAAATGTTAGCAGCACTGCTACTCCCAGCACTACTGTTAACCCGGCTACTGGCCGCACCACGTCTATATCAGCCGACGCACTGTACTGAGAACGGTCCACGGCATATAGCAGCATGGCTACAATCAACAGTGCCAGCCCCATGTGAATGGTAACCATGATAGGCAACAGATTGGTAGATACTACCAAAGAGCCAAGCCATCCTTGCACACCAGTGAGCAAGAAAGACCCGAATGCCAGCCAGAACACTACTTTGTCTCTACGCCAATACGGAAACGCGAATACCGCTGTACCAAATACAAATACTCCAATCAAGGCACCCACCAAACGATTCACGTACTCAATCCAGGTTTTCACTGGGTTAAAATCCGTCTCGATGTACTGCGTTGGATGCGCAAAAATGTCTCCTGCCACCTGTTTGAAGCCCATCCGCTCCAAACGAGTTGCCAGCTTTTTATTCTTAGCTACCCGTTGCGCAGTATATATTTCCTTGTAATTGACCGGAAGCTGACCGATGTGGGTGGGTGGAATCCAGCTACCAAAGCATTTCGGCCAATCGGGGCAGCCCATACCGGAGCCCGTACTTCGCACCACTCCGCCAACCAAAATCAGCACGTATACGGACACCACAGTTAGGATTCCCCAAAACCGGAAGCGGCGTACAAAGGAAGGAGTTGACATACCAACTTGTTAAGGTGAAAGTTTTGCAGGCTAAAAACCACAGCCTATATAATGCCGAAGGGGGAACCTCGCCCGGCACTGCCGAACCGGTTCCCCCTTTAAAATTAAAACGGACCGCCGTGTATACAGCGGCCCGTTTTTAGAAGGCTGGTGCCCGAAAGCACTACTCCATTTGTTTCTCGTATGGCAGGTTTGATGACTGCGTCTGCGAGTGAGGAATATGCTGAGGAATAAAATCTTCAGCAGCACCTGGTTTGCTGTAGTCATAGGGCCAGCGGTGTACGGCTGGAATTGCGCCAGGCCAGTTACCATGCCCCAGTTCCACTGGTGTCGTCCACTCCAGCGTTGTTGAGTTCCAGGGATTTTCGGTTGCCCGACGACCACGGAAGATGCTGTAGAAGAAGTTGAAAATAAAGATGAATTGACCGACGAAGGCTACAATAGCCGCTACCGAAATGAATTTGTTCAAATCAGCAAACTGGCTGAAGCTGTCAAAACCAGTCCAAGCATAGTAGCGACGAGGGAAACCGGCAATACCTACGTAGTGCATCGGCAGGAACACGAGGTACACGCCGATAAACGTCAGCCAGAAGTGAATATAGCCCAGCTTCTCGTCCATCATGCGGCCGAACATCTTGGGGAACCAGTGGTAAACACCAGCCCACAGACCGAAGAAGGCCGAAGAACCCATTACCAAGTGGAAGTGAGCTACCACGAAGTAGGTATTGTGCATCTGAATGTCCAGCGCGGCGTTACCAAGTACGATACCCGTCAGACCACCGGCGATGAACAATGACACGAAGCCAATGGAGAATAGCATGGCGGTAGTGAAGCGAATATTACCGCGCCACAGGGTAGCTAACCAGTTAAAGGTCTTTACAGCGGAAGGCACCGCAATGATCAGCGTCAGGAACATGAACACCGAGCCCAAGAAGGGATTCATGCCTGTTACGAACATATGGTGAGCCCACACAATGAACGACAGCAACGAGATACCCAACAGGGAGCCAATCATAGCGCGGTAGCCGAAGATAGGCTTACGAGCGTTGGTGGCCAGGATTTCCGACACCATACCCATAGCAGGCATGATCACGATATATACTTCAGGGTGACCCAGGAACCAAAACAAGTGTTGGAACAGAATCGGCGAACCACCCGTGTTCGACAAAGCCTTACCAGCAATGTATATATCCGACAGGAAGAATGAGGTGCCGAACGAACGATCAAAGATCAACAGAAGAGCGGCCGAAAACAGTACCGGGAATGAAAGCAGACCCAGGATAGCCGTCAGGAAAAATGCCCAGATCGTCAGGGGCAGTTTGCTCATGCTCATGCCCTGCGTCCGAAGGTTAATTACGGTAGTTATGTAGTTAACACCGCCTAGCAGCTGCGACACGATGAACAAAGCCATCGAAACCAGCCAGAGCGTCTGACCGGCACCCGAACCCGAAATGGCCTGCGGCAATGCCGACAGCGGCGGGTAAATTGTCCAGCCGGCAGCAGCGGGGCCGGTTTCAATGAACAGCGAGCTGAACATAACCACGCTGGAAGCAAAGAAGAACCAGTACGAGAGCATGTTCATGAAGCCCGAAGCCATATCACGGGCACCAATCTGCAGCGGAATTAGGAAGTTGGAGAACGTACCCGACAAACCGGCCGTCAACACGAAGAATACCATAATGGTACCGTGCATCGTCACCAGAGCCAGATAAAACTCAGGGTTGAGTTTACCGCCTTCAATCCATTTGCCTAGGAACGGCTTCAGCCATTCCAGTGTAGCCTCAGGCCAGCCAAGCTGCAAACGAAACAGACTCGACAGCGTACCACCGATAATAGCCCAGAAAATACCCGTAATCAGGAATTGCTTGGCAATGTACTTGTGGTCAGTGCTGAAAACGTATTTCTCGAGGAAGCCCTGCTCATGATGATCATGATGCTCGTCGTGGTGCAGGTGCTCATCGTGCGAAACGCCCGGCTCGGTCGCCCCGATACCGCCTTGCACTTGAGTAGGAGAATTAGCAGCCATAAATGAAGCGTGCAGTTAAATAAGTTAGAGCGAAGCTTTGGCAGCAGCCGGAACAACAGCAGCAGCCTCTTTTACAACCGGCTTATCACCTTTCTGTTTGAAGGTAGCCAGTACATCAGGGTTCTGCTCCGAGAACGACTTCTGAGCAGCAAACCAGTTTACGTAGTCGTCTGGTTCATCTACCACAATGTTCAGCTTCATGGCAAAATGCCCCCGGCCACAAATTTGGTTACAGGCCAGTTCATAGTTGAACTTAGGGTTACCCAATTGAGCACGCATATCGTCAGTAGTTTTGGTTGGAGTAAACCAAAACTTTGTAGGCATGCCAGGTACCGCATACATCTGCACGCGGAAGTGCGGCATATATACAGCGTGAAGCACGTCGCGGGAGCGAATCTTTAGCAGGACAGGGTGACCTTTGGGTACGTGAATTTCAGGTGCCACAAAATCATCTATGCCATTCTGGTCACTCAGGTCAAACCCGAACTCGTTTGTGGCATCAATCAGTCGGTAGTTTACAAGGCCTAGCTTTTGGTCGCGGCCGGGGTAACGAACTAACCAGTTAAACTGCTTGCCCATTACTTCTACAACAATGGCATCTTTAGGCGCAGGGCCAGTGATACGCGTCCACTCTTTCCATCCGGCGAATACCAGACCAGCCATTACGATGGCTGGGATAATCGTCCAGATAACTTCAATCTTGTTATTGTGGGGGAAAAAGAAAGCACGACGACCTTCTTTATGCTGGTATTTGTAAGAGTAGACAAACAGCAGAACTTGAGTCAGCGTAAATACGATGCCCAGAATGATCATTGTCGTCCAGAACATACGCTCAGTAGCATGGCCATGCACGGATGCAATGGGAGGGTTCATCTTGTCGTAGCTGTCAACGAACGACCAAGCAAAGGCCGCTCCACCAACTACCAAGAAGATGATGAACAGGATGGCATTTACGCGGTTGCTAACGCCTACTTCGCGGGTAGAACTGCCCGAGAAGATAGAGGTTAGGATCTGGAGGCGAAACAGCAGGCCAAACACGACCAGCAGCAACACCAGCACCAGAAGAATACCAAGAGTAGTCATTTGGAAAGAAGTTAGAAGCTAAGAGCTAGGAACCGGAAGTCAAATCATAGAGTATTCTTACTCTTGGCTTCCAATTCCTAGCTTCTTCAAATTTAGGTAGTGTGGTGGACGCTTTCATCCAAGAAAGGATGATGAACTGGCACCAGTGATGCCTGCGCCAAGCGGTTGGTCATGAGCGTGAGGAAAGCCCCCAGGAAAATCAAGGCTACCCCAATCTCAATTACAAACCCGTTTTCAGCCTTCATCGTTCCGGGCATGATAGCCAAATAGAAGTCCGACCAGTGTCCTATCAGAATGGCGATGCTTACAATCTTGAGCATGATCATCTGACGCTTGGCATCACGAGTCATAAGCACTAAGAAGGGAAACACGAAGTTAATAAACAGGTTACCAAAGAACATCCAAGTGTACTGACCGTTGAACCCACCTAGGCGCTGGTTGAAGTAAACAGACTCTTCGGGAAGGTTAGCGTACCAGATCAGCATGAACTGCGAGAACCATACGTAGGTCCAGAAGATGCTGAAACCAAACATAAATTTGCCGAGGTCGTGCAAGTGGCCTTCTTTTACCCAGTGCAAGTAACCTGCTTGTTTCAGCAGAATAGTGCAGAGCGTAATTGCAGCCAGACCCGATACCCACCAAGAAGCGAAGATATACCAGCCAAACATGGTTGAGAACCAGTGCGTGTCAATAGACATAACCCAGTCCCAAGCAGCAATAGGCGACGACACTGCATAGATTACCAGAAACAGTGCTGCTGTGTTGATGCTTTTATGGAAGTACTCTGTACCACCATTCAGATCTTCTGCCAGCGAAAGGTCGCGTAGTTTCTTGGTAAAGAATGCCCACAGCCCTAAGAAAATAATCATGCGGGCAACATAGAAGGGCATATTCAAAAAACCCGATTTACCTGCAATGATGGCATCATAGTTTTCCGACTTAGGATCCATGATACCTGGCATGGTCCAATGGAAGATATCATGCGTGAAGTAGCTGATAGCAAACACCACAATCATGATTACCAATCCAGGTATGAGCCACGCGCTGAGTGCTTCCGCTACTCGTTTTACCAATACCGACCAGCCTGCATAAGCCACGTATTGAATAGCGACGAACACTGTACCAATGGAGGCTACCCCAGTGAAGAATACGTTGTTATGCCACAAGCTTACGATTAGGCGCTTAAGCCAGGGAGCACTACCGTGGTGTTCGGCAGCTCCGTGAGCAGCACCGTGGGCAGCAGCGGCACCTTCATGGTGCGCAGCTCCAATACCCATCATGGACATGATGATGCCGACTACCAACAGAACTACGCCTGCTACGATAATCAGCATGAAATTTTTACGGGTGCCCGGCGAAACCTCCAGGTGTTCAGCCGTAACGCTCTCTTGATGCGTCAGAGTTGCCATAGAAGTAGGTTAAATAGCCGTGCCGTTTCGTGCTTTGTCACCTTGTCCAGGAGTTTCCGATGCTTTATCGGAACCTGCCTCAGTGGGATTTTCCTTCATTTGACCAGTGGTCGAAGTTGAGTCAGCAGTGGGTACGTTGGCGTTAGCACTACCTGACTTCACTATGTCAGCAAGTCCGTCAGGGCCTTTGCCCAGTTGAAGAGCACGAACGTACATGGCAATCTTCCACCGTTCCTCCGGATTAACTTGAGAACCGTGGGGCATCATGCGGCCTTTACCCCACTGAATTACGTGGTAGATATGGCCGTCATTCATGGTTTTGTAGGCGCCAGCCGAATAGTTTGGCACACCTTTGAACTTGGCTCCTACTGGCCCTTGGCCGTCACCTTGTTCACCATGGCAGTGCTGGCAGTTGCGCAGGTACAACACTTTACCTTCTTCCAAGTTGGCTTTGGAGTAAGCGTAAGGATTGCGCAAGGAAGTTTCAGCTGTAGCCACATCCTCCTTGGCAATGTGCGTGTAGTAGTTGAGCTTTCCACGGGGAACAGTACCAACTGCCGGAGTGCGCTCATTAATGCCCATGGGGTTAACCGTGTTGGCATTCACTTGGCGCAGCGGATCGTAGGGAATACCTTCGTACATCTCCGGAGCGTACTCCAGGCCGGGGTCATCGGCGCGGTTGCAGGCGGTGGTGAACACCGATGCCAGCAGAACCGCCGACGCTTGCAGAGTTAGTTTCAGCGAGTGCGTCATTAGAACTTGGACATTTCTTTTTGGTTCACCTCCGAAGCCCCGTTGTCACGCAGCAGCTGAGTCAGCTTGGTCATATCCGTGTTTTCGTTCACTTCAATGGCCACTACAAACTTATCATCGGTAGAGCGGACATCCAGCACAGGCGTTTTCCAGCGTGGGTACAGCTTGCTGATGGTATAGAAGGTGATTACCATACCGTGGCAGCAGAAGAGTACTGTTAACTCAAACGACACCGGAATAAAGGAAGGAAGCGCAATGTGTGGCTTACCACCGATAATCATTGGCCAATCAAAGCCCAACGTGTAAATCTGCAGCCACAAAGCGAAGCACAGACCCGTCAGGCCGAAGAAGAAGGCCGCAATAGGCAGGCGGGAACGTTCAATACCGAGAGCGTCATCCATTCCGTGGATGGGGAACGGCGTGAAAACTTCGTAGATCTTAACACCCGCATCGCGGACGTTTTCAACGGCGTGCAGTAGCACGTCTTCGTCGTCGAAGATGCCGAGGGCGAAGCGCTTAGTCATGCTTATCGTAGTTTACAGAGGCCGAGGCAGGTACTCCGTGGGTGGTAGCAGGCTGATGAGCGTGGTGGGCGGCGTCATGGCCGGTATAGGTCGGGCCGTTATCCACGGTGTATTTCAGTACCGACTTCACTTCTGCCATGTTAATTACCGGGAAGAACTTGGCAAATAGCAGGAACAGCGTGAAGAACAGGCCAATGGTACCAACATAGATGCCGATATCAATAATAGTGGGCGAGAACATAGCCCAGCTAGAAGGCAGGTAGTCGCGGTGCAGGGAGGTTACAATAATCACGAAACGCTCAAACCACATCCCGATATTCACGATGATCGACAAGATGAAAGTCAATGGGATGCTGTAACGCACCCGACGAATCCACACCAGCTGGGGAGTGATTACGTTGCAGGTCATCATCGACCAGTAAGCCCACCAGTAAGGACCGGTAGCGCGGTTGATAAAGGCGTACTGCTCGAATTCTACGCCCGAGTACCAGGCAATGAAGAACTCCGTGATATAAGCCACCCCCACAATCGAACCGGTAATCATCATGATTTTATTCATGAGGGCAATGTGCTCGATGGTGATGTAGTCTTCCAGCTTGAATACTACCCGGGTAATGAGCATCAGTGTCAGTACCATTGCGAAACCGGAGAAGATAGCACCGGCTACGAAATAAGGCGGGAAGATGGTGGTGTGCCAGCCTGGCACTACCGAGGTAGCAAAGTCCATCGATACGATGGTGTGTACCGATAGTACCAGCGGCGTTGAAACACCGGCCAGAATCAGGGAAACTGTTTCGTAGCGGCTCCAGTGTTTGGCCGAGCCTTTCCAGCCCATACTCAGCAGCGAGTACGCTACTTTGGCAATAGGACCTTTGGCCCGGTCACGGATGGTAGCGAAGTCGGGAACCAGACCCGTGTACCAGAACACCAGCGACACGGTGAAGTAGGTCGAAATAGCAAACACGTCCCACAGCAGTGGGGAGTTGAAGTTCACCCACAGCGAACCGAAGGTGTTTTGCAGCGGGAAAACCCAGAAGGCTAGCCAAGGGCGGCCCATGTGCAGAACTGGGAACATAGCGGCGCAGATTACGGCGAAGATCGTCATAGCCTCTGCGGCGCGGTTAATCGAGGTGCGCCACTTCTGGCGGAACAGTAGCAGAACTGCCGAAATCAGCGTGCCGGCGTGACCGATACCTACCCACCACACGAAGTTGGTGATATCCCAGGCCCAGCCAACGGTTTTGTTCAGGCCCCATTCCCCGATACCGTACCACAGCGTGCGGTACACGGAGTAGAAGAAGACGCCAAGGAGCAAAAGGGCGACGCTCAGGGCGGCCATCCACCGAACATTCGGGGCGGCTTCTACCTGGCGGCACACGTCCTGCGTGACGTCGTGGTACGTTTTCCCCCCGGTAACGAGCGGCTCCCGTACAGGCGATACGTGCTGCATAGTTTTTTGGACTTAAAGGAATTGTGAGGGAGGGCTGTAGTGCGGTGGGCGCTTCTACCCTCCCCCGTGGCTCGGTTTCTAGGCGTTGAACTCCGAAGTTTCCGTGTTCCGGATCTTCGTCAGGTACGTAATGTTCGGCTGTACGTTGATAGCATCAAGTACGTGGAAAGCACGCTCACCATCTTCACGGCGGAGCAGCTTAGATATACGCGACTCGGGGTCCCGCATATCACCAAACACGATGGCTTGCGTGGGGCAGGACTGAGCACAGGCCGAAACAACTTCCCCGTCTTGCGGACGACGCTTTTGCTTCTTGGCTTCCAGCTTGCCGAGTTGGATACGCTGCACGCAAAGAGAGCATTTCTCCATTACCCCGCGGGCCCGTACTGTCACGTCCGGATTGAGTACCATCCGGCCAAGATCAGTGAACATGTGACCGTTTACTGACTCGAACTTCTCGTTAGTGTAATACGAGAACCAGTTGAAGCGACGAACCTTATATGGGCAGTTGTTAGCGCAGTAACGAGTACCTACGCAACGGTTGTAGGTCATTTGGTTTAGACCTTCCGAGCTGTGCGTGGTAGCCAATACTGGGCACACTGTTTCGCAAGGAGCATGATTGCAATGCTGGCACATCATGGGCTGGAAGATTACTGAGGGATTCTCAGAGGGGTCTTCCATAGCTGCATATGTATCCAGCTTACCTTTGGTGTCGAAGTCTGATTTATGGGCATCAGAGCTGTAATACCGGTCGATACGCATCCAGTGCATCTCGCGACGGTTAATTACTTCTTGCTTACCAACTACCGCTACGTTGTTCTCTACTTGGCAACCCACCACGCAAGAGCCGCAGCCGATGCAGGAGTTGAGGTCGATAGCCATTCCCCAATGGTGGTTCTTGTACTCGTAGTCCTGCCACAGAGAAACCTTATTAGGCTTCTGTAACCCTTCTGGAGTCGAAATCTTCTCGTACTCCGTAACCTCCTTGGGGTCTTTGATATACTGGGCCAGCGTAGCCTCTTGCACCACCGGCTTACGGTCCATGATGGTGTGATGCGTCTGTGTTTGGGCAATAGGCTCCTGAGTGCCGGTAGCGGTTAGGGTAACAGCAGTAGCATAGCTGATGGCGTCATTGCGCATGGACAGCAACGGCAGAACATTTTTGCCTAGGCCATTACCAACTTTGCCAGCGTTAACGCGACCGTATCCAAGAGCAATACCTACCGTACCAGCAGCCTGACCAGGTTGAATGAGGATAGGTAATTGAACGGATTTGCCGTTGGCCGTTACAGTCACCACATCGTCCTGCTTCCACTTCTGGGCTTCGGCATATGCGCGTGGCACAGTTACGTAGTTACCCCAAGTAGCTTTAGTTACCGGATCAGGCAACTCTTGCAGCCAAGGGTTGTTGCCATCAGCACCACTGCCAACTCCTACTTTCTCATACACCATCAACTCTATACCCGAGGATTTCGGAGCTGATTTGATAGCAGCAATGGCAGCAGCAGCGTCCATAGCAGGAGCCGTTGAGGCAGCAGCTGCTGGAGCAGCAGTACCCATGGCTACACCATCGTGTACTGCCTTATCCCAGGCTTTATTGAAGTCGCCTCCTAGTACAGCTTTCCACTGAGCGCGGAGGTAGTTGTAATAAGTAGTGGGGTTACCAGCCCAAGTCAGCAAGGAATCCTGAGCCTGACGAGTGGCGAATAGTGGAGTAATCACTGGCTGAGCCAAGCTCAGATAGCCACGCTTGGGCTCGTAATCATTCCACGACTCCAGGAAATTATGATCGGGAGCGGAGTAGGTGCACAACTCACCGGTTTCATCCAGGCGGTCATTTAGCGAAATGGTCGTGCGAACCTTACCAGCTTTTAGTGCAGCTGCCAGGTCGGCACCCATTGGGTGGTCGTATACCGGGTTTGCGTTGTAAAAGATAACTGCCCCAACTTGGCCTGCACTGATAGCTTTGAGCAGGTTGCTCATTTTAGCGTCATCCCCCTGGCGAACCATTGAAGGATTAGCCACGTCAACAGCAGCCGAACCCAACCGCTGGTTGATGGCCGTTACCAACGCCTGCACTGCAGGGTCATTGGAACCTGATACAACCAAACCACGCGAACCAGCTTTGGCCAGCTCGGAGGCAGCAGTTTGAATGCGCTTATCGGTATAAGAAGAGGCGCTACCACCACCTACAACCGTATTGTACACCGCCAGCACAGCCTCACCCAGTTCGGAGGGCTTCAACGGCACGCGCACGTCGGCATTAGAGCCGGTCAGGGACATGTTGCTCTCGAACTGGAAGTGACGCGACATCGTCTTCTTCTCGCTCGAAACCTTACGGTTGGTTATGTACTGACGGGCAAATTCAACCGGCGACAGCCAAGTACCTAGGAAGTCAGCGCCAAAGCTTACGATAACATCAGCTTTGCTGAAGTCGTAGGCTGGCAGCGCACCGCCATTGGCGCGCAGCAGGCCTGATACTGAGTTCACGTCGTACATCACGTGCTCCGTACCGGCAAAACGCCCAGCAAACTCCGCAATTACCTTTTTAGTGGAAGGGCTAATGATGGTGTGCGATACAATAGCAACACGACCAGCCCCAGCCAGTGCATTACGCACTTCCTGGTCCAGTTGATCTTTGTCGATTTTAGCACCCTTTTTGGCGAAGTGCTGCAGACGGCCGCCATCATACAAGCTCAAAACGGAAGCTTGCGCACGGGCCGACAAACCGCCCCGGGTAATGGGTGACTCGGGGTTACCTTCCAGCTTGATCGGACGACCTTCGCGGGTTTTCACCAGCACGCTGTTGTAATCCTGGCCGTTGAAGAAGGTAGAGGCGTAAAAGTTGGCAATACCCGGATCTACCTCTTCTGGTTTGTTGAGGTAGGGAATAGCCTTTTTGATCGGGGTTTCGCAACTGGCGAGGGTGGCGGCAGCTAAGCCGAAACCCATGAGCTTGAGGAAGTCGCGGCGCGGGGCCACCGTGGCATCCGAGGTGCCATGGGTTTCCTTCATCGGCATGAAGTCAGCAAACTCAGAGAGTGCATTCTTCACGAACTCCGGTGAGTTCTCCAGTTCCTCAATTCCCTTCCAGTACTTAGGCGACTCTTGCATCGTGTTTTTGGAACTTAGGGTCTTAGGGACTTAGGGACTTGGAGTGTAACGTCCGATAAGTCGCTAAGTAGGCTGTTTTTGTAGAGGTAGGTGAGGCCTTGAGCGCCCGGAGCTGGTTAAGAGGCCAGCTACCCAGGAGCCCAAGGCCCTAGCTTACTAGTAGTGGCACTTCGAACACTCGGTACCGCCGTTCGACGATACGGTGAACGGCACGGCACCATTGGCCGAGTCGTGTAGCTTCACGAGGTTGTCGTAGTATCCGTTGCCCTTGGTATTGAGGGGCGTTTCGCGGTGACAGTTAATGCACCAGCCCATGGTGAGGGGCGAGTATTGGTACACCACTTCCATGTTCTGGATGGGACCGTGGCAGGTCTGGCATTCAATACCACCTACCTGCGTGTGCTGGGAGTGGTTGAAGTAGGCCAGATCGGGCAGGTTGTGCACACGCACCCATTGAATGGGCTGCTTGCGCTCAATAGCGCGGTAGATTTTCTTGATTTCCGGCGACTCTGTTTTGATCTGCGAGTGGCAGTTCATGCAGATGTTGGGGGAAGGAATGTTAGCCGATTTGCTCTTGTACACTGACGTGTGGCAGTAGGCGCAATTGATTTGGTGCTCACCAGCGTGCAGTTTATGCGAGAAGGCAATGGGTTGCGTAGGCTGGTAGCCCTGCTGCAAACCTACGCCCATGGCACCCTGAATGCTCTCATACAACACCGCCAGCACGAACACCACGCCCACAATAGCGCGGACTGCTGTTGATTTGTAGATTTTCGAGAAGTCAAAGCGCTGGTCGATTACCTCCACGTCACGGCCGTCCAGGTCTTTGCGACCCCGCAGCACGTCCTTCATGATGTTAGCAATGATAACCAGCGTTACCACCAGCACAATCAGTACTACCACCAGCACGATGAGCAGCACATTCATGTACTTGCCAGCCCCGGCAGCGTCGTCACCAGCATCGGCAGTAGCGGTACCATCACCGGCGGGTTTCGTACCATCACCTGCAATTGGATCTTTACCAGCAACTCCGCCTTCCTGCGAAGTGGTGTAGGCAATGATGGAGGTGATTTCAGCATCTGACAGCTGGAAGCTGGGCATCTGCTGTTTCTGATACTGGTTGAAGATTTTCACGGCGTACTCGTCGCCGCTGGCCACCAGTTTGCTGGAGTTCTTGATCCATGGAATAATCCAGGACATTGGCCGGCGCTTGGTGATACCGGCCAGTGCCGGACCTACTACCACCTCGTTCACGGCGTGGCACTGGGCGCAGTTACCTTTAAAAAGAGCGTCGCCGGCGGCAATGGCAGCAGCGTCGCCAGCGGGGGCGCCGGCAGCGGCGGCGGCGGGGGCAGCGGCCGCCGTAGCGCCGGGTGCCACGCCGGCTTTGCTCGGATCAGCCGCTGTGCCTTGAGCGAAGGACGAGCCTACGCTAGCAAAGAACAGAGACAGAGCGAGAAAGAGGCGGGAAAGGGGTCGTAGTCGGATGCTATCCATAGCACAAATTGACTGAAAAAAAGAAACGCGGGGGTGCTTCAAGGCCACAAATGTAGGTTGGGAAACCCAGAGAACAAACCGGCTTGGGCTAATTTTCGCCCTATTCCGGAAGCTTAGAAACATTCTAAAAAGACTTGGTTCACCGAAAACAACAACAAGTAGCAGCAACTCCTTGCTTCACAAGCCCTCACCAGCTCAGCTATATATAAAGGATTGTATGGCTATATCGGCACCGGTGCTAGCCAGAGCCCTCTCCTTACAGGCTCCGTCTTTTGCAATTGATGATCAGCTTATTAGAAAAGAGGTCTTTCACCAAAAAGAGTCGTGAGGCAGTAGCAGGTGCCGTAAATTGTGCTATCTTTGCCCCTCATTTAGTTTTTCACACAATTTTCACCCCGTCGTAATGGCAGTAAGAAATTACGAGACGGTCTTCATTTTGACTCCCGTTCTGAACGAGAGCCAAGTGCAAGAGACGGTCGAGAAGTTCTCGCAGGTGCTTAAGGAAAATAGCGCCGACATCATCAACACTGAAGCTTGGGGCCTCAAGAAACTGGCGTACCCAATTCAGAAAAAGAACACTGGTTACTACTTCCTGGTAGAGTTCACCGGTGAAGGTAACGTGGTGGATACGCTGGAACTGGCGTTCCGCCGTGACGAGCGGGTTATCCGCTTCCTCACTACTGTACTGGACAAGCACGCCGTGGCTTACGGGGCGCGTCGTCGTAAAGGCGAGATGAACCAGCAGAAAGTTAAACAATCGGAAGCCGTAGCCCAGTAAGACCATGAGCCTCGCCAACGAAAAGATCCACAAGCAGGATACCCGCAAAAAGTACTGCCGCTTCCAGAAGAACGGCATTAAGTACGTTGATTACAAAGACCCGAACTTCCTGCTGAAGTTTGTAAACGAGCAGGGCCGCATCCTGCCCCGTCGTATTACCGGCACCAGCCTGAAGTTTCAGCGCAAAGTAGCCCAAGCCGTAGCAAAAGCTCGTCACTTGGCTCTGATGCCCTACGTAACCGACTCTTTGAAATAGATTGTCAGTGTTTAGTTGTCAGTTGTCAGTTGACGGTCTTGCGCCCCCGCAATGACTACCAACCAACAGCCAGCAGCTAGCAACTCAATAAAGACATGGAAGTAATTCTGAAAGACGACGTTAAAGGTCTGGGCTATAAGAACGACACCGTAACGGTGAAGCCCGGCTACGGCCGCAACTACCTGCTCCCGCAGGGTCTGGCCGTTCTGGCCGATAAGACCAACAAGAAAATCGTAGCTGAGAACGTACGTCAGGCAGCTCACAAAGCTGACAAAATCAAAGGCGACGCTCAGGCTATTGCTAACCAAATTGGTGACTTGGTGCTGGAAATTCCAGCTAAAGTGGGTGAAAGCGGCAAAATCTTCGGCCGCGTAACCACACTGCAGCTGGCCGACGCCCTGAAAGCGAAAGGCGTTGATGTTGACCGCAAGCGTTTGTCGTTCGACTCGGAGCCCGGCTCGGTAGGCGAATACACCGCTACGGCTGACTTGCACCGTGAGGTAAAGCACAAAGTACGTTTCAACGTAGTAGCTGAATAAGCTACGCGTTTTAGCACTCTAAAACGCCCGGTTGCGGAAGCAGCCGGGCGTTTTGTTTGTATTTGTGTAGGATGCGCGCAAAGCTCCCGACTATTACAGACCTTTGTGCGTACAAGGTTTCAACAGTCTGCTCTGGCAGGCCTGTATTACCTGATATTGTATTTTCAGCGGCTTTTGCTCCGCGTCCTTAGGGCGCGCTCCTGTAATCTTGGCTTAACTGCCCGGGTGCGGGATGCCCCGGCAGATTGATCGTCTATTGGCTCAGTTGAGGGCCGTATCACATCCAATGTTTCGTACCGAACTTCCGCTTACGCCTCATCCCCAACAGCTGCCGCTTTCGGCCCGGGTGCTGACGATAGGCTCCTGTTTCTCGGATTCCATCGGGTCGCGCCTGCGCGACTTTAAGGTGACCACCATGGTCAACCCGTTCGGAACCGTCTTCAACCCGATTTCCGTCTGCCGTTTGCTTCGGGCGGCTGCCGGCGAGGACATGGACTGGCAGCAGCACGTGGTGGAGGCTCGGGGCCGCTGGCAAAGCCACGACTTACACGCTGAGATAGGGGCTGAGACGCCGGTCGAGCTACTGCAGCATATCCAGACGCTGACCCGCGAGGTAGGCGTGTTTCTGGCTACTGCCGATGTGGTAGTACTCACGTTAGGTTCAGCCTTTGCCTACCGTCTGCGCGAAACCGATGCCATCATCAGTAACTGTCACAAGCTTCCGGCCGAGAAATTCGAAAAGGAGCTGCTGACGGCCGACGATATCATTGCCGCCGTAGCCGAAACCCACGCTTACCTGCGGCGCATCAACCCACGTTTGCGGTTTATTCTGACGGTTAGTCCCGTGCGTCACATCAAGGACACGCTGGTGCTGAACTCGACCAGCAAATCTATGCTGCGGGTAGCTTGCCACTACCTCAGCGAACTGCTGCCCGACGTTACCTATTTCCCGGCTTACGAGCTGCTGCTGGACGATTTGCGCGACTACCGCTTTTACGCGGCCGATATGCTGCATCCATCCGAGGTAGCCGAAAATTACATTTGGGAACGGTTTACGCGTACGTATTTTGATGCTGGTTTCGGTCGTTTCAAGAAAGAGTGGGAAGGTATCCGGCAGGCAATGGGCCACAAACCCACGTATGCCGCCGCACCCGAACACCGGCAGTTTCTGGAAAGCACGCTGGAGCGTCTGCGCCGCCTCGGTCCCCAGGCCGACGTACGCATGGAAACGTTGCACCTGGAGCGTGAGCTGGCTGATCTGCCCCTTCCCTACTCCGCCCCCGAGCCGGAGCCGGAAGAAGAGGACGACGAGGAGCGCATTGACATTGGCGAATACGCGGAGAAAACTCCGACTTCGCAGGCCTCTTTGCTGGGAGCCGGAGCTGGCATCCTGCGCGAAGATCCAATCGACGATGACAACGAAGAGGAAGAGCAGGATGAACCCGCATCCACTCCCGACTCAGCTTACGAACACGCTTATGCGGCCGGCCTAGCCGACGAGGAGCAGGACGAAGAGGACGCTGAGGAAGCAGATGCTGCCGTTGTTGAAGGAGAAGAGCCAGCCCGCCGCAAGAAACGCCGCTCCCGGGGCGGAGCGAAGCGTACGAAACGCAAACACGCCCGCTTGGCAGCCGAAGCTGCCGGATCTGTTGCTTCGGAGCAGGTTACGAGCAGCCTGGAGCCGCTGACCGCCGTTGGAACGGGGCAGGTGCAGCAGACAGCGCGTGGGGAGCAGACGGATGCTGAGCAGATACCTGCCCTGGCAGAAACCCCGGAGCCAGAGCAAAACGAGCCGGCCCGCCGCAGCCGCAACAACCGCCGTAACCAGCGGGAACGGCCCGAGCGCTCGGGTTCCCGCACTGCCCGGCCGGCTTTGTATGCCGAAGAACCGACCGCAACGGAAGTCGCCGGAACGCCGGAGCCCATTGCCCCGGCATCGGCCGAAGAAAACCAGCCGACTACCCAACCAGTCTCCACGGAGCAGGCACCGCAACCGTCAGACACTGAGTTGGCTGTTACAGAA
This sequence comes from Hymenobacter endophyticus, assembly GCF_032464715.1. NCBI lineage: Bacteria > Pseudomonadati > Bacteroidota > Cytophagia > Cytophagales > Hymenobacteraceae > Hymenobacter > Hymenobacter endophyticus. The sequence goes on along the minus strand of NZ_JAWDJT010000007.1, from coordinate 119,200 downwards.
CCTCTTGCTGTACCGGAAGCTGAGGAGCAGGCCCCCCGCCCAAAACGGGCACCAGCCAGCCGTAGCCGGAAAAAGCCGGTTGATAAGACGGAGCCTGTATCGGAGACTGTGCCTTCATCGGAAGAGGTAGCGGCTGTTGAACAGGCCAACCCGGCGCCGGCAGAGTTACCGGTTGTGGCTAGTGAGGCTACCGAGGTAGCCGCTTCAGTGGTAGCTGCCGCGCCGCCGGCCCGCGCCCGTCGCAAGCCGGCGGCGAAAGTGGCTGCCCCGGTGGCCCCGGTGGCTGTCGAGCCTGTAACTGAACCGAGCATCGACATTCCGGCTGCAACTGCGGCCGAAACTCCGGCAGCCAAACCCGCCCGCAAGCGGCCGGCCCGCAAGCCCAAGCCGGCAGAGGCTCCCGAGGTTTCCATTGCTGCCGCTGAGCCGGTGGAAACGGCACCTGAACTACCAGCCGGAACGCCGACGGCACCCAAGCGCAAGCCTAGGCCACCGCGCAAGAAGCCGGCCACCGATGCTTCGGCTACCGAAAACAGCTAATTGAAAACCCGGCCGCCAGTGGTCGGGTTTTCTTTTTTAGTAGGCTTTCGGCGCGCCAAGAAAGCATAGCCCGGCCGTATCTTTACCAACTGGCCAGCACCCAGACCGAGCCTTTGGTCTGGGAACCATCTTCTCGCGCACCGCCGCCTTTTTCACCGCTTTTACCTACGGAAAAGCCCCTGTTTTTCCTTTTGCCCTTGAGCCTGACGTTTGACTTTGTGCAGCCCCAACCAGAACCCGCCGCCGACCGCATAACGCTGTTTGCGGATGTGATTCTGCCCTTACCGCTGCCGAAACTTTATACTTACCGCGTCCCCTTCGAGTTGAATGACCACGTGGTGGTGGGCGGGCGCGTAATTGTGCAGTTTGGGGCCAAGAAAACCCTGAGCTGCATTGTGGCCGCCGTGCACGAAAATCCGCCCAAGGAATACCAGGCCAAATACATTCTGGAGTTCATTGACGACGCGCCGGTAGTCACGCAGCCCCAGCTGAAGCTGTTTCGCTGGATAGCCGACTATTACCTGTGCACTCTGGGCGAAGTTATCAATGCGGCTTTACCCTCGGCTCTGAAGCTCAGCTCTGAGAGCCGGGTACAGCTGCACCCGGCTTTCGAGGCCGAGACGAGCCCCTACCCGCTCAGTGAGCAGGAGCAGAAAGTGGTAGCCGCGCTGAGCACCGGGGAGGAGGGCAAATCCATGACGTTCACGGAAGTGGGCGAGTTGCTGGGTATTGCCTCCTTTCACAAGTACATCAAGTCCCTGATGCAGAAGGACGTGGTGTTCCTGTTCGAGCACTTGCAGGATAAGTACTCGCCTAAAGTAGTGAAGAAGGTGCGCCTGGCTCATCGGTTTATTGCCGAGGCCGCGCTGGAAGACCTGTTCGCCCAGCTGGCCGGCCGGGCCAAGCAGTTGGACGTGCTCATGCGCTACCTGCAGAAGGTGCCGGTGTACCAGAACGAGCACGCCAACCAGCGCGGCCTTGAAAAAGCCTACCTCACCTCGGCCCCGCACCTCTCCCCTTCCGCCGTTAACACGCTCATCAAAAACGGCGTGCTGGAGCAGTTTGATCAGATTGTGTCCCGCTTCCCGCTGGACGAGGACGACGCGGAGGCCAAGATCCACTTCACCCTGAGTGAGGCACAGCAGGCGGCCCGTCAGGATATCATGCAGCAGTTTCAGGAGAAGGATATTGTGCTGCTGCACGGGGTAACGGGCGCGGGCAAAACAGAAATCTACATCGACCTCATCAAGCAGGCCCTGGACGGCGGCGGGCAGGTGCTATACCTGCTGCCCGAAATTGCCCTCACCGCTCAGATTGTTACCCGGCTAATGCGCGTGTTCGGCTCGCGGCTGGGCGTGTACCACTCCAAGTTCTCTGATAATGAGCGGGTGGAAGTGTGGAATGGGGTGCTGTCGGGGCGGTTTCAGGTGGTAATTGGGGTCCGCTCGGCCGTGTTTCTGCCCTTTGATAGCCTGGCGCTGGTGATTGTGGACGAGGAGCACGAATCCAGCTACAAGCAGTACGACCCCGCCCCGCGCTACAACGCCCGCGAGGTGGCCCTGATGATGGCCAACTTCCAAGGTGCCAAAACCCTGCTGGGCTCGGCCACGCCCGCCGTGGAAACCTATTACCAGACGCGCACCGGCCGCTACGGGCTGGTGTCATTGACCAAGCGGTTTGGGGAGGCCGGCCTGCCGGAAATTGAGCTGGTGGATACGCGCAAAAGCCGGGAGCAGAAAACCATGCTCAACCACTTCACCCCGGAGCTAATGCAGGCTATGGAGAGCAAGCTGGCGGCCAAGGAGCAGGTGATTCTGTTCCAGAACCGGCGCGGCTACTCTCCCTTCATCAACTGCCTGGACTGCGGCTGGATACCCAAGTGCACCAATTGCGCCGTGAGCCTGAGCTACCACAAGCACAGCCACGAGTTGCGTTGCCACTACTGCGGCTACCACGAGCGGATGTACGTGCAGTGCCCGGCCTGCGGCTCCCGCAACCTCAAAACCGTGGGCTTCGGCACCGAGAAGCTGGAGGATGACCTCAAGGTGATGCTGCCCCAGGCCAACGTGCAGCGCATGGACCTAGACACCACCCGCGCCAAAAACTCCTACCAGCAAATCATTTCCGACTTCGAGAAGCAGGCCACCAACGTGCTGGTAGGCACCCAGATGGTCACCAAGGGCCTCGACTTCGCCAACGTGAGCCTGGTGGGCATCATCAACGCCGACAGCATCATTCACTACCCCGATTTCCGGGCCCACGAGCGGGCTTTTCAGATGTTTGTGCAGGTGAGCGGACGGGCGGGCCGCAAGGGCAAGAAAGGCCGGGTTATCATTCAGACCGGCGACCCGGAACAGGTGATTTTCGATAAGGTAATCCGCAACGACTACCTGGAGTTTTACGAGTACGAGATTCTGCAGCGACGGGAGCATGGCTACCCGCCGTTCATGCGCATTATCCGGCTTACTGTGAAGCACATGGATGCCGTAGTAGGCGAGCGGGCCGCCATTCTGCTTACCCAGGAGTTGGTAGACCGCTTGGGACGGGAGGCCGTGCTGGGGCCGGAAGCGCCCTACATTTTCCGCATCCGCAACTTTTACCTCCAGGAAATCACCATCAAGCTCAGCCGAGAACACACCGTGCTGCGCGCCGCCAAGGCCGATATTCTGGAAGCCATGAACCTGGTGCGCGACCAGAAGGAGTTCAAGCAGGTGCGCCTAGCCGCCGACGTGGACCCGATGTAGACCTGATGTGATGTACGGCCGGCCATAGCTACGCTGCCGTCAGGATTAGGGCAATAAGCAGGGTGATAATCCCGGGTAAGCCGAAGTAAAACATTCCATAAGGAGCAGTCAGCAGGCCAGCCAGCAGCAATATTCCTCCCGCTAACAGGAGTATAGCGACCAGCTTCCGCATAGGATTACGTTTTGCTTTTGGGCTGGGCGAGGCCGCACCAATTGCAACAGGCGCTTGGGCACCCGCGCGGGCTCGGCGACGGGCTTCTCGCCTAAGCCGCAACCGACCGTTTATGCCTTGGTAAATCAGCAAAACCAGTCCTAATGAAGTCAGAGTCAGAGCTATCAGTGTCCAATATAAAGATCCCCATCCTGTGTTAGCCGAACCCACCGCTAAGGAAATCAGCCCGGTTCCCATCAAAACGCCCCCAATAACATTAACAAACGTAGTTTCCGGATCTGGCCGGAGGGCCGACGTATCGGCAGGAGCGGTTAGCGGAATACGGCTGTCGACGGGGTACCCTACCAGCGTATCATTTCCGGTTACAACCAGCGTTGGCTGATTTGCTTTGGACTTTCTGGTAGCCCGTCGGGACGTATCTGCCGCTGTATTCACCGACTGACGCGTCAGGGCACTGGCAATCAGTTTGCGGGGTGCTGCTTTCCGTACAGGAGTAGATGGGCGCGATAATACTTCCGGCTCCGCGCGCAAAGGCAGCGTAAGGTGTGGCTTATACTGTTGGGCAGCCGGAAAAAACGCGGGTGCCTGTGTGCTGCGGCAAGAGGTTAACCATAGGATACAAACCAGAACACCTAGGAGGCAAAAATTCATCTGAACAGAGGATAAAATGGGGTAATGATGAATTAGGGATGCGGTAGAATATTGATCAATATAGATTTTTACTGCACAAAAAAAGGCCGAAGCTAAAGCTCCGGCCTTTTTTTGTGCAGTTGACTTCCGGAAGTTGTTACACCTCGTCGAGCAGACCCAGAATGATTAGAACAACCCCAATCACGCCGATGATGGCACCGAGCAGGCCCAGGATACCGCCGAAGATACCCAGCAGTACACCGATGAGCAGCAGGATAATACCCAGTTTAATGTTGCGGCTCAGGGCAGTAGCATCTTCCTCGGAAGCTACTTCCGACTTCTTGCTTACCTGCGTTTTAGCGGCCAGCTTGTTAGCTTGTTTGGTCAGCTTAGCTACTACTGCTTTCTGCGCGAAGTTCAACTTGGGGGCTTTGGCTACCGCAGCGGTTGGAGCAGCAGAAGTCTTAGCTACAGCAGGCTTAGCAGCAGGAGCACTAATAGCTACCGACTTTTCAACTGGAGCAGCTACTGGGGCTACATCGGTAGCAGGGGCAGCAACAGGGGTTTCGGTGGCCACAGGAGCCGGGGCAACCGTTGCGGCGCGCTGGGTGCCATGGTACGCCGACGACGTCTTGGGCAGCATAGCATACTCGGCGCGGTTACAGCTGGTCAGGGCTACTGCTACGGCAGCCACGGCCGTGAGCTTGTGCAGGATTCCGGACAAGTGTTTCATAGGGAAAGTGGTTGATGAAAAGAATGGAAAACAGGGCTTGTACGGGCTAAAGTACTAGAAGGGCCAATTAAAAAATAGATTTTTACTATGTACGCCTGATTTTCTGCCACTTATTTCCTGCTGGCCGGCCTCTGTTGCGCAGGTTAGCATTCTGATCTTGGCCCTGGCCGAACGCTTCACACTCAACCGATGTTGAAGCGGCATCGTTACTTTGCACCTGTGCATATGCCGTTTTCATCCAAAGCAATAGTGTGGCTGAGCGCCGCCGGATTATTTGCGGGCTCTTTTGCCTGTACGCAGCCCCTTTCTGAAAGCTCGGCGGCCCAACTAACTGAGGAGCGCCGCCAGACGCTGCCGGATACCAGCGGCTATGAGCGCCGCCCACCCCAAGACCTCAATGGCATTGGCAAGTATTATCTGGGCCGTCAGATTGCGCACGTAATGGGCCACGAGGGGGCGTCCTGGCTGGAGCGCTCCGGCCGTCAGCAGGAAGAAGGCACTGATATTTTGTTGCGGGAACTGCGGCTAAAACCGACCGATGTGGTAGCCGATATTGGGGCGGGCACTGGCTTCTTCACCTTCCGCATTAGCCCGCTGGTGCCCCAGGGCAAAGTGCTGGCCGTTGATATTCAACCGGAAATGCTTACGGCCCTGCGCGAAACCAAAGACCGCCTGCGCGCTAGTAATGTAGTACCCCTGCAGGGCACAACCAGCAACCCTAATTTGCCGGCCAAGGGGGTTGATGTAGTACTGTTGGTGGATGCTTACCACGAGTTCGACTACCCGCGGGAAATGATGCGCGCCATCCGGAACTCGCTTACGCCTACTGGGCGGGTAGCACTGGTGGAGTATCGGGCCGAGGACTCCAAAGTGCCCATCAAGCGCATTCACAAGATGAGTGTTGCCCAGGCCCGGCGTGAAATGGCAGCCATTGGGTTGCGCCTCACGGATTCCATAGCATCGTTGCCTCAGCAGCACCTACTTATTTTCCGCCGCCAATAGTTCGGCAGTGACCCTCCGACGGCCTTACCTTTGCGGCCTATGGTACCCACTCCCGACCCGCGCCACCTTTCCATTCACGACTTCACCTACCAGCTACCACCCGAGCGTATTGCCCCGGAGCCGCTGCCCAACCGTGACCAGTCGAAACTGCTGCTATATCAGCAGGGCCGAATTTATGACCGGCAGTTTCAGGAGTTACCAGAACTGCTGCCAGTAGGTAGCCTATTGGTGTTCAATGATACCAAAGTGGTGCGGGCCCGCTTGTTTGCGCGGCGCCCGACCGGGGGCATCTTGGAGCTATTTTGCCTGGAGCCAGTAGCACCACACCGGGCCATAGAGCCCGCTATGCAGCAAACCGGCAGTTGCGTGTGGAAGTGCTTGGTTGGCAATGGCAAGCGGTGGAAGGAAGGCACGGTAACCTTGGCATTTGAAGCGCAAGGCCAAGCGGCCATCCTGGCAGCGGAGCGGGTGGAGCAGCATGATGGGTATGCCTTGATTCGCTTTAGCTGGGAGCCAGCCCAGCTGCCGTTTGCCGAAGTGCTGCGCGGAGCGGGCCACTTGCCCCTGCCCCCCTACCTCAACCGCGCCGATACGGAAGTGGACGCCGTGCGTTACCAAACAGTGTATGCCGCCCACGAGGGAGCTGTGGCCGCCCCCACGGCTGGCCTGCACTTCTCTGACGCAGTGCTAGCTGACCTTGCGCAACGGCAGATTTCCTCGGCTCGGGTGACCTTGCACGTAGGTGCCGGCACTTTCCAGCCCGTTAAGGCTGAGCACATGGAAGGCCACGCCATGCACGGGGAGCCCATCAGCGTTACGGCTGCTACATTGCGGCAGCTGTTGCACCAGGTGCCGCAACCCATTATCCCGGTGGGTACTACCAGCCTGCGCACCCTGGAGAGCCTATACTGGCTGGGAGCCCGCCTACTACAGCAGCCCGAAGTAGAACCTGATTGGCACGTACGGCAATGGCAACCCTATGAAGGACAAGCTGAGGTTTCGGTTGAACAAGCGTTGCAGGCCTTGCTGCACTATTTAGAGCGTACTGGCTCTGAGTTGCTGCATGCTACTACCCAGCTGCTTATTGCCCCGGGCTACCGGTTCCGGCTAGTCTCGGGGCTGATTACCAACTTCCACCAGCCCGAAAGCACGCTGCTGCTGCTGGTAGCCGCCCTCATTGGGCCCCAATGGCGGACGGTGTACGAGCACGCATTGAACCATAACTACCGGTTTTTGAGCTACGGCGACTCTTCTCTGCTTTTACCTTAGAACCGACTTCCGATGCTTGGCTAGCAGCTTGTTGATGCGCAAGCTCAACCCTAGTCAGCAGGCAGCATTAAGCAGCAACTTTCGTCGTTTTTACTGTCAGAGTACAACCAATTTTCAGCGGGCCGTATAAGGACACAGAATCCTGTTTCTACCTAAGACTCTCCTCATGAAAAAGATACTGCTTCTGGCTGCTGCCGTGGTCTTCTCGACGGCTGCCTTCGCTCAAGGTGACAAAACAACGGTACGTGACGAAACCAGCGGTGCCAAAACCACGGTAACTGAACGTGACAACGGTACGGTTAAAGTTGAGTCCCGCTCGGGCCGCACGAAAGCTGGCCAAAAGGCCTATAACACCAAAGAGGACGTAAAATACGCCGGCAAGAAAACGGGTAATGCCGTTGAGCGTGGTGCCAAAAAAACCGGTAAAGTGGTGAAAAAAGGTGCCAAGGCCGTGAAAAACAAAGCTGAAGACGTAGTAGACTAGTCTACAGCCCAAACAATAAAAAGCCCCGCTAACTCGGTTAGCGGGGCTTTTTGCTGTTCAACCGTTGGCCACTATTGACCTACCATGAACACTGCATTGCCGAACAGCAGCTTACCGCCCTGCCAGAATGCCCGGAACAAGGGGTTGTCGCCGAGGTAGACCACTTGGCCCCGGCCCAGGTCCTGGGTACCCAGCACGAAGCTGTCGGTGAGGGCCCGCTTGGCGCCGCGGCCCGCAAAGCCGGCTGCATAGCTGTCCTTTTTCAGTACACCCACGTTCCAGCCGCCTCTGGGCAGAAAACGGTAGTTGGGAATGTCACGCAGCAGGGCGTAGTAGGTGTCGCTGTAGCCGAAAGCCAGCGGGTGGGTATTATCGAGCTGTACGCGGTACACGCTGCCCTGCACCCGCTCCCCAATTTCTTCCCGCTCGGCATCGGCGTAGCGGCGCAGGGCAGTGTAGGGGCTGGCCTTTTTGCTGGCTGCCGTGTCAGCGGGTTTGGTTTTGAGCAGGAAGTCTTTATTACCCGCCAGGAAACGGGAAGCACCTTCGAGGGCAATGAGGCGGCCGCCGCCCCGCACCCAGGTTTTCACATTTTCCAGCCCCCGCTCCGTCAGCACGTCATCGTAGCGCCCATCCGGCAGAATCAATACGTCGAATTTGCTTAGTGGCACGCCATTAAAGTAGTCGGTGCCCAGCACCGTGACGGGGTAGCCTACTTGCTGCTCAAAGAAGTGCCATACCTCCCCGAAAGCCGTGGCATCAATGCCGGGGCCGGCCAGAATAGCCACGCTGGGCATTTTGAGGGGCCGCACGGAACGGGAGCCCAAGTCGCCGCCGGTGGTGGACAAGCCCGACTGCACCGCCTGTACCAGTACGCCCGCCGAGTCGGCCTGGGCGTGCACCAATTGATCAAAACGGGTACCCAGCCGCTCGTTGCCGGTGCGCGGGATGATGAGCGTACCGCGCTGGTACTTCTGGCCTTCGGTTTCAAAGGGCTCGTCGGCTACTCTCATTTTCACGCCTTGCTGCATCAATCGGCTCAGAAACCGAACATCCTGCAGGTTGTTCCAGCGCGCTACATAGGCGTAGGGCCGGTCGGTGGTGGGCTGGGAGTTGGTGGGCGCCGGAACGGGTTTACCGCCTTTTTCCACTACCGTAGCCACGAGCGGCTGGGCGCTGGTGGCTGATAACTGGTTTTTCAGCGCGTAGCCTTTCAGCCCGAAAGCATAGGGCAACGACCACGCGGTCAGGTCATAGGTTAGGGAATCTTCCAGCTGAGCCTGGGGCTCAAACAGCACCTTTACCAGTGTAGACTTAGGCTGATACATGCTGATAACCACGTCGCGGGGCTCAATCTGCACGCTTTCGGTTTTGCCGGTGGTATAGTTATAGCCTACCTGGCGGTTGCGCTTGGTGGCAAAGCCGTAGCTGATCTGCTGCCGGTCGAGGTACTGGGTGAGGGCGCGCACCTGCCCGGGGTCGGAGGAGCCAGCCAGCACGTAGGATTTGTACTCGCCCTTGGGTTTGGTGCGGGCATCAGTGTAGAACTTCTGAAACTCCCGGATTAGCTCCTGATGCCGGTCGGAGGCGGCCTGCAGCGTGGCCATGCTGGTGGCGTGGTGATGCTCAATGCGCTGGGCAAGGGTCAGGGTATCACCATCGGCTTTCACGTAGCTCAGGCCGGCCGGGCCACCGCCGCCCTGCTCGTAGGTCATGCCAATAGCTCCGTTGAAGCTGGGCCAGGTGTCGCCGTAGAAGGGGGCGAACAGGTCGTAAGTTTCGCGGGTAAAGTACAGCCAGTTGTTCTTATCGAATACGCGGCGGTTGTAGTCCCCAATGATGTTCTGAAACTTGCGCTGCCAGTCCGTGAGGTCGGCGTGAAAGGGCTTGGCGGCCGGCGAGAAGTAGTAGGGGTTGTTAGGACCCATTTCGTGGAAGTCGGCGTGCACCTGGGGGAGCCATTGGTTGTACACTACTATGCGCTGGCGGCTTTCCTGCTGGGTTTGCCAGGCCCAGTCCCGGTTCAGGTCGAAGTAGTAATGGTTGTAGCGGCCGCCGGGCCAGGGCTCATGGTGCTCCCAGCTCAGGGCCGAGGCATTGGGACGCTGGTTGGCCACGCGGTTGTACCATTGCGCGTACCGGTCGCGCCCGTCGGGGTTCACGCAGGGGTCCACGATGACCACCAGGTTCTGGAGCCACTGCTGTACCTGCTGGTTTTGGGGGTTGGCCAGGTCGTAGAGCACCTGCATTACCGCTTCCGATGATACCGACTCGTTACCATGGACGTTGTAGCTCAGCCACACCACGGCTGGCTGCTTGGTGGCAGCCGAGCCGGTTTCCAGGCCGGCCAGACGCAGGTTGTTGCGCCGAATATCGTCCAGGTTGCTCAGGTTTTCGGGTGTGGCCACGTACACCAGCTCCAGCGGGCGGTTTTCGTAGGTGCGACCGTAGCGCTGCAGCTTGGTGCGGCCGGGGCTGTGTTCCACCACGTGCTCCACGTAGCGCAGCAGCTCCGCGTGGGGCGTGAAGCGGGTGCCCAACTCATAGCCCAGAAACTGGCGGGGCGTCAGCAGGGGGCCGGGGGCAGTGTTCTGGGCCCAGGTGGGCGCGGCCGCCAAGAGTGTCACCAGCAGTGCAAGTAGCCGGAAAGTATGTTTTCTCACAAATAGAAAAGGCTTGCGCCGGCAGCCGCCAGCAGGTGGAGGTAGGATTCGGTGCTCAAATAAAGCACAAACCCGTACCGAAAGACGCAGTTCTGCTTTTTTGGCCGCATCTTTTAGACTTCATTCCTATTTCTTTCTTCCTATGCTTATTCCCTCTGTACGCCTGCTGCTGCTGACCGCCCTGCTAGCTACCGGCACCTGGGCCGCCCACGCCCAAACTCCCCTCTCCTACCCGCTGCCCTCGGAAGCCGACAAACAGCAGTTGGCGCAGGTGCTGGCCGACACGCTCTATATTCAGCAGCACTACACCAAAACCGAGTACCACATTCCAATGCGCGACGGGGTGAAGCTGTACACAGTGGTGTACGCACCCAACGACGCCGATAAGGTGAAGTACCCCATTATGCTCAACCGCACGCCCTACGCGGTGGGGCCGTACGGGGCGGGCAAATACAAGAAAAACCTGGGGCCCAGCAGCACTATGCTGCACGAAGGCTACATTTTTGCCTACCAGGATGTGCGTGGGCGCTATATGTCGGAGGGCCAGTTTGTGGATGTGCGCCCTGAGAAAGATACACACACGGGCAAAACCGACATTGACGAGGGTACCGATACATTTGATACTATTGAGTGGCTGCTGAAGAAAGGCCCGCGCAACAATGGCCGCGTGGGTCAGTGGGGTATCAGCTACCCCGGCTACTACACGGCCACAGGCCTGCTCAGCCGCCACCCGGCCCTGAAAGCGGCCTCGCCCCAGGCCCCCATTGCCGACTGGTTCTGGGACGATTTTCACCACAATGGAGCCTTCTTCCTGCCCCACGCTTTTAACTTTTTGGCCTCCTTTGGACTGCCCCGGCCCCAGCCCACGCCCACCGGCAACCCCGGCTTCAAGCACGGCACTCCCGATGGCTACGACTTCTTCCTGAAGATGGGGCCGCTGAAAAATGCCGACGCCAAATACTACAAAGGGCAGGTGGCGTTCTGGAACCAGATGATGGAGCACCCGAATTACGACGAGTTCTGGCAGGCCCGCAACCTGCGCCCCCGCCTCAAAAACCTCCAAAAAGGCACGGCCGTGCTGACGGTAGGCGGTTTTAACGATGCTGAGGACTTGTTTGGGGCGCTGAAAATCTACGAAAGCATCGAAAAGCAGAACCCCGGCATGCGCAACGGGCTGGTAATGGGCCCCTGGGTGCACGGCGGCTGGGCCAGGGGCACCGGCGAGCTGGTGGGCAATGTGGCTTACGGCGAATCACCCTCCCTGTACTACCAGAAAGAAATTGAGGCCCCGTTTTTCAAGGCCTACCTCAAAGATGGCAAGCCGGCATCCGTACCGGAGGCCACCGTGTTTGAGGGCGGCACCAACCGCTGGCGCACGTTTGATGCCTGGCCGCCCAAAGCCGCGCAGGTACGCACTCTATATTTCCAGCCAGCTGGCAAAATCGGGTTTGAGCAGCCGGGCAGCGGTCCGGAGTTCGACCAATACCTGAGTGACCCGGCTCACCCTGTACCGTTCACCGAAGCCACGGCCGTGGGCATGACCCGGGAGTACATGACCGACGACCAGCGCTTTGCCAGCCGCCGCCCCGATGTGCTGACCTACCAGACGAATGCCCTTACGGAAGACCTGACCCTGGCCGGGCCCATTGATGCCCTGCTGCAAGTGGCCACCACTGGTACCGACGCCGATTGGGTGGTGAAAATAATTGACGTGTACCCAGATGATACGCCCAATAACCCCAGCCTGAACCCGGCCGTGAAACTAGGCGGCTACCAGCAAATGGTGCGCTCAGAGGTGATGCGCGGCCGTTTCCGCAACAGCTTCAGCCAGTCCGAAGCCTTCGTGCCAAATCAGGTAACGGCCGTGCCGTTCGTGGTGCAGGACCTGTGCCACACCTTCCGCAAAGGCCACCGCCTGATGGTGCAGGTGCAAAGCTCCTGGTTTCCGCTGGTCGACCGCAACCCGCAGACCTTCGTCCCAAACATTTTTCAGGCGGATGAGAAGGATTTCCAGGCCGCCACGCACCGCCTCTACCACTCTCCCCAGCACGCCTCCCAGTTGAAAGTGCGGGTGCTGTGAGTGGTGAAATGGTGAAATGGTGAGTTTGACGTTCCGCTTGCGCCATCTGAGCATGTTGAACGTCAAACTCACCATTTCACCGCTTCACCACTCACAGCCGGGCTACGTTAGCGTAATCCAATTCCTGGGGCTTTTCCTGCAGATCGTGTTTTACTTTCTCCACCACGCCTCTGCCGAACAAACTGATACCGGCGTTGAAGACGGCCAAGGCAGCTGTACCAGCCGCCACCCACTCGGTGGTAGAATGGCCGTTGCGTTTTTTATCGGCGGCCCATTGAACCAGGCAGTTACCCAGACCAATAGCCATTAGTCCGGCGGGGGCAAAAATCAGCCATTTTTTCTTGTGCGTCATGAGAAGTGCGGGAGAGTGATGAACAAACAGCAGAGCAGACATTATCAGATGCAGCAGCCTGCTTCATCTTTCACAATCGTACCTTTGTGCTACGGGGTTACAACACACCCCAATTATATTTTGTTGGCCAGCCGCGTGCCGGCGTTGAGGTGCTTTCCATGCTTGTTTCTCCCTACCAGCGGTTGCTGGAGCTGGTCTTCGCCCAGCCCGCCGATACCGCCCGCTACCTCCACCCTACTACCCTGGCGGCTTACCGCACTTTTGAGCAGGCCAGCCCCCAGGATATTGCCTACCGCTTCGAGCGGGTGCGCCTCGGCGTGGCCCTGTCCCTGATGAAGCTGCTCTCCGACCTCGGTGACTTAGACGAGGCCCGTGCCGTGCTGGATGTATTACACCGGGCGTTGAAGGCACCTTCCGTGGGGGCCATTGACGCTACCATTCAAAAGGACGCGGCTACGTTTGAACGGCTCTATACTAACCTCTACGTAAATGAGGAAGGCGAGCAACTCCTCCACCTCTTCGAGCGCACCCTCGATGCCGATTCCCAACCACTCATGGACGACGTAATTCGGGAAGCATTGCGGCTAGGCCCCAAGCTCGACTTCAGCCACTTGGCAGACGACGACGAATAAAAAAAGGCCGCTCTGGGAGCGGCCTTTTTCGTTGTTAGTACCCGTCGTTCTGTACTAAACGAGGATTCACGTCGATTTCGCGGCGTGGGATGGGGAATATCAAGCGGGAGGAGTTCCAGGCCAGGTTCACGTTTACATTAGGCGCTGCATTAACAATAGCCTCTTGCGTGCGTTTTGCGTCGTGCAGGCGGAAACCTTCAAAGGCCAGTTCCAGGCGCCGTTCCCGCAGAATAGCATTCAGCGAAAGTTGAGCACTGGTGAGCGGCGCTAGGCCAGAACGTACCCGTACAAGGTTTAGGTCGCTCAGTGCCCCGGTGGTATTGCCCCCCCGGAAACGGGACTCTGCGCGTGTCAGGTACATTTCAGCCAGCCGGATCAGCACTACGTTGGCGTAGGGGTCGTCATACTTCAATAGATAGTTGGTGCCGCCGGTATTACCGAACAAATTCAGACGCGTGTCATCCGCTTCGTAGCGGTTCAAGTGCTGCTCCTGAATCTCAATATCTGCCCGGCTCAACTCCGAGAAGTACGTGTTTAGCTCGTTGATACCATCCTGGTTGGAAACCTGTAGGGAGAAAACAATTTCTGTCGAGGCCTTGGTGTTGGTAAACACTGCCTCCACCGATTCGTCCAGTGAGTAGCGGGTATTGGCAATTACCTCCGAGGCGGACGCCGCCGCCTCCGTGTAACGCCCCTGTTGCAGGTACACCCGGGAGAGAATGGCCGAAGCAGCACTCCGGTTGGCAAAGATACCATTGGTGGCCGGCAGCAGCGTTTTAGCCCGTTCCAGATCCTGTAGCACCTGGGTATATACCTCCGCAACCGTGTTCCGGGCTACTTGATTGTTGCTGCCCAGGCTAGTGGTCGGCGTAAGCACCAAGGGCACTCCGGGGTTGCTTTGCGGGCTGCCATCATTCCAAGCTTTGGCATAATAGCGTACCAAATCGAAATACACCAACCCTCGCACAAATAGGGCTTCGCCCTCAATGCGGTTCCGACGGGCAGCCGTCACTTTATCAATGGCTGCCAGCACGCTATTGGTGTTGTTAATGGTACGATAGCCTGCCAGCCACGACTGCGCCACGAAGGTATTATTAACCAGCAGCGCTTTGCGGTAGGCTTCGTTGGGCTGGTTGAAAGTGCCCACGAAGGCCAAATCTCCGGCGTCGCCGAGCAGCTCACCCATGAACTGCATCTGCCCGCCGTACAGGGCCTGGCTGCCCAAGGCATCATACACCCCTACCATAGCGGCCTCCACATCGGCAGAGGTTTTCAGTGCGTCTTCAGCCAGCACAGTGTTATTGGGCGTAATATCCAGCTCATCATTGCAGCTGGTTAGCGGCAGCCCCAGCGTGGCGGCTATCAAAAGAGAACGAACAACAGAATATTTCATATCCAGAAAAGGTCAAAGGATGATTAAAACCCGATGTTCAGCCCTACGGTGAACGTCTTGGCCTGCGGGGCAGAATAAAAATCGTTGCCCTGCGAAATATTGCTGGCAATGTAGTCGGTGTTTACCTCCGGGTCCCAGCCTTTGTAATCGGTGAAGGTGAGCAGGTTAACTCCCGAGAAAAACAGGCGGGCCGTATTCAGGTGCGCGTAGGAAGTCAACGACTTGGGAATATTGACGCCCAGCGTAACCGTGCGCAGGCGCACATACGAGGCATCATAGAGGAAGCGCGACGACTCACCAATGCCGTTGCCCGCAAACAGGCGGGCCTGCGGCACATCGGTTACGTCGCCGGGGTTGCGCCAGCGGCGCAACTGGTCGCGGGTCTGGTTGTCGAAGCCATTGTTGAAGCCCACCGACATAAACTTACCGCCCCCATCGTACACCTCATTGCCAAATACCCCCTGGAAGGTGAACGAGAAATCAACCAGATTGCGGAAAGTGAAGGTGTTGGTGACCCCACCAATCCAGTTGGGGTTCGGGTTGCCCAAAATAACCCGCTGGGCGGCGTTATAGTCGGGCGTGGTGCCCCGGTCCAACGAGCCGTCGGCATTGGCGGTGTTCAGGTAATACAGCGCGTCACCATTGGCGGGGTCTACACCTGCGTACTCAACCCCGAAGAACACACCCAAAGGCTGGCCCTCCTGAGCCCGGTTCAGAAATCCGCCCTCGATGATTTGGCCCTGTAGGTTTTTTATTTTGTTGCGGTTAGCAGAGGCATTGAAGCTCGTACTCCAGGTGAAGTTCGCACCCTCCAGGTTGCGCGTATTCAAGGCAACCTCCAGCCCTTTATTTTCCAGGTCGCCCACATTCCGGAACTGCTGGGCAAAGCCGCTGGTACCAGGCACGTTCACGTTCAAGGCCAGGTCAGAGGTATTTTTGCGGTAGAGGTCTACCTCACCCGTCAGGCGGCTATTGAAAAATCCAAAATCCAGACCTACATCCAACTGGCTGGTGCTTTCCCATTTCAGGTCGGGGTTGGCAATCTGCACCGGAGCCTGGCCGGGTACTCCACCGTAACCGGCATCGGAGTACAGCGCCTGCCAAGGAAAGTCCGGGAACGACTGGTTGCCCGTAATGCCGTAGCTCACCCGAGGTTTGAGTTGGGTGATGATGGCATTATCCTTCAGGAAAGCCTCCTCCGTAAGCACCCAGCCCACCGAGGCCGCCGGGAAGAAACCGTACCGGTTGTTGCTGCCAAAGCGAGAAGAGCCATCGGCCCGGAAGCTGGCGTTGATCAGGTAGCGGTTGTTGAAGATGTAATTAGCCCGGCCAAACCACGATACCAGAGAGCTTTCCGTGCGCGCCGATGAGCCGGCACTAATCAGGGCGGCGCTGGTAATCTGCCGGTACGCGTCGCTGGGGAATTGCTGCCCCGATACGCTGTTGGACTTCACCCGGCGCTTCTCGAACGAAAACCCACCCACCACTTCTAGGCTGTGCTGCTCACCCAAAACCGGCCGAAACGTGGCGAAGTTGTTGGTAATAAAGCGGCCGTTGGTTACGGTGCGGTTGGTACCGTTGCCATTGTCGGCGAAAGAGGTGTTACGGGCCGTCAAGCGGCCATAATAAGAATCTTCCTCCTGATTGAGCAAGTCAATACCTAACTCCGAGCGAAAGGAAAGTTGCTTAGTAAGGTTCAACTGCCCATAGATGTTGCCCAGGTTGCGGCACACCGTAGCCAGATAAGAGGCCCCAATGGTGTTCAGCAGTGGGTTGTAATACACCGGGAAGTTGGTATTGGGTTGGCCCGTAGCGTTATCCAGCGCCCCGCTGATTTGGTTGGTCCGTGGGTCTATCAGAGGCGTGATGGGGGACAACGCCACAATCTGCATAGGATTGGAAAAGGCGTTATCGGCGGCCAGACGTCTGTTTTCGGTGCGGCTGAGCGAGTAGTTGAGGCCCAGGGAGAAGAAGTCCGACGCTTTATGGTCAAGATTGGTACGGGTAGTAATGCGCTTGAACTGGTTACCCACCAGAATACCTTTCTGGTCGCTGTAGCCCCCCGAAACGTAGAACTTTGTTTTGTCGGAGCCACCGTTGGCGCTCAGGTCAATCTGGTGAAATGGAGCCGACTGGAAAACTTCTTCCTGCCAGTCGGTACCATAGGCCAGCACATCAGTATTACCGGCGGCATAGCGCTGCAGGCGCGTCTCAGCGAAGGCCGCTAAGCCTACATTAGCGGCCGATTCACGCACCAGGTCCACGTACTCGGTGGGGTTCAAAAAGTCTCGTTTGCGGGTGGGCGTACTGGTGCCGGTCTGGTAGCTTAGGTTGAAGCGCGTTACGCCTTCCCGGCCCCGTTTCGTGGTAATCAGCACCACTCCGTTAGACGCCCGCGAGCCGTAAATAGCCGATGCCGACGCATCCTTCAGAATACTGATAGACTCAATATCATTGGCGTTGATATCGGCAATAGGGTTGGTTTCAGCGCTGATACCCGACTGGCTTTCTGAAATAATTGGCACCCCATCTACCACGTATAAGGGCTGGTTACCACCGCTTACCGAGGTTGCGCCCCGCACACGCACTTTAATACCCTGCCCCAGCTTGCCGCTGCTATTCTCAATAAACACGCCAGCCGCTTTTCCCTGAATAGCCTGCTCAAACGATGGCACGGGGGTATTTTGTACGTCCTTGCTCCCGAGCTGTACAATGGAGCCACTAATATCTGCCTTGGCCTGAGTACCGTAGCCTACTACCACTGCTTCGCCCAGTTCCGTGGCGCTACTCTTGAGCGAGGCCACTACGTTAGTTCGGTCGCCTACTACTACGTTCTGAGTTTCGAAGCCGATGGAGCTCAGCACCAGCGTAGCGCCAGGTTGTACAGTCAGGGTAAACCCACCATCGGCCCCGGTACTGGTGCCGTTGCTGGTACCACGCTCCAACACGGTAACGCCAGGTAGTGCGGCCCCGGCAGCATCCGTGACGCGGCCGCTTACCGCTCGGGTTTGGGCTGCTGCCGACGAGGCCATCAGTACCCCGAATGCTACTGGAATAAAGTAATGCTGTTTCATACAATCCGGCCCTTTTACAGGCCCGTTAGAGTGAAAAAATGCTTTATAACCACGCTATGCAGCGGTATTCGTGGGTGCGGTCTGCTCTCTTACCTTTCCCAAGCCTTGCGTGGCCTCAACTATGAGTGCCCTTCAATGCAAAATATATAGGCGAATAGCAATATCATAGAGGATTTAAGTAAATCACTACAATTTCCATTGGCCGAGAATCTGGTTTCGGTGCCCGGAGCTGGTTACCTTTACTCAGTTTACAGCCGCAGTGCTTTTTTGCCGGGCCGGATCAAATTTTGTAATCCTTCTTTAATGCCTGATATCCAGTATATCACCGATGCCGCCGCCGTTGCGCAGGTTGCGGAAGCAGTCCGTCAGCAGCCCCGCCTGGCCATTGACCTCGAATTTGATGATATGCGCTACCGGTATGGGCGCAATCTGGCGCTGATTCAGCTGTTTGATGGCACCACGGTTTACCTCATCGACCCGCTGGCCCTCACCAACCCCGCCCACGACTTGGAGCCTCTGTGGGCCATTCTGCGCGACCCGGAGGTAGCCATTGTGTTCCACAGCTGCAAGTCGGATATTCTGCTGCTGGATGAGCTCTACGACGTGCACGTGCGTACCATCATCGACACGAGCGTGCAGTATACCCTTCTGGCAGAGGCCGATAACAACATCTCCCTGGGCCGCCTGATTCAGCAGGAGCTCGGCCTGGAAGTGGACAAGGGTGAGCAGAAATCCAACTGGCTAAAGCGCCCCCTCACCGACGCTCAGATGCAGTACGCGGCCAACGATGTGCTTTACCTATTTGAGCTAACGGACCGGCTGCAGGCTAAGCTGGCAGCCTTGGGCCGCACCGCCTGGGCAGCTCAGGAAAACAAAGCCTTGGAAGAGGTACGCTACTCCCGCGACGAACGGCCCTACCTGCGGCTGGCTGGCAAATACCGCATTCAGCCCCAGGAGTTGCCCATGTTCCGGGACTTGTTCATGCTGCGCGATGAGGTGGCCCGCTACATTGACCGTCCCACGTACATGGTGGCCAGCAACGACCGGCTGGCGGAGCTTACCCGCCTGCCCGTAACCAGCTCGGGCCACCTGCGCAATGCGCCCGGCTTACACCCCGAGCTGAAGCGCAGCCCCTTTGCCGAGCGCCTCGTGGAGCTAGCCACTGAAGACCGCGCCCCCGAGCCCGCTCTGCCCGCCGAGCAGCGCCGCTTTCCATTTCGGCGGCGGCTTACCGGGGCCAAGGCTGCCCAGGCCGATGCCCGTGAGGCGCTGCTAATGGCCTTAAAAACGCATCTGGCCGAAGACCACAGTCCCATTATGGCCAACCTGGTACTCAGCAACCGCCTTATTGCCGAAATCATTGAGCTGGGAGCCGACCAGTCGTTGCGGCCTTGGCAGCGGGCCTTGCTGCTGGAAACGGCGGAACGGCATGGCCTCGACTTTGGGCAGCTTGCAGAACCCTTTGACACCAAAGGCTAAACAGCTTCGGCACTCACATAAAAGCCCTGCCAGTGTACCTGGCAGGGCTTTTATGTGGGTAATCAATGCAGTTTCTCGTTGTTCTGGTGGCGGGTAGCGTCGCGCTGGGTTTTCTTGGCGAGGTTGCGCTGTAAGGCGTCCGTGAGGTTTACGCCGGTCTGGTTGGCCAGGCAAATAACTACGAACAGTACATCGGCCAGCTCCTCAGCCAGCACTTTATCCTTGTCCGATTCTTTGAAGGACTGCTCCCCGTACTGCCGGGCAATGATGCGCGCTACCTCTCCCACCTCCTCAGTAAGCATGGCCATGTTGGTGAGTTCGTTGAAATACCGGACGCCGGTAGTCTGAATCCAGTGGTCAACAGTCTGCTGAGCTTCTTCGATGGTCATAGGTGAGAGGTGAAGTTGTGAAAGGTGAAGTTGTGAAAATAGTGTTGACTAACCATTCACCATTTCACAACTTCATCCTTGCAGAGAGTCCAGCACGATGGTTACGGGGCCATCGTTGAGGAGCTCTACCTGCATGTCGGCGCCAAACTCACCGGTGGCTACGGGCCGGCCCAACAACTGGCTTACGGCTTCCACAAACTGCGCATAAAGCGGAATAGCAATGGGGGGCGGGGCCGCGCCCGTGTAGCTGGGCCGGTTGCCTTTACGGGCATCGGCCAGCAACGTAAATTGGCTCACCACCAGCACCTGCCCGCCCGTATCCAGCACCGAGCGGTTCATTTTACCTTCCTCATCAGAGAAGATGCGCATTTGTACCAGTTTGCGCGCCATCCAGTTGAGGGTGGCCGGCGAGTCATCCGGGGCGAAGCCAGCTAGCACTAGGAGGCCGGCACCAATTTGGCCGGTTACATGGCCCTCCACGGTTACGCGGGCGTGCCGCACGCGCTGAATTACAATCCGCATACGTATCAATCAGGCAGCCGGGAAATAGGGCGGGCCGGGTGCAAGTACGGCGGTATTGCCCGGAATCGGCAATATTCACCAGGAAAATCCTACCTCTTGTCTTCCGCAGCACACCGCTGCTGAGGGCAGCCCGCGCGGCATGAATCTACCCCGCTTCTCTCATTTACAGCCATTTTGGCTTTGGTTGCTGGCCCTGGCTGTGCTGGTGCCGGTGCGCCTGCACGGCTTGGCCGCCGCTGCCCTACCCGATTACGACTCGGTACGAAACTGGCAGATTGTGCAGGAGGTAGCCCAGGGCAATTTGCGCCATCTGTTTCACCACGGCAGCCCGGCTTTTGCGCTGGTATACGCACCAGTAGCGTGGCTTACTACCGATTATCGAGTATTTCAGCATCTCAACGCGTTGGTGGCCGTGGCGGCAGTAGGGCTGCTGAGCTGGCAGATTGCCCGCATCACGCGCCTTCCTGGCTGGCTGGCAGCCCTGTTGGTCCTGCTGATGGGCACCAGCGTATTTCTCACCTTTTCGGGGCGCGATTTTACTATGAGCTCCTGGAGTCTCCTGTGCTTCGCGGGCTTGCTAGGCACCTATTACCAGCGGCTACTGAGCCCTTCCGCCCCGGCGTTATACCGCGCTGCCGGTTGGCTGGTATTGGGCCTGTGTTTCAACTACAAGTTTCTGCTTACGCTGCCTATTCTGGTGGTGCTGGAGTGGTGGCAGGCCGATGGACTACTACTGCGCAACGGGCATTGGTGGCGGGTGCTGCTGCTGCTGCTGACGCCCTACGTGGTGCTGGGTGCGGTAGGAGTAGTGGCAGGGCTGCCCTGGTACCTGTGGCCGGCCATCTACTATAAAGTGGCCTTTCCGGACGCCGCCAACGCCGCCGGCCGCGCCGCCACGCTTCACCCCGATTTTCTGTACTACCTGCGTTACCTCTGGGACTTTGAATCGGGGCTGGTGTGGCTGGGGCTGCTGGGTCCATTGTGGCAGCTGCGGCAAGCGCGACGCGGGGCACCGCTGCCGCCCGAGCTGTACATAGCCGTGTGGGGCTGGTGCTTGCTGGCAGGCATGTCGTTGCTAGTGAAGGCGCCGCGGGGGCTGCTGTGGGCCTACGGGCTATGGTACGCTTTGGCGCTGCTGCAGCTGCGGCGGCTGCCGGCTCCGGCGCTGATAGCAGTGCTGGCAACGGCCATCGGGCTCAACCTCTACCGCATTCAGCGGGAAATCTATGCCTACTCCCCTACTAATTATCCGCGGGTGGCGGCGTGGCTGCGCGCCCACCAGGCGGGCCCAGTAGGTAGCACAGTGGGCATCGGGCTGGCGCCTTTTCAACTCCCCACCGACACTGTGCGGGCCCTCATGCACGAGCAGGAATTGTCCGCTTTGCGCCGGGGCCAGGGCTTCCGCTACGTGCTGCTGGATGGCTACTGGCGGGTGACCAACGTGGCCCGCTTTCAGGAGTTGCAGCGGCAGCAACCCGCGGCCGCCTGGCCCGAGCCACTGCTAACCTGCCCCCTGCTTTTCCTGGAGCACTCCGAGTTCACCGGCCTGAGTTATACTGCAACCTTGCAGCGGCAGCAAGCCGCCGCCCACGACTCCTTGCAGCTGCGGCTGGTTCCGGTGCAGTAATTCCGACTACTACTACCAAACGCAAAAAGGCCCCGCTGAAGCGGGGCCTTGGCTGTAACCGAAACTAGCTGCAATTATTGCGGCCGGGTGGTGGTGGGCAATGTGTTGGGGTCGATGAAAGGGATATTGGCCCGATACTGCCCGTTAATTGCCTTGATAAAAGTATTAGCCAGCAGCGCATTTCCGCGCGGCGTAAGGGAATACAGATCCAGGGAGTAAAAATTGCCCCGCATTATATCCGAAGAATACTCCACCCCATTCACCGAAATCCGGCGGTTAATCTGCGTAAACAGTTCGTCATCCAGGCTCACGAAGGGCAGCTTGTACACGTTCTTGGCCAGGCGTTCCAGCTCCGTGTTCAGCGTAACCAGCGGCGTGTTGATCCGGTTAAACTCGAAGTAGTCGAGCACGTCGCGGCGAACCAGAGGGTTGCGCTTGCTCAGGCCGTAACGAACGGATACAGTGGTGCCGTTGGGCAACGTTACGTTCTCAGGAGCACCCAAGCGGTCTAAGCCCGCGGGCAGAACAAAGTCGCCGGCATCAATGGCCCGCACCACGTTGCCCGGGGCCGAGCGTATGTAGATAGAATCAGGATTCAGGCCTTCAACCAACTGACCCCGGACACCATTTTTGCCACCCAGCTGCAACAAAGGCAGGTTTTGAATGGAAGGCGTAAGGGCAATAACCCCCTGGCGGCCGTTGGCAGCGAGGCGGTCCAGCATCTTTTTAGCGTTGCCGGTCAGGATGCTGGAGCTGGGGGGCGTGCCACACTCGCCCCCACTCAAAATATAGGGCAAGGCATCCCCAAAGCCCATGAAGAAGGTAAAGAACGTAGCCGACGACGACGCATCCGTGGCGGCTTGCAGGTAGGTGCGGTTGTCGTTGGCCGGCAGCAGCCGCTCAAAGTAGGAGTTAAAGCTACCGTAACGGGCCTGATTGGCCGTATTTCCCAGCCCCGCTACTTCTACCTGCGCTAAGCCCAATCCGGGCACCCCCAGGTTTTGGCTAAGGGGCGAGCTTGCGGCTTGCGAGTACAGAAAGGTAGTATCGGGGCCGCCACAAGCGGCTGCATTTACTACATAACTACCCCGTAGTGCCCGGCCCCTCCGCACCAGCCAGGTATGATACAGCAACGGTTTGCCCCCTACTCCGGTAGATGATTGTGAGGTAAGATACCCCGTACCAGTGCCGGCGGGTAAAAGGCCTTGGGTGAAGGTAGCCGGCGGGTTGATGCGGATAAACTGCTGGGCCAGCAGGTTGGGGAAGGAGTACTGCTGGCCAGTAGCCGTGAGCCCACCTTCACTAAACCCGGCAGTATAGCCGTCACCAATGGCCACGTAGCGGTACACATCCAGCGTGCCGGCCGTCGGCGTCGGCTCCGATTGATGTAGGGTGCAGCCGGCAGCCAGCAGGCCCAGCGCCAGCGGCGCTACGACCGGGCGCAGCACCCGGCGAAAAATCGACCCCGAAGAACGAAGAAAAGAGCGTTGCATAGAAAAAAGCGGAAGCGGTTATTTCTTGGAGCCGAACGAGTACGAAACCCCAGCGGCCAGCGTATGCACCAGCGTGCGGTAGTTGCCGGCAATACTGGGTGCCTGGTACTGGGTGCGGTTCACGCGGGCCGTGCGCTTGCCGGCCACTTCCAGGCCGTAGCCCAAATCAAGCATTACGCGGCGCAGGCCCAGGCTCACCCCCAAAGAGCCGCCCAGGCGGTTGCCATCGGGCAGCTCCGGCGAAATAAATTCGTCACGAATGGGCGTTTCATCGTAGCTCACCCCGGCCCGCAGCAGCAGATTATTGGAGGCCGTGTACTCCCCGCCTACCCGAAACGACATGGCATCCTCGTAGCGGCGGCCCTGGCGCACAGACGGTATACTGGTGTCCTTGAACTTGAAATTAAGCGAATCGTAGCTGCTCCAGCCCGTAAGGGCAAAGTCGAAGGTGACCAGCAGCTTCTTGGTCATCTGGTCGGCCAGGCCCACGGCCAGCGTGGAAGGCAGCTTCACGCGGGTTGTGAAAGCATCGGTACTCCGCCCATTACCTATTCCGCCATTCACTACCGTTTCCGCCGAACCGTTGTTCATCCGGAGCGCAACTGGCCCCCGGAAGCTGATGCCGAACGACAAATCCTCGCCGGTGCGGCCGTACATACCCAAGCTGTACCCGATGCCGCTGCCGCTAGCTTTGTAGCTGACCGCAGCGCCCAAGTCGTCAAACTGGCCCAGGCTACGCTCCCGCTGCAGGCTGCCGCGGGCGTAAATAAAGCCGGCCCCCAAGCTGAAGTTCTCGTTTACCCGGAAAGCGGCCGTGGGCTGCACAAATACGGTGTGCATGCTGGCCGAGCGCACTAGGCTGCGGCCTTCCCACGAACCGGGCCACTGGGTATCGTAGCCGAAGGGCGTGTTCACGCTCAGGCCCACTTTCACGCGGTCAGAAAGCGGATGCGTAGCGTAGAAATAGCCGCCGGGCAGAATGGCCAGCTCCTGCAAAGTCTGCCGGCGCGAGTCGGTACCCAGAAATGAGGTAGTGCGGGCCGTACCCAGCCCCCCAAAGCTCAGGTGGGTCAGTGAATCGAGGTGGCCCAGAATGCCGGGGTTGTAAAAGATGCCCGACGCGTCGCGGGCGTAGGCCGTGGCCGCTCCGCCCAGGCCTACCAGCCGAGCACTTTGCGGGCCGTTCTGAAAACCGCCCCCCAGGGTCGCACTTGAAACAAACAAAAAACCAACGGAGAGGAAACGTCGCGTCATGCAGGCAGTTTTTCGGATAATAAGCTGCAAAGGTAGCTGGAATTCAGCTGAATTGAGAGGCCAAAATTGCGTGCGGAGGATTGATTAGGCGGACGTATTCCTGCGGCCTGCGGCCGTATTGTTGCCGCAGCATGAAACCGGTTACCGCCTAACCCCCAGGCTATCGAGCCAGTGCTGGTAGCGGCGGGCATTCTGCTTATGCTCGGCGTAGGTTGCGGCGAAATCAGAGAAGCCGCTACCGCCGGGGCGGGCGCAGAAAAACACGTAGTTGTGCCGGGCCGGCTTGAGCACGGCATCCAGGCTCTGGCGGTTGGCGGAGGTAATGGGGCCTGGGGGCAGCCCTTTGTGCTTGTAGGTGTTGTAGGGCGAGTCCACGAGCTTATCCTTGTTAAGCACGCGCTTCACTCCGAAGTTGCCAATGGCCCAGAGCAGCGTAGGGTCGGCCTGCAGGCGCATGCCCCGGCGCAGGCGGTTGAGGTAAGCCCCGGCAATAAGGGGTTTGTCTGTTTTCTGAGCAGTTTCGCGCTGCACAATGCTGGCCAGTACGTGCACCTCGGCGGGGCTAAGCCGCAGCGAATCGGCGCGGCGGCGGCGTTCCGGCGTCCAGAACCGGCGGTGCGTAGCGGCCGCTGAATCCAGTAGTTGCTCAGGCGAGGTATTCCAGAGCAGGCGGTAGGGACCCGGCAGAAACAGCGTGAGAATGGTGGTAGTATCGAGGCCGTACCGTTGCTGCAGCCAGGCATTGCGCTGCAACAGGCGGCGCAGGCTCACCGAGTCGGTTTCGAGCTGGCAGGCTACCTGCCGGGCCAGTTGGGGCTTGTACTTAAAGGCATCGAGGGTGAAGGCCACCGTATCCTGCTCGCCCCGGCTCAGCATTTCTACCAGCACCCGGTTTCCCAGGCCCGGCCGCAGTAAGTAGCGTCCCGGCTTTACCTGCTCGGGGTAATTGTACCAGCGGGCTACCCGCTCAAACGAGGCCTCATCGTGCAGCAGCTCATACTTGCGCAAGGAATCCAGCACGGCTCCGTAGCCAGCACCCGTGCGGACATACAGGTACGCCGGCCCGAACGCCGAATACCGCACATTTGGCTTCCAGAATACGTACCACGCCGCGCCCAGCCCGGCCAATACAGCCACGCTCAGCGTCAGCAGGAAAATCAGCCAGAATTTACGCAAACCTTGAATTGGTTACGCTGTCATCCTGAGCGAAGCGTGGAACCTTATTACGGCAGTTTTTCAAAAGTAATATGGTCCTTCGCTTCGCTCAGGATGACAGGCGGTTACTTGACTCCTTCAGAATACTACCCCTCATTCACCAGCGCGGCTACGGCAGCCTCCAGCTCCCGCTGGCGCTGGCGGCGCTCCACTTCCACGGGGGCAGCGGCGCGCACTTCGCAGTTCGGAATGGTACACCGCTCACAGGTTTCGTTTACCTCCTTCTGCACAATGGCCGGGTCATCCAGGAAACGGACTTTCTGGCGCAAATTGTCGTCGCAGAGCAGACCAACAGTTACACTCACGGCCGGCTCGGTGGCCGAACCAGCCCGGGCCAGCGTCAGGCACAGATACTCGTCGCCGTTGGGGTACACGGAGCGTTGGGCACCCAGGGTATAGTTGGGCGCGTTGTTGGCCGGCTGCTGCCGCAACTCGGCAATCAGGCGCAGGGAAATCCAGCGGCGGCAGTAGTGTTCGTGCAGCTCGTTGCCGTGGGGGTTGTGTAAGCGTGAAAGGTGGAGCTCTTTGGTCAGCTTGTACGCCGCCGAGGAATTGGCCTGGTCGAAGCGCAGGAAAAACAGGCTCTGAATACCGAAGTGGCGCGGCAGCAGGTTGGTAATGCGCTGCATGAACATCTCCGGCGACACGGCATACTTGGTGAGCAAATCCAGCAGCAGCGTGGGCTCCCACTTTTTGGCGTTAAAGAAGCGCGTGAGGTCCCGCACCAGGGTATCTTCTTCCATCAGCAACGCCCCGGCAAAGTAGCTGGCTTTGAAGTTGTTGAGCACCTCCTCGAAGGAGCGTACCGGAAACGAGGCATTCACGTAGGGCCGCTCCTTCAAGCCCACGTAGTTGAAAGCCACTTCCCGGCCTAGCACGAAACCTTCCTGAGCCCCGCTGAGGCCCTTGCGCAGCAACAACCGCCGGGATTTAGGCTGAAATACGGAGCGTAGCCGCCCCAGATGCGCGTACTCATCCAGGCCAGTTCGGTCGAGGGTGTAATTATACTTCTCCACCAGCACCCGCTCCAGCTGGGTCCGGTCGAAGGGGGCAGCCGCTTGCAGCTTGTGCTCTACCTGGAACGTGCGCACGTCCTGCTCCAGCTCCTCGAAGTAGTTGTCGTGCATCTCCTGAAAGGAGCGCAGCGCGGCCAGGAAGAAGTTTTCCTGGCGCATTTCGTAGTTGCGGGCTATTTCGAAGAGCGTGCTGATGAAGGCGTTCATCTTGGCCGGGGCATCGGCAATGAGCTCCACAATGCGCAAGGGGTCCAGCCCGAACATATCCAACGGAAACTCCTTGAGCAGGTCCGACTGCAGCAACTCCGAAATGGGCTCCAGGCGGCGGCTGAGCGTGAGCGAGGTGAGCTGGTCGTAGGTAACGCCCAGCACCTTGCTCAGGCTCAGTATTTTATCGGCTTTAGGATACTTCTTTCCCTTTTCAATCTCATTCAGATAGGACACCGACACGTCGCAGGCGCGGGCCAGCTCGGCGGGAGTATAGCCCCGCTCCTGCCGCAACTCGCGCAGCTTCAACCCAAATATCAACCGGACAACCTGGCCGTGACTCAACATAATTAAACAGATACGGGCGAAAAACTACTGATGGGCTAGGCACTCAGCAACTTCTACACCATGAACCCGCAAATCTACGCTTCTGAAGTGGTTCTAAAAAATTAGCGAATATTCGCTTGTTATATAAAATTCGCTTTACTATGTTTGACATGTTCAGCCGGAACAGATTTCAGTTTGTGTTACTCTCCAAACCAACTTGCCCATGCCGCCCTTCTCCGATTCGCAGACGCTGGTGCCACCGCCCACCTACCGCACGCCCGAGCGGGTGAAAGTGCTAGGGCAGTACTCGCCCGAGTACGCCGAGATTCTGACACCCTCGGCCCTAGCTTTCGTGGCAGAACTGCACCGCCGCTTCGATGCCACGCGGCGGGCCTTGCTGCAACGGCGCGAGGAGCGGCAGCGCGAGTTTACTAGTGGCAGGCTGCCTGATTTTCTGCCCGAAACGCGCCTGATCCGCGAAAAGCCCTGGACGGTGGCCCCGCTGCCAGCTGATCTACTGGACCGGCGCGTGGAAATAACTGGCCCAGTGGAGCGCAAAATGATTATCAACGCCCTCAACTCGGGAGCCAGGGTGTTCATGGCTGATTTCGAGGATTCCAACTCTCCTACCTGGGCCAACTTGGTAGAAGGCCAGCGCAACCTGCGCGACGCCGTGCGCCGCACTATTTCCCTGAGCACGCCCGCCAAAGAGTACCGCCTCAACGAGCAAACGGCCGTGCTCATGGTGCGGCCCCGGGGCTGGCACCTGGTGGAGAAGCATGTGCTGGTGGATGGGGAGCCTATCAGCGCCGCTCTCTTCGACTTTGGGCTGTACTATTTCCACAATGCCCACGAGCTGTGCGCCCGGGGCAGCGGACCCTACTTCTATCTGCCCAAAATAGAGAGCCACCTGGAAGCCCGCCTTTGGAACGACGTATTCGGGTTTGCGCAGTGGTCGATGAAGATGCCCAAGTGCACTATTAAAGCCACCGTGCTCATCGAAACGCTGCCAGCCGCCTTCGAGCTGAACGAGATTCTGTGGGAGCTGCGGGAGCATTCGGCGGGCCTGAACTGTGGGCGGTGGGACTATATCTTCAGCTACATCAAGCGGCTGGGACGGCGGCCGGAATTTCGGCTGCCTGACCGCGCCGAGGTAACCATGACGGTGCCGTTCATGGCGGCCTACTCCCAACTAGTCGTCCAGACCTGCCACCGCCGGGGCGTGCACGCCATAGGCGGTATGGCGGCTCAAATTCCCATCAAAAACGACCTGGAAGCCAATGAAGCTGCTCTGGAGAAGGTACGCCAGGATAAAATCCGGGAAGCCCGCAACGGCCACGACGGCACCTGGGTAGCCCACCCTGGCCTGGTGCCAGTGGCCCTGGACGTATTTGATGACTTGATGCCCCAGCCTAACCAAATTATCAACAAGCGCGAAGATGTGCACGTGACGGCCGCTGATTTGGTACGGGCACCGCAAGGCCTCATCACGGCGGCCGGCCTGCGGCTGAATATTGACGTGGCCGTCCAGTACCTGGAATCCTGGCTGCGGGGCAACGGCTGCGTGCCCATTTACAACCTGATGGAGGACGCGGCCACCGCCGAAATCAGCCGGGCGCAGGTGTGGCAGTGGCTGCACACGCCCGGTACTACGCTGCAGGATGGCCGCCCCGTGACAGTAGAGCTGTACCGTTCATTCGTGCCCGACCAGCTGGCTAAAATCAAGGCCCTAGTAGGTGAGCAGCCGTACGAAGCCGGCCGCTACCTGGAAGCCGCCCGCCTCTTCGACCAACTGGTGACGAGTGAGCAGTTCATCGAATTTCTGACCGTGCCAGCCTACGAGCAGCTGACTTAACTGTCATTCCGAGCGAAGCGAGGAGTCTGATATACTCACCAGAAGGTAAACCCCGATTCCTCGCTTCGCTTGGAGTGGCAACCTGAGGCGTTGCCTCCCGCCCATTTCTTGACTTAAAAAGAGCCGCTTTGCCAGCCGGCCGGGCCGCGCTTTGCCTTCCTTTTCCACCTCCTAACCCCTTACCCTTATGAACAAGCAGGAACAGATTGCCGCCGTACAACAGGATTGGGCTAGTAACCCGCGCTGGAAAGGAATTGAGCGGCCGTACTCGGCGGCAGATGTGCTGAAGCTGCGCGGCTCGGTGCAGGTGGAGTACACGCTGGCCCGGCGCGGAGCTGAGCGGCTTTGGGCGCAGCTGCACTCCGAGGAGTACGTGGCCGGCCTGGGCGCGCTTACTGGCAACCAAGCTATTCAGGAAGTGCAGGCCGGGCTCAAGGCCATCTACCTCTCGGGCTGGCAGGTAGCAGCCGATGCCAACGGAGCTGGCCACATGTACCCCGACCAAAGCCTCTACCCCGCCGACTCGGTACCTACTGTGGTACGCCACATCAACAACGCCCTGCTCCGCGCTGACCAGATTCAGAGCGTATCGGGGGAGGGCGCAGTGCACTGGCTGGTACCCATTGTGGCCGATGCCGAGGCCGGGTTTGGAGGCAACCTGAACGCGTTTGAGCTGATGAAGATGATGATAGAGGCCGGGGCTGCCGGGGTGCATTTCGAAGACCAATTATCTTCGGCCAAGAAGTGCGGACACCTGGGCGGCAAGGTACTGGTACCCACCCAGGAGGCCATCAACAAGCTGATTGCCGCCCGCCTGGCGGCCGATGTGCTGGGCGTGCCCACCTTGCTGGTGGCCCGCACCGATGCCGATGCCGCCGACCTGCTCACCGCCGACGTGGACCCGCGCGACCAGCCCTTTGTGCTGCAGGAAGCAGAAAGAACGTCGGAGGGCTTTTTCCGGGTGCGCTGCGGGGTAGAGGCCGGTATTGCCCGGGGCCTGGCCTACGCCCCCTACGCCGACCTAATCTGGATGGAAACCTCCCACCCCGACCTAGAACAGGCCCGACAGTTTGCGGAGGCCATTCACGCGCAGTTTCCAGGCAAGCTGCTAGCTTATAACTGTTCCCCTTCCTTCAACTGGGCGGCAAAGCTTACTCCCCGGGAAATGAGCACTTTTCGGGAGGATCTAGCGGCTATGGGCTATAAGTTTCAGTTCATCACGCTGGCCGGTTTTCACGCGCTCAACACCAGTATGTTCGAGCTGGCCACCGCCTACCAGGAACGGGGCATGGCCGGCTACTCCGAGCTGCAGCAGCGCGAGTTTGCCTTACAGCAGCAGGGCTTTCGGGCCGTAAAGCATCAGGCCTTTGTGGGCACTGGGTACTTCGACGCCGTACAGAACCTGGTAACATCGGGCCAAACTAGTACGGGCGCCCTGGTTGGCAGCACCGAGGAAGCCCAGTTCAACCACTAAGCACGGATGCAAACGGGCTATATCGGATAGCACGGCCTCGTTTTGACTAAGACAAGAGCAGCCCCCTCGATGTGAGGGGGCTGCTCTTATTTGTTGCCATAGAGGCAGCTCTCCCGGAACGAATCTACGCTATCCAATGAGTTCGTCAACGGCCGTTATCCGACCATCTTGAAAAACCGGCACGATGGTGTACTCATCTTGGCGGATGCAGAATTCCATGTCTTTATGGGCTTCTAAGCTGTTGAGGCGGCGTACATGGGATGATTTCAGTAGGTAACCAGCTACATCAGCCTCGGCCGTTTTCCACAAGTCCAGCGCGGCCAGGGTAGCATCGGAGCTGGTAGTATCGAAGTCGGTTTGCAAAAGGGCAGCCAGGGCTCCGCCAAACAGCGTATCCTCCAGGCAAAAATTACCCTTCCAACCGGCACACACCACTACCACATCCTTCTGCAGGCGGCGCAAGTGCTCCGCTATGGCCCCAATATTCAGGAACGCACCCACCAGCACCTTATCAGCGGCGGCGGAAAGGTGCAGGGCTCGGGTACCATTGGTGGTAGTAATAGCCACGCACCGTCCGCGCACCGGTACTACCCCGTCCAGGTAACCAAAGGGGGAGTTGCCGAGGTCGACGCCTTCGGCCTGGCGGCCGTCCCGCTCGGCGGCGGTAAGATAGCCGGCCGCCGCCTGAGCCTGGCACTCTGCCAGCTCGCTGAACGGCACCAAGTGGGTAACACCCTGTGCCAGCGCCGTTACGATGCTGCTGGTAGCGCGCAGAATATCCACCACCACGGCTACTTTACCGCGCAGGTCATAGAGAGGAAGCAACTCGGGGGAGAAGCACACGTCGAGCGTGGGGAGCTGATTGGTCATCGGGGAAAGTTAAAAAACGTCATGCTGAGCGAAGGCGCAGCCGCAGCCGAAGCATCTCTACTAGGCGTAATCAAAGGATTTAGCCAGAGGTAGAGATGCTTCGACTGCGGCTGCGCCTTCGCTCAGCATGACAGGCAATAGATCCGTTTACACCTCCTCGGTGCCGGGCACGAAGGGCAGCTTGGTGACGGTAGCGGGCAGGTTTTTGCCGCGCACCTGCACAAAGATTTGGGTTCCGGGCTTGCTCAGCTCAGTTTGCACGTAGCCCAGGCCCACGCCCTTGCTCAGGCTCGGCGACTGGGTGCCGCTGGTTACCTCGCCAATTACTTCGCCGCCTTCATTCACCAGCGGATAGTGGCTGCGCGGAATACCGGGACCGTCCATCAGGAAACCCACCAGCTTGCGCTCTACGCCGGCCTCCTTCTGGGCTTTCAGGCTGTCAGAATTGGTGAAATCCTTGGTAAACTTGGTAATCCAGCCCAGGCCAGCTTCCAGGGGCGAGGTTTCGTCGGTGATGTCGTTGCCGTAGAGACAGTAGCCCATTTCCAGGCGCAGCGTGTCGCGGGCGCCCAGGCCAATGGGCTTAAGGCCGTAAGGCTGGCCGGCTTCCATTACCTTCTCCCACACCTGCTGGGCGTATTGGTTGGGCACGTACAGCTCAAAACCGCCCGCCCCAGTGTAGCCGGTGGCCGAGATAATCACGTCCGGGGCGCCGGCGAAAGTGCCCTGCACGAAGGAGTAGTAGGGAATGGTGCTCAGGTCGGCCTCGGTGAGGCTCTGCAGGGCGGCCGTAGCCTTGGGGCCCTGCACCGCAAACAGACTCATCTCATCCGACACGTTCTGCATGTTGGCGCCGTCGGTGTTGAACTGCTGAATCCAGTTCCAGTCCTTGTCGATATTGGAGGCATTCACCACCAGCAGGTAGTCCTCTTCGGCCAGCATGTACACCAGCAAATCATCCACGATACCGCCTTGCTGGTTGGGCAGGCAGCTGTACTGGGCCTTGCCGGGCGCAAGCTTGCTGGCGTCGTTGCTGGTTACGCGCTGAATGAGCGGCAGGGCTTGGGGCCCGCGCACCCGAAACTCACCCATGTGCGAGACGTCGAAAATGCCCACCGCCCGGCGCACGGTGTGGTGCTCTTCCAGGTCGGAGGAGTAACGGACGGGCATATTGTAGCCGGCAAAGGGCACCATTTTGGCACCGAGCTGCTGGTGCACATCATTGAGCGGAACGGTTTTGAGCGACTCAGACATGGGGTGGAGTGGAAATGGGAAGATGAACAGCCAACGGCCGCCAGCAAAGCAGCAGCGTTGGTCGGGCGAAAGTAGCCAATAATGCCCGGCTGGCAGCCCTGATTTTCGGTTATCTTTGCTGTAACTGTTTAGCTTGCCCCGCGCATTACCGGACTATTTTTCTGCCGTTTCCGCTCCGGCAAACGTATACTCTGCCCTATGACCGATGAATTGAAGCAGGAGTTTGATGGTGCCCGTATTAAGCACCTGCATTTTAAGTCCAAGCTTCGCTCCTTTCTTTATGGTAGCAGCACAGCTGAAGCCCCCATTCGTGACCCGCGACAATGCTCTTTTGGGCAGTGGATTACCACCTATGTGCTCACCCGCTACGGCCAGTTGCCGGAAAGCCGGGAACTGGATGCCGTGCATACCCAAATTCACCTCGAAGCCAACCGCCTGATGGATATGGCCCAGCGCGGCCGCCAGGATGAGGCCATTGCCGGCATGGCAGAAATTAACCGCTTGGCCGACCTGATTACCCGGCTGCTCCGTACGTTGGAGGATAAAATTCGTACTGGCCGTTAATCGTCCGTTCTGCCGCCGCTCCTGCATGAAGTTTAAACTCTCTACTAAGTTATTTGCGGGCTTTCTGATTATATCCGGGCTATTTGCGGCGGTGGTAGTTATCAACTATCAACTCTCCCGGGCTGTGCTGCGCAACTCCCAGCGCGTGGAACGCTCCCAGCGCATTACGGGCGAAGCCACCACGCTGCTGCGCAATATTATTGACATGGAAACCGGCTTCCGGGGCTACCTGCTCATTGGCAATGAGATTGTGCTGGACTCCTACTATGAGGGGGAGCGGAACCTACTAGGGCGGTTTGCCCAGCTCCGCAACGAGCTGACCCTAGGCACACCTCAGTATGAGCGCATGGTGCGGGCCCAGTACCTGTTTCAGCAATGGTCGGCGTACTCTCACCTGCTTATTGGGGAAAAGCGCGAAGCTATGCGCCGCGACCCAAATCAGATGGGCATCAATGGCCTGGAGCACCGCAACCTCACCACCGACCTCACGGGCAAAGTCTTGATGGACCAGATTCGGGTGCTGTTCACGGTATTCGACCAGGAGGAGGCCGATATTCGGGTGAAGCAGCGCGTAAAGCTGCAGGAGAGCATCCGCGAAACCCGCATTCTATCGGTTAGCATCACGCTGGCTACCATTTTTCTGGGGCTGCTGTACGCCTCCTACCTGGTGCGACAGTTTTCCCGGCGCATCAAGGGCATGGTGGTACAGGCCAAGCGCATTGCCGATGGTGACTATTCCACCCAGATGCAGGATGCGGATGATGATGAGCTGTCGAAACTGACGGAATCACTCAACGTCATGACCGACACCATCAACACCAACATCCGGCAGTTGGAGCGCCGCAACCAGGAACTGGACCAGTTTGCCTACGTAGTTTCCCACGACTTGAAAGCCCCGCTACGGGGCATCGAGTCGGCTTCGCGCTGGATTGAGGAGGACATGGGCCAGGGCCTGCCCGACCACATCCGGGAGTTCCTGATCCTGATGCGCACCCGCGTGCGGCGCATGGAAAACCTCATCACCGGCATTCTGGACCTGGCTCGGGTGGGCCGCACCCCCCAAGCCGACGAGGCCGTATTTGTGCGCCAGCTCCTGCGCGAAATCATCGAGTCCCTGGAGCTACCCACTGGGTTTGAGGTGGAGCTGCCCTTCTATCTGCCCACGATTCATACCAACCGGGTGCAGCTGCAGCAGGTATTCACCAACCTGATCAGCAACGCCGCCAAGTACCATCATCAGCCGGCCCAGGGTGTGGTGCGCATTGGCTGCGTGGAAGGCCCCAAGTTCTATACCTTCTCGGTGGCCGACAATGGGCCTGGTATTGCACCGGAATACCACGAGCGAGTTTTCGTAATTTTTCAAACTCTTACGGAGCGTGATACCCTGGAAAGTACGGGGGTAGGTTTGGCCATCGTCAAGAAAATTGTGGAAGGCCAGGGCGGTGCCATTCACGTTGAATCTGCTGAAGGACAAGGCGCTTCCTTTATTTTCACCTGGCCCAAAGAGCCCCGCCGCCGCCGCGAGGACCAGCCAAATAAGCCCCCTGCTTCCACCGTAGTACGCTGAGTACCGTATAACCACTCGGCCACCGAAGGCCCGTACTAGTGCAACCACCTATGAACTCTGAAGCGGATCAATCAAGCATTCTTCTGGTTGAGGATGACCAGATGGATATTATGAACGTGCAGCGGGAGCTGCGAAAACATAACGTAGATGTGCCGCTGCACATAGCCCGCAACGGCCGTGAAGCCCTGAATATGCTGCGCGGGGAGGGCGGACAGGAGCAGATTGCCAGGCCCAGCGTGGTAATGCTCGACCTGAATATGCCCCGCATGAACGGCTTGGAACTGCTGGAAATTCTCCGCTCCGACCCTGATTTCGTGGGCCTGAATGTATTTATCACCACTACCTCTGACTTGGAAACGGACCGCCTAAAGGCCCAGGATTTAGCGGTGAGCGGCTACATCATTAAGCCGTTGAGCTTTGAAAGCTTTGGGGAGGGCGGCACATCAGTTGATGGGTTCAGCCTCTTTCTGGACCTACTTCGGCTCAAAGCGTAACCACACGGCAGAATAGCCTGCCCTACTACGTTCCATCCCCCTAGGCCATACGCCCTGATAACCGCTCGGTTATCAGGGCGTATGGCTTTACTACAGCTTCGATATTAAGCGGAGTGACTTTGTTCTTACTTGGCCAGAGTCGTTCTCAACTACAGTAACCGGAAGCCCATCCGGTGGTGCTCAGTAGGCCCAAACTCGCGGATGGCAGCCCGGTGCAGGGCTGTGGGGTAGCCTGCATTTTGCTCCCAGCCATAGTGCGGATAAGCGGCCGCCAACTCCCGCATACGCTCATCCCGAAACGTTTTGGCTAGTACCGAGGCAGCCGCAATGCTCCGGTATAGCCCGTCGCCGCCTATTATGCACGTGTGCGGCAGCGTGGCATGCGCACGAAACCGGTTACCATCAACCAGCAAGTGGGTGGGCTCTACGGCTAAGTGCGCTACCGCCCGGTGCATGGCCAAGTAACTAGCCTGGGCAATATTGATGGTGGCAATTTCATCGGGCGAGGCTTCAGCTACTGCCCAGGCTACCGCCTCCCGGCATATTTCGGCGCGTACTGCTTCCCGTCGCTTGGCCGTCATCTGCTTGGAATCGTTAAGAAACTGCGGCGTAAAATCAGGGGGCAGAATAACGGCGGCGGCAAAAACCGGCCCGGCCAGGCAGCCCCGCCCGGCTTCATCAAGGCCTGCCTCCAAGAACTGACCGGTATGAGATGCTATTAACATAGCCACAAAAGTACGGCCCGGTTTTCTAGAGCGTGTGGAGAGTTGATAAACTGTCCTGCCTAGAACGTCATGCAGAGCCGGAGGCGAAGCATCTCGCGTGCTGACGTTGCAAGAATAATTCAGATAGCAGTACGCGAGAGTTTCGTCACTGGCTCAAGGCGCCACATACTCTGCAGGACGTGCTTTCTGCACCACTATCCACACAGCCTGGCAGAAGATAGGGCATAAAAAAGCCTCTGCGGTGGCCGAGGCGCCCGCAGAGGCTTTTTCTGGGTAAAAAGAGTGGAGCAGAAAGCTACTATGTGCGTAGCGGGCAGATTAATGGCTGCCAGCCGTTGAGCCAGTATCGGGAGTCGACTCGCCCCGGCGGAATCCTTGTTTGTCGCGCGGGCCCTCGTCTAGGGCGCTATCCTCGTCGGTGGTAATATATTCGTTGGTGGTGGGGCCCAGGCCGCCGGTATTCTGCTTCAAGGCAGCTTCGGCCTCAGCGTGCTTCAGGTTGAACAGCGGGTCGCCGGGTTGGGGTTGCGAGTTCTGGTTTTTAGCTTGATTAGCCATACAGAGCAAGGCAGCAGCCGGAAAGTGAACGGTTGCCTTGCCTTGGTACGCACCCGTTTTGCCCAGGGTTTACCTCAGCAGCTACAGGATTTTGTTACCGCTCCAGGCTGTACTACCCACAGCTACCCAAAGGGCAATAAAAAAACCGCTACCCGGGGTAGCGGCCTTTTCCTTCGCATTGGTCGGCAAAATTTCATTCATCCACCCTACTCCTTTCGCCAAAGCCAATACTACGCGGGAAGAGCCTTCCTTTCCATAAACTCGACGCGCGCTGAATAATTAGTGAGTCAAAGGTAGATGAATGCGCAGGCGGCAGGGGCTTTATTTGACCAACGGCTGCGGATGGCCGGCCAATGCTTGCATCTGCCCGGCGAGGGTAGCGGGTAACGCCGTGAAGCCCGGATTGTAGGTTACCTTTGCCCCAGCTTTTCATCAATCTGCTGCCTCCCATGAGCGAATTTGCTGCCCCGGAAATCGACGAAAGCCATAACCCCTGGCACGTGCACGGCACCGAAATCAAGTACCAAAACCCCTGGATACAGGTGCGGGAAGACCAGATTACCAATCCGGCCGGTAACCCCGGCATTTATGGGGTGGTATCCATGAAGAACAAAGCTTTGGGTATTATTCCGGTAGATGAGCAGGGCAATACCTGGCTGGTAGGCCAGTACCGCTACACCCTGAGCGAGTACAGCTGGGAAATTCCGATGGGCGGTGGCCCAATTGAGCTGGATGTGCTACTCTCGGCGCAACGGGAGCTGAAGGAGGAAACCGGCCTGCTGGCCCGCCGTTGGACCAACCTGATGCGCCTGCACACCTCCAACTCGGTAACCGACGAAGAGGGGTTTGTTTTTCTGGCCCAGGAGCTGGAGCAGGGCGAGGTGGAACCCGAGGAAACCGAGGACCTGCGCCTGTGGAAGCTGCCTCTGCGGGAAGCGGTGGAACTGGTGATGAACGGCCGTATTACGGACGCCATCAGTATAGCGGGTCTGCTTAAGGCTGCCCGCGTATTGGGCATCTGAGCTGCGTGAAGAAGGGCCGATGCGCAGGATCAGCTGATGCCGACGCTACGCGTGTCAAGCAGGTTGCCGGCATCTTCTCAAAGCGTAGGATGAGGCTTGCCCAACGGCCTCATTTCTCCAGCTCTTCACGTTCCGCACATTTTCCACGCTAAATTTGTGCGTATGCTGCGTTTGCTTCGCTATATCGGTCATCGGCTATACACTACCTGGGCCACGTTCTGGTTTGTACTGCCTTTCGTGCTGACGTATCCCCTGCAATGGTATCTGAGCCGCCGGCCCCAGCACCACCGCTACCTGCACGCCCTTAACCGGCAGTGGGCCCGCCTGTTTATTCTGATGTGGGGCGTGCCCGTTGAAACCATTCGGAAGCAGCCGTTGCCACCCGGCCAGCCCTGTGTGTACGTGGCCAACCACAGCTCCTACATTGATATTCCGCTGCTATTTCGCTCTATTCCGGGCTGGCTGAACATCATGGGCAAAAGCTCCTTGGCAAAAGTACCGCTCTGGGGGCCCATCTTCGGCAGCGTGTATATCACCGTTGACCGCAGCAGTGCCGTGAGTCGGGGCCGGGCCATGGTGCAGGCCCGCCGCACGCTGGAAGCCGGCCGCTCAGTGGTCATTTTTCCGGAGGGCCGTATTGGTCAGCACCCCGGTCAGCAGCTGGATGAGTTCAAGGAAGGAGCTTTCCAGCTGGCTATTGCGGCGGGCGTACCTATTGTGCCGGTTACCATGCCCCTGAACCACCGCTTCATGCCCGACGTTGAGGGTCTGCGGGTGCGCTACTCCCCGCTGGCCATCATTCTGCATGAACCCATTCCGACAGCGGGCCTTACTGCCGAAGATGCGCCTGAGTTGAAACAGCGGGCTTTTTCCGTTATTGCCAGTGCGCTGCGCCCTCAAGCGGGTGGCATTCCTGAAGCCAGCACGTGGCGTAAACCCGCACCGGCCCCGCCGCCTGCCTGCCAACGTACTTCGGCTTAGGGCGTCGTCGTTTGCGTATTTTTGACTTTCAGCTTTTCATACTACTGTGAGCACCGACCTGAACACCCTGCGGGGCCTGGCCCATCTGGCCCGCCTCGAATTTGACGAAACCAAGGAGCAGCAAATGCTCGGCGACCTAAACAAAATTCTGGACTGGGTAGACCAGCTCCGCCAGCTTAATACCGACGATGTAGAGCCCCTGGTTCATCTGTCGCAGGAAATCAACGTGCTGCGCCCCGATGAATCCCGGAACACGGTGAGCCACCAGGCGGGTCTTAGCAACGCCCCGCGCAAGGATTCCGATTATTTCCGCGTACCCAAAGTGCTGGAATAGCCCCTGGTGTCGGTTCCTTTCCTTCCCGCAGCTTCGGCCCGCTCAGCTTGGTGGCGAGGCCCTTTGCTATTCTTGGCGCTGTGCATTACGCTGGCAGTAGCCCTAATTGGCTGGCAGTACGCCACCGCCGATGATGTGGTACTGCCTTTACGGCCCGTTGTTCAGCTTACGCCAGTTCCCGTAACGGTGGCTAACGTGGCCGTTGGTTTGGAAAAACTGCCAGTGCAGGCTAACGGCTACCTCGTAACCCAGACGTTTGATGTAGCTGGCCCCTTCCTGCAACCCAATGCTGCCCTGGCACTGGTGGTGCTAGTGGGCGTGGCCCTGGTGTATTTTCTGGCGGCTATCAGCAGCACTACCCGGCTGGTTTTTGTCGGGGGTATGGCCTTGGTCATTTTCCTGCTGATGTCGCTGAATGCCGACCTGCTGGGAGTATTTGATGTACAGAAGCAATACTTTCTGCTGCTTGCTCTGGCGCTGCTGGGTGGCCCGGCGTACTACTTCCACGCTTTCCGGCCCGAGGTGCCGCTGCTGCCCCGCCTCGGCGTTTTCGCACTGCTGGTAGGCGGGTTGGGGGCCGTGTTATTCTTCCGTAGTACCGGGACGCCAGAGGTGACGGCGCTGCACCTGAGCGCCTTTTTTACTGCCAGTGGAGCCGTTGCGTTTGCCCTGTTGGTTCTGTGGGTGGCGTTTGAGAATGTGCATGGCCTGCTGTGGCTGAATACTCAGGCTGATACCCCGGCGGGCCGCTATGGGCTGTGGCCGTTTCTGCTGGTCAGCGCTCTGTACCTGGGGATGCTCCTGCTGTATTATCTCAATCAGAGCGAGGTGGTGCTCCTGCCCGGCCTGCATCTCGACCCGTATGTGCTGCTGATTCCGGCCGTAGTGGTTGGGGGGCTTGGCTTGCGGCGG
Organism: Hymenobacter endophyticus; assembly: GCF_032464715.1. Classification (NCBI taxonomy): domain Bacteria; kingdom Pseudomonadati; phylum Bacteroidota; class Cytophagia; order Cytophagales; family Hymenobacteraceae; genus Hymenobacter; species Hymenobacter endophyticus. Next base: position 79,293 of record NZ_JAWDJT010000007.1, on the reverse strand, counting down.
CGGGCAGCTACCTATCAGGAATGGGTACCGTATCCCGAAACTGTCAGGATTCTGTACGGTGTGCTGGTGCTTTTGGCCGCCGCGGTGCTCGGTTACGCCCTGGCTACGGCCAACGACCCCATGCTGCAAGCCGGCCGCGACTTTACAGTACTGGCATTTCTGTGCGTGGGCGCCGCGTTTTTGCTGTACGTGCTGCTGAATTTTGCGCCTTTGCTTCGGCAAAAGCTGCCGGTGTACCGGGTAGTGTTTGAGCCGCGCCGGTTTCCGTTCTACGCCATGTACATCCTGGGGCTTTCCGCCCTGCTGGTGGTAGCCCAACGCAGCAGCTTCTTCCTGCTCGACCAGGTGCAAGCCGCTTCCTTCAACAACCTCGGCGACTTGGCCCGCCTGGAAAGCGAGTACGCCCCCGACGACATGGCGCAGGCCTTGCTGGCTGAGCGCTACTATGCCGAGAGCGATGCGCTGGACCGCCACAACCACAAGGCCAGCCTAGGCCGGGCAGCCTTGTACCGGTTCCGGCTGCAGCGTCAGAACGAAATCAATATTCTGCGGCGGGCGCTGGCGCGGCGCCCTTCCGAGAAGATTTCCTTGCGCTTGGCGGCCCTCTACAACGAGCCTACTGACTTCTTTGACCGGCTGGCAATACTGCGGGAAGCACTGAAAGCCAACCCTAATAGCGCGGCCCTCAATGGCGACCTGGCCCAACTATACTCCCGCTCCTCCCTCACCGATTCCGTCGAGTTCTACCAGGCTCGTGCCGAGGCCGCGTCCTCGGGCAATGCTGTGTTAGAGGCGAATAAACTAGCCTATTTCATTCGGCAGCAGCAGTGGCCCCAAGCCCAGGAGCTAGCGCAGGCAAGCATTACCAGCCCCGACGATGCCCTCCAGAGCAACCGGCTTCTGCTAGCCAGGTTGGCCAATGAGCGAGCCACTACCACCACTCCGGCCTATCCTGATAGCGCACTCACGCCGGCCGGCTTTGCCCGGCTGTATCACGAGGCGCTGGGCCGCGCTTTGCAGCGTGATACCACGTTGTTGCCCCACCTGCCCGCACTGCTGGCTCACCCGGCTAATGAGGGGTACCACGACCAGCTTCTGTTTCTCAAGGCGCTAACCCAGCAGTACGGCGGCCAGTTGGTAGCGGCGCAAGGCACTCTGGCGCCCCTGGCTATCGGCTCAGGCCCGGGTGCAGGCTACTACCAGCAGTTACAAGGGCTTTGGCTGTTGCAGCAGGGCCTTCCCGCTCCGGCGGCCAGCCGCTTGCAGGAAGCCCGCGAAAACGGTGCTCCTACTGCTGCCTTACCCACTGCTTACGCCCTCGCCCTCGCCGGGCAGCCCGATTCAGCCCGCCAGATAGCCCGCCGTATTCCCCTCAATCCTGACCCGGCGGCTGGTTTGGTGGCGCAACGGCTGTTGACGATTCTGGAGCCTGATTTCCGGGGCCGCTTTGCCCAGGTTTCGGATTCTCTGCGCACGCAGTTTTTGGTCGTGCGCGGCGACGAGCTGCCCGCCACTGACCTCCTACCAGCCGCTGCTATTATTATAACTCCAGCTCTGCGTACCACTGCCACGCTTGCGCAACTGCCCCGCGCCTTGCAGCAGGGCCAGACAGCAGCCGTGCAGCAAACCTTGCAGCAAGTGGCTCCGCCGGTGCAGGCGGCCGGGGCATCCGCCTGGAACGTTATTAGGGGGGAGGTGTACGTGCGTACTCAGCAATGGCCAGCTTTGCAGCAGTTAGTGCAGCAGGGGCGTTTTGAAGGCTTCGACCAGTTCCAGCAGCTGTATTTCCGGGCAGCCCTGGCCGATGCCAACAAACAGCCTCAGAAAGCAACGGAGCTATACGCCCAGCTCACGCAGCAAGCCCCCTTTGTGGAGAATGGCCTGGTGGCGGCGGCAGGCTTTCACGCACGCCAACGCGACTATAACCTGGCCTACAACACTTTGCTGCGCGGCATCGAATACAACCCTGCCTCTGTCCCGCTGCTGAAGGCCTACATCTTAGCCTCTATTCCGGTTGGCCTCACTGAATACGCACAGTCGCCACTCTACCGGTTGGGCACATTGCTTTCCCCCGCAGATTACGCTACCTTTCGTACAGAGTATGAGACGCGGCGGGCCGCTCGGGCCACTACCGCTGCTCCCTGGAACTAACCCCAGCCCCCTCTCGGATATGCTGCCTCCCGTTATCCAAACCACCGATATTTCCAAGGTCTACCGGATGGGGACTGAGGAAATTCATGCGCTTCAGTCGGTATCCATTACCATTCAGCGCGGCGAGTACGTGGCCTTTATGGGCCCCTCAGGCTCCGGCAAATCCACCCTTATGAACATCGTGGGTTGCCTGGATACTCCCTCGGGCGGGCAGTATATCCTCAATGGTAAGGACGTCAGCAACATGACGGACAACCAGTTGGCAGATGTGCGCAACAAGGAAATTGGCTTCGTATTCCAATCCTTCAACCTGCTGCCCCGCGCCACTGCCCTCGATAATGTTGCCCTGCCACTGATTTACGCTGGCTATGGCAAGAGTGAACGGCAGGAAATGGCCCGTGAAGCCCTACGCAACGTAGGTTTGGCTGAGCGGGCCCTACACCGCCCCAACGAGCTTTCGGGTGGGCAGCGCCAGCGCGTAGCCATTGCCCGCGCCCTGGTAAACAGCCCCAGCATCATCCTGGCCGACGAACCCACTGGTGCCCTCGATACCCGCACCAGCCACGAGATTATGGAATTGTTTGAGGCACTGTACGTGCGGGGCAACACCATCATCATGGTAACCCACGAGGAAGATATTGCCCGCCATGCCCACCGCATTGTGCGTCTGCGCGACGGTCTGGTGGAAACCGATGTGGTGAACCACGACTTGGCTATCCATCAGTTAACTAGCCAGTGAGTGGCCGCTGGCTGCTAACATTTCAGTCCGTTGCGGGTAGTATAGCTTTCCAACCACCGTTTCTCCTGTTCGCTTGAAAATCTATACTAAAACCGGCGACAAGGGCCTGACTTCCCTTATTGGTGGCACGCGCGTACCCAAGTCCAGCCTGCGTATTGAGTGCTACGGCACTGTTGATGAGCTGAATTCCTACCTCGGCCTCGTGCGCGACCAGGATGTAAATGCTGGGCGGCGGCCATTGCTCAAGGAAATTCAAGACCGGCTGTTCACCATTGGCGCTTCCCTGGCTTCCGACCCCGAGAAGTCGAAGATGAAGATTCCGGATTTGCACGCCGAAGACGTAGTCTTGCTGGAACAAGAAATGGACCGCATGAACGATGGCCTACCGGAATTGCGGGTATTTGTGCTGCCAGGCGGGCATCAGTCCGTATCCTTTGCGCACGTGGCCCGTTGTGTATGCCGCCGGGCCGAGCGACTGGTAATTCACTTGCAACAGGATGAGTTCGTGGCCGAGTTGGTGGTCATGTACCTCAACCGCCTCTCCGACTTTCTGTTCGTGCTTAGCCGCCAGATGGCTCATGAGCTGCAGGCAGAAGAAGTGAAGTGGGAACCGCGCCTTTGAGGGCGGGCACCATCCCAAACTAACAAGTGTTCGGAAGAAATTCTGCACCTTTACTTGCCCGTTCTCCTACCACCTCCCCCACCCGTTCCGGCACTTTACCCCCCGCTACTTCGGTTGTAGCCGGCAGTTGGGCAGAGTGCCTCCACCTCCTTATCCCACCCCACTCCTCATGATTGACGCCTTGACCATTTCTACCAAGCGCACGGCCGCATCCCGCCTATCTGAGGTGGACTTTGACCACCTCGAATTTGGCAAAACCTTCGCTGACCACATGCTGGTAGTTGACTACCAGGACGGGGAGTGGCAGGAACCCCAGATTGTCCCTTACGGCGACATGCTGGTGAGCCCCGCCAACTCGGCCCTGCACTACGGGCAAGCCATTTTTGAGGGAATGAAGGCATACAAGAATACGGAAGACGACATCTTCATCTTCCGCCCCCTCGATAACCTGCACCGCCTCAACGCCTCTGCCGAGCGTATGTGCATGCCGGCGGTGCCCGAGGAGATCTTTATGCAGGGCCTGCGCCAGCTGATTCAACTGGATGCTGAGTGGGTACCCAACTTTACCGGTAGCGCCCTGTACATTCGTCCCTTCATGTTTGCTACCGATGGCATGCTGGGCGTGCGCCCCTCGGACGCTTACCGCTTTATGATTATTACCTGCCCCGTTGGGCTGTACTACAACAAGCCGTTACGGGTGCGTTTTGAGGAGAAGTATGTGCGCTCGGCTGAAGGCGGCGCGGGCTTTGCCAAAAACGCCGGTAATTACGGCGCGGCTATGTACCCCACCAAACTGGCCCAGCAGGAAGGCTATAATCAGCTTATCTGGACGGATGCTTCTGAGCACAAGTACGTGGAGGAATCCGGCACCATGAATGCCATGTTCGTCATCGACGGTCGTCTGGTAACGCCCGCTCTCAGCACTTCTATCCTGGATGGCATCACTCGCCGTAGCGTACTGCAACTGGCCCGCGACTGGGGTATGCCGGTGGAGGAACGGAAGGTTTCGGCTCTGGAAATTCTGAATGCTCACGCTAGCGGTACGCTGCAGGAGGCCTTTGGAGTTGGTACAGCCGCTACCATTGCGCCCATTGCCGTTATCGGCTACCAGGGCCAGGATTTTGAGCTACCCGCGGCTGGGGCCGATGCCTTCTCTAAGCGCGTTTCCGATGCGCTGGCGGCTATCCGGAGCGGCGAGGCTACGGATACGCACGGCTGGATGGTGCGCGTGTAGCTGGCCTACCACTCGTATATTTTTACGCTTGCGGAGTGCTTCCAGTGGAGGTGCTCCGCAAGTGCTTTTACGGGTCGGCTGATTTCTTCCGACCTTTCGGCCACCTTAGGCTTTTAGCCCCAGGTGTTTTTTATTTCACTCACGCATTTTTTTCCATGACCCAAGATCAGGTGAAGGAGTTGAAGGGCCGCGCTGAGGCCCTGAGGAGGTATCTTTGACTACGATGCCCGCAAAGCCCAGGTACTAGCTACCGAGCAGCAAACCACTACGCCTGGTTTCTGGGACGACTCCAAAAAAGCGGAGGCCGTTATGCGCGAAATCAAAGCCGTGAAGGTCTGGACGGACGACTACGAAGCCGTAGAGAAGATTCTTGGCGACGTAGAAGTGCTATTCGACTTCTACCGGGAAGGCGACGTTTCCGAGGAAGAAATGCAGCGCGAGTTCAGTGCTGCCGAGCAGGCGGTGGAGCGCCTGGAGTTCAAGCGTATGCTCTCCGATGAGGAGGATCAGCTCTCCGCCATTCTGGATTTCAACCCCGGCGCCGGTGGCACCGAAAGCCAGGACTGGGCCGAAATGCTCATGCGCATGTACATCATGTGGGGCGAGAAGCAAGGTTTCACGGTTCGGCAGGTTAGCTACCAGCCCGGGGAGGGCGCTGGCATCAAATCAGCCTCCCTGGAAATTGATGGACCGTTTGCCTATGGCTACCTGAAAAGCGAAATTGGGGTGCACCGTTTGGTACGCATGTCACCCTTCGATAGTAGCGGCCGGCGGCACACCTCTTTTGCCTCCGTATTCGCCTATCCGGTCGTTGATGATACCATCGACATCCAAATCAACCCCGGCGACATAACCTGGGACACATACCGGGCCGGTGGGGCCGGTGGCCAGAACGTGAACAAGGTAGAAACGGCCGTTCGGCTCAAGCACGCTCCCTCCGGCATCGTTATCGAATGTCAGATTGAGCGGAGTCAGCTCATGAACAAGGAACACGCCCTGCGTATGCTTAAATCCCGCCTCTACCAGCTAGAGCTGGACAAGCGCAACGAAGCCCGCGCCGTGGTGGAAGCCGGCAAAAAGCGCATTGACTTCGGCTCCCAAATCCGCAACTACGTGCTGCACCCATACAAGCTCGTCAAAGACCTACGCACCGGCATCGAGCGCACCGACGTGCAGAACGTGCTGGATGGCGACCTGGAAGAGTATATTAAAGGATATTTGATGCAGAATTAGCCCTTCATTTTCCGCGCAAAAAAGGCCCCGAATAATTGTTCGGGGCCTTTTTATGTTACAGTACTTTCAGCTTACGGGTTGGTGGCGTCCCAGGCCTTTTCGGCAGCTGGCTTAGGCATATTGGCAATCAGGTTGTACGGGCTGGAGCTGAACGCCAGCGTCTGAATGGGCGTAGAGGCTGGGTCCACCGTTACCACTGGCTTCAAACGGTTTGTACGTCGCAGATCAACGAAATACTGGCCTTCAAAGAACAGCGAATACCGGCGCTGCTTAATAATTTCGTCCATGGCTCTGAGCAGGGAGGTGAAGGAGCCTGCCGGCAGAGCGGCCAGGTTACCGGCCCGGGTGCGAATGATATTGACATCGGTAAGAGCCCCGGCCAGATTACCGCTATTAGCCTTGGCTTCGGCCGAAATCAAGATCAACTCCTCATTGCGGATGATGTCGAGCGAAGTTGTGTTGGTGGGGAATAAACGGGATTCGTAAGCCAGAGAAATACCACCGGTTACCCGCGGCGCTGTGCGTAGCGCCACTTTGCTCAGACGCGCATCCCCGGCTTCTGCCTCTGTTACAAAGTTATCTGGCACGCCGATAACGTTGGCTCCCGTGTTGTTGGCTACTTGGAAATACGTATTGCCGGCATCCCCGGCAATGGCTGGATTGAAGGTAATTTTCGGCCCAAGCTTCAAATCCGCGGTGGTGCTGATGAACGAGGAGCCAAGCGCGGCAAGTGCTCCCGTATAATCGCTCTGATACAAGGCCACCCGCGCCGCCAAAGCCCGATTGAATTGCTTAAATGTAGCTGGGGTGTTGAATCCTGTATAGCCAGAGGATAATGAGAAACCGAAGCTACTGCCGGCTTGGTCCAACTCACTGGCTCCTTGGTCCAGCAGTTGCCGGATGTTGGTTAGGGCCTCGGCTGGCGTAACGAATTTGCCCGGTTTCAGCGGATCATCCACAGCAATACGAATGCCATTGGCCCCTTGCAGGTTTAGCAGCAGCAGTTTGGACAAGGCCTCGTAGGTATGCGTAAAACCAGCAATACCCTGGCGTTGCTCAGCTGTAACGGCTTGGCTGTTATTAGCCGACTCCCGGTACACCTGTGCTGCCCGGCGCGTTTGGGCCAGGGGGGTATAATAGCCATTGTAGTAGGCAGCATCATCTAGGGTAGTGCGGGTGCCTTGCAACTCCCCGTACCAGCGAGATTCTGTGGAGGCCAGGATAGTTACTTCCCGCCCTAGCGTACCCGCCAACCAGTTATACGGAGCATTGCCGTTGTGTACATTGCGCAAAGAGGCTTCAACGCCAACAGCCAGGGCATCGAGCTGCGCCTTGCTGGCGTTGCTCAGCACGGAGCCAAGGCTGGGGTTGTTAGGATCCTCTACGGCTTCTACATCAAAGAAACCGCAGGAGGTTGTGCCTAGTAACCCCAACACCACGGTGGCGGTTACTAGCTTCTGACGAAAATATTGCATGAGAGTGAAATGCTGATGTGGAGAGGAATTCAAGGCTAGAAGTCAATATTGACGTGGAAGAAAATCCGTCTGGTGCTCGGGTAGCTAGCCACGTCTACCTGAGCAAAATTGGACGTTGAGCCAAAGTTGGATACTTCCGGGTCGTAGCCCACGTAATCCGTCCAGGTAATCAAATTGTTCCCTGAAACTCCAATCCGAATGTTTTGCACATACTCCTTAAACAAGCTGGTGCGCAGGCGGGCCGGTAGCGAGTAGTAGATGGATGCTTCCCGCAAACGCACGTATCCTGAGTTCTGAATAAACTCCCGGGCCGTCAGCCCCTGGCGGTACAGGCCGTTGGGCACTCCTGACTCCGGACTAGGCGTGCTCCAGTCCTCGGTTGTACCTCCCTCATCCTTCAGTAAACGGCTCAGGTTGCTGTTATAGCCGTCTTTCTTCCAGTGCAACAGAAACGACACATCAAAGCTTCGCGCAATGGTCAGCGAGTTCAGGAAGGACATCTGGAAGGTGGGCTGAGCATCCTCGTAGCGCGTCAGCCCGCTGAAGTTTGGGCTATTGGGGTCGGCGGGGGTACCGTACCAGCGGGAGGGCGATTCGCCCACCACAAACACGTTCCGCCCGAATGTGGCTCCGAAGCCAGAACCAGTGTTGAACGGAGGCACTACCAGCGGATCAGTGTAAAGCTTGGTTACCTCAGAGCGGTTCAGCCAAAACTGCGTAGTCGAGTTCCAGTTGATAAAATTGCTGCGCACCGGATTTATGTTCAGCGCCAGTTCCAGCCCTTGATTGCGCAAATCACCCACATTGTACGCCCGAATAGATGTTAGACCGGTAGCTGGTGCTAGTGCGTAGGTATTGATCAGGTCAAATACCTTTTTATTATACACCGAGGCCTCCAGACCAATGCGGTTTTCCAGAAATCCTAGGTCAATTCCTAATTCCAACTCAGAAGCAGTTTCCGGCTTGATGTCAGGATTTCCGAGCAGTGTTGACGTCAGCAGGCCGGGCCGCCCCCCGGTAGAAGTAGCTACCAACGGGGAGTACAGACCACCGAAGAAAGCCGGGCCGCCGGTTTCTCCGTAAGCGGCGCGTAGTTTCACTAAGTTCACCGCATCAAATGACCAGAACCCGAACTTGGCAATGTTAACGGCCAAGGATGCCTTGGGGAAGGCATAGTATTTTTCAGGGTCGCCGTTCCGGTTCGATTTATCAAAACGAACCCCGGCCGTTGCAATAATCTGGTCCCGGAAGTTAGCTTCCTGCTGAGCCACAAAGCCCAAATCAGCCTCTTCAGTAATGGTAGTTTCCTGCGTTGTTACGGTGCCCCGGTTAGGCGTATAAGGCGGGCCGGGCGACAGGTTTTGCCCCTGGTTATACGTCAGGTTCTGTTTCTGCGACAGGCGGACGGTACCTGCCTGTGAAGTAAGGCTAACAGCATCCCCCAGTTTCCAGTCATAAATCAGGAAGCCCTGCAGGTTGGAGTTGAAGAATTGGTTTTTGGCCACCCGAGCTGCCCCCGGCAAGGCCAGGCTACGCTGCGACTGCATGTCGGAGGGCAACGCCAGCAAGGCATTGCTGCTGGAAAAATCGACCCCACCCTGGGCCGCAAAACGCAACGACGACGACTCCTTATCAATCAGCCGCACCGTTAAGCTGGCCGTTTGTACGTAGCGGTTCGTTGTTTCCTCATTAATAGCTCGCTCCACTACGGCCAGCGGATTGTCGCCCGTGTATTCCGAATCGGGGAATTGCCCTAACTCGTTCTTGTTGAGCTGAGCGTAGCTAGGAATATAGGCCAACGTATAGCCCAGCGCCACTCCCCGGTTGTCATTCCCGGTAAATCCCCGGCGGTTCATCGAGTTAATATAGTTGGCGCTTACGCCCAAATCAACCCGCTCACCAATCTTGTGGTCCACGTTGGCCCGAATAGAGTGGCGCTCAAAGCCCGTTCGCTTCACAATACCTTCTTCGTTTGTGGTAGAGCCCGATACAAAAAACTTTGTCCGCTCATTACCACCCGAAATGCTCAGCCCAGTGTTACGCAGGAAAGCAGTGTTGCCATAAATCTCCTTCTCGTAGTCGTGGATATTGCCCGAAGCTTGTGCTGCCGCCAACTTTGCTTTTTCACTTGCGCGAGTAGCATTCACGCCCGCTATCTGAGCCGGCGTAGCATTGTTAGGATAAGCGTAATAGGTATCTATCTTGCTGTCCGTCCAGTCCTCTTTCCCTAGCAGGCGCCATGCCTCGGCATACCCCAAATCCTGGTTAAAGCTGATACGCGTTTTCCCGGCAGCTCCTCGTTTTGTTTTAATAATTACAACCCCAGCGTTAGCTCGCGTCCCATAAATGGCCGCTGCGCTTGGTCCTTTGAGAATTTCAATACTCTCAATGTCATTAGGGTTGAGGTCGGAAAGGCGGTTTATACCGTTGTCTTGGCTAGTGCGTCCTGTGCCGGCAGCTGCCCCGCTGAAAGCAGCAGCTCCGGCACCGTTGCCCACTTCGGCATTCACAGCATATACCCCATCAATAATGTAGAGTGGTTGGGAGCTGCCGTTAATAGTAGAGATACCCCGCAACTGCACCGATAAGCCCCCTCCCGGCGCACCGCTTGTTTGGGCAATATTGGCCCCAACAACTTTCCCACTCAGTGCTGCATCAACCGTAACGGGCCGCGTACTTCCCGTCAGTTCCTTTGCCGATATAGTGGTAATAGCATTGGCCAAATTAGACCGCTTAACGGAGGTGGCCAACCCGGTTACTACTACCTCATCCAGCGCGCGTGAGTCGGCCGATAGTGCTACCGCAAATGTGGAACTGGCGCCGATAGCACGCTCCGCTGTTACAAAGCCTACCGAGCTAAAGACTAAGGTGGAAGCAGTTGCAGGCGCACTGAGAGTGAATGAGCCGTCGCTGTTAGTAGAGGCCCCGACAGTAGTACCCTTGACGAGTACAGTAACGCCCGGCAGCCCCTGACCACTGGCTGAATCCGTGACTCGGCCAGAGATTTCGCGGTTCTGGGCGGCCACCTGCTGCAACAGAATGGGGGAGGCCAGAAACGCAGAAAGTAATGTTTTCCGCATGTGAGTGAGTGTTGAGAAAAATGAAGGGAAGGGCACTAAAATCAGTTGACAACAGGATTATTATCAAAAATATACCCAATATATTATGTTTTTCATAATCAACTAATATATTCAATACAATATATATTTTCTGTTTACAGGCACTAGATCAGTCTTGCAACATTCCAAGTGATGTGCTACAGCATTGTGAATTAGCTACCTAGCAGAGTGTGTTATTCAATAGGTTGGTAATTATCAGGGCAAATTGTTCTATTATTGCTAACAGGAGCCGGCACCACATGATTATTGCGTGAATAAATATAACATTTCGCGCCGAAACTTGCATGCCATGCTGCTGCTGGCTTTTTTTAGAAGTTGGGAAGCGTTCCATCCATTCATCATCACTCACCTTTCTCACATTTCACACTCACTTTATTATGCGTAAAGCACTATTTAGTGCGGTTTTGATCTCGCCTATCCTGTTGCAGCAGGTGGCCGCTCAAAACCGCGAGATTTCCGGCCGGGTCACTGACCGTGGTAATGGTCAAGGTCTGCCGGGCGTTACCGTGCTGGTGAAAGGCACTACCATTGGTGCCTCTACCAACAGCGACGGTTCATTCACCATTAGCGCCCCTACTACTGCTTCTACCCTGGTTTTCAGCTCGGTAGGCTTTGTAACGGTAGAGCGTGCTATCGGCACCGAAACTAATATTTCGGTAGGTCTGGCCGCTGACACCAAAGTTCTTGGTGAAGTAGTGGTAACGGCTTTGGGCCGCGAGCAAGAGAAAAAGACGCTGGGTTACTCCGTACAGGACGTTCAGGGAGCAGCTTTGACGCAGGCCCGCGAGTCTAACGTGGTGAACTCGCTGCAAGGCAAGCTCGCTGGTGTTCAGATTTCGAACAGCCAGGGTGCCGTTGGTAGCTCGTCACGTATCGTAATCCGGGGTGCCAAAACCATTGGTAACAACCAACCCCTGTTCGTAGTTGACGGCCAGCCCATTGACAACTCTTCGTACGCCAACAGTGGCCCGAACGGTGGTGTTGACTACGGTAACGCTGCTTCTGACATCAACCCCGACGATATTGAGAGCATCTCGGTACTTAAGGGTGCAAACGCCGCCGCTCTGTACGGTTCGCGGGGCGCAAACGGTGTAGTAGTTATTACAACCAAATCAGGCCGTAAATCCCGTGGTCTGGGTATTGCTGTAAACAGTACTACCTCTTTCGAAAGCGTACTGAAGCTGCCCGACTACCAGAACGAATATGGCCAAGGCAACGGAGGTGAATTCTCGTTCGTTAATGGTCGCGGTGGTGGAGTCAACGACGGGGTGGATGAAAGCTGGGGTCCCCGTTTGGACGGCCGCCTGATTCCTCAATTCAACTCGCCCGTAGAAAACGGTGTGCGTCAGGCTACTCCTTGGGTAGCTAATCCTGATAACGTCCGTAATTTCTTTGAAACTGGCCGCACGTTCACCAACAACATTGCCCTTTCGGGTGGCAACGAGAAGGCTGGGGTTCGTCTTTCTTATACCAACCTCACCCAGAATGGTATTCTCCCGAACACCTTCATCCGTCGTAATACGGTAAACCTGAATGGTGGTGCTGACCTCACGGACAAGCTGAAATTCAGCACGAACGTGAACTACGTGCAAAACCGGGGCCGTCGTCCGCAGCTGGGCTATAATGCTCAGAACGTAATGCAGCAGTTCGTATGGTTTGGCCGTCAGGTAAACATTGCCGAGCTGAAGGACTACAACCGGGGTGGCCAGAAATATAACTGGAACTATAACTACCACAACAACCCCTACTTTACGCTCTACGAAAACCTCAACGACGACCGTCGTGACCGTGTAATCGGTAACATTACGTTGAGCTATTCGCCCACCTCTTGGCTGACGCTGACAGGCCGTACCACTAACGACTTCTATAACGAATTCCATACTCGCCGGATTGCTCAGGATGATATTGAGCAGTCCATCGTAGACGATTACACCGAGGAGAGAATCTATGCCTTGGAGCGTAACACGGAATTCCTGGCCACCGTTACCCGTAACCTCACGGAGGACGTAACGCTGGACTTCTTGGTTGGTGCTAACCGTCGGGATGCCCGTTCAGAAACTGGCGCAACTGCCGTCAGCAACCTGGCAATTCCTGGTCTGTATACGCTTGACAACTTCTCAACGCCGCTTACAGCTAACAGCCGTAACTACCGTCGTCGGGTAAACAGCTTGTACTCTTCCGTCAAGTTTGGCTATAAGGACTTCCTGTTCGTGGGTGGTACAGCCCGTAACGACTGGTCTTCTACGCTGCCAAACAGCGACAACTCTTACTTCTATCCTTCGGTTGACGCTAGCTTGGTGCTGACGGAAGCCTTCAAACTGGAAGATTCTTTCCTGTCGTTTGCCAAGCTGCGCGGCGGTTACGCTGAAGTAGGCTCCGACACTGATCCGTATCGTCTGAATGACGTGTACCTCAGCGGTGGCCTGCCATTCGGCTCCCAGCCAACGGTTACCACTTCCAACGCCCGTCTGAACCCTAACCTGAAGCCTCAGCGTAGCCGTTCTACCGAAGTTGGTGCCGAAGTTCGCTTCTTCCAGAATCGCCTGGGCCTGGAACTGACCGCGTATAAAAACAACACGGTTGACCAGATCATCAACTTGCCGGTAACTGCTGCTACGGGCTACACTACTACGCTGGTAAACGCCGGGGAAATTTCCAACAAAGGTTTGGAAGGTATCCTGACCATCTCTCCCCTGAAGCCCGAAAGTGCTTTCCAGTGGACGCTGACGGCCAATGCTGCTGCTAACCGCAACCGCGTAGAAAGTCTGCTGCCCGGTATCAACAACCTAGTATTGGGTGGAACCTGGAGCCTAAACGTGGAAGCCCGCGTAGGGGAGCCATATGGTGCCCTGTTTGGCAACGGCTACCTGCGCGTACCAGATGGTCCTTACAAAGGAGAAGTTATCTACTCAGCAGATGGTCTTCCAGTTGTTGACCCAACCCGCCGGGTACTTGGTAACTACACCCCCGATTGGTTTGGTGGTCTGAACAACGAATTCTCCTTCAAAGGCGTGAATTTCAGCTTCTTGCTGGATACTCGTCAGGGCGGCGAGGTATACTCCGTAACCAACACCTGGGGTAACTACGCCGGGGTGCTGAAAAACTCACTGGCCGGCCGCGAAGGTGGTGTAGTTGGCAAAGGTGTAGTACAGAACGCTGACGGTAGCTACAGCCCCAACACTGTTGCAGCTGATGCCGAGACGTATTACAAAGAAACATACGTTAACGCTCTGCACGAGCCAAGTGTATACGATGCTTCTTTTGTGAAGCTGCGCGAAGTGAAACTGGGTTATCAGTTGCCCAAAGGCATTATCGGTAAAACGCCTTTCAAAACCATTGGGGTTTCCTTCGTTGGTCGTAACCTGTGGCTGATTTCGTCGAAAGCTCCCAACATCGACCCCGAAACTTCCTTCAACAGCGGTGATGTTCAGGGCTTGGAGTTCGGTCAGATTCCCTCGACTCGGAGCTACGGTTTTAATATAAACCTGACTCTGTAAATCACTGAACTCTTTTATTAGGCACCGCTGTTTTCGCAGCGGTGCCATTAAGAAACAGCTTTACTGCTCATGAAATCTTCATACAAAAAACTAGCTCTGTTATTTCCGCTAGCCCTGTCTTTGGGTGCTTGCGAAAGTGACTTCGACAAAATCAACACCAACCCCAATAACTCGGAGGTTGCGCAGCCTAACTTGCTGCTCACGCAAATTATCCGCTCCAACGTTACTCGTTCTTGGGACGTAGCGGCGAACATGGATGGTGGTCTGCTGATTGTGCAGCACTGGGCCAAAATTCAGTATACCAACGAAGACCGTTATTCTTTCCGCCCAGCGGCTATTCAGGCACTGTGGGATGGTTTCTACGCTGGTGGTCTGCAGGATGCCAACGTGGTCATCAACCAGGGTAAGGCTGCCAACAATGCCTCTTACCAGGGTGTTGGACTCGTCATGCGCTCCTGGCAGTTTTCACTGCTGACGGATATGTTTGGTGACATTCCATATTCGCAGGCACTGCAAGCCGACAAATTCGTTTCGCCGGCTTATGATGCGCAGCAGGACGTTTACAAGGGGTTGCTAGCCGACCTTAAAACGGCTTCCGATTTACTGGCCAGCAAGCAGGGCAGCATTCAGGGCGACATTCTATACAACGGTGACACTGAAAAATGGCGCCGCTTTGCCAACTCGCTGCGTCTGCGCTTGGCTATGCGGATTGCTGATGCTGATCCGGCTACTGCGCGTGCTGTAGTTGCTGAAGTTCTGGGTGCTGACAACGTGTTCCGCTCCAACAGCGACAACGCCCGGTTGGTATTTTTGGACGCCACGTTCCCGAACGACAACCCCGTATACGAAACGTATAAAACGCGTGACGACCACCGGGTAAGTGAAACGCTCGTAACGCGTCTTAAAGCTGTTAATGACCCCCGTTTGGCTGTATATGCCGACCGTCCGGTTGCTGGTGGCGACTACAAGGGTGTGCCGAATGGTTTATTGGCGGCTGATGCTACCGCATTAGGTCTCGAGAAAACCTCACTCCCTGGTATTGCTTTCCGCCGCGAAACCTCACCTGCTGTGCTGATGACGTACGCGGAGGTGCTGTTTTTCAAAGCTGAAGCCATTCAGCGTGGATTCGTTACTGGTGTAGCAGCTACGGAATATAACGCCGCCATTACGGCCTCCATGAATCAGCATGGTATTACTGACGGCGCAGCTATTACTACGTACTTGGCTCAGGCTGATGTAGCGTACAACCCTGCTTCTTACAAAACCAGCATTGGCAACCAGAAATGGATTGCTCTGTTTGGCCAAGGTTTGGAAGCATGGTCGGAATGGCGTCGTCTTGATGCTCCTACCCTGACTGTAGCTCGTCGTCCGGTGACTGCTGCTGGTGGTAAAATCCCCGTACGCTTCCTTTATCCTACTCAGGAACAGTCGATCAACCAAGCTAGCTACTCAGCTGCTGTTGCCCGTCAGGGCGCCGACCTTCTGACCACTAAACTGTGGTGGGATAAATTCTAGCACAGATAGTTCATCCACAAAAAAAGGCTCTCACGTTACGTGAGAGCCTTTTTTTGTGGATGAACTAAATACTATTTTCAAGTCTTGTAGCTTGCATATTGTTTAGAACCGCAATTCTCCTTTCACACTACTTCTCGGCAACTTATCGTGCGTCCTTCAATTTCATCCGGGGTCATCACTCTTGTCTTGTGCTTGGTTTCCGTGCTTGTGTGTAAACCTGTTTGGGCACAGAATAAGGCAGTTACTTACGCTCAAGATATTGCCCCTATCGTTAGCCGAAATTGTGTTTCGTGCCATAAGCCTGGGGGGGCAGGGCCATTTTCTTTAACCTCCTATGAGGAGGTATTTCGTCACCGTAAAACCATTCAGGCTGTGACGAAAAACCGTTACATGCCTCCGTGGAAGGCTGATCCGCACTACGTCTCTTTTGCTAACGAACGGCGCCTTACTGATTCTGAGATTCAACTAATCAGCCGTTGGGTTGAGAAAGGTGGCCCGCAAGGTAGTGGGGCTTCCAGTGTTGCACTGGTACAGGCAGCAACTGATGTACCGAACAAACCGGATATGGTACTGCAGCCGAAACAGGCCTTGGAGATTAAGGGCGACGGAAACGAGACATTCGTAATTTTTAAAATTCCTTTTGAGCTGCCTCAAGGTAAAGCAGTCAAAGCCCTCGAGTTTATTCCGGGCAACCGTAAACTAGTGCATCACGCCAACTTTGCAGTCCAGGCAGTTGGCAAAGAGGTAGACATTTACCGGGGCAGTGAGGTAGCTCTATCGGATCAGTTTCAAACAAATCTGGGAGAATTTCAGCCCTTTATGCAGGATGTAGTCTACTACGGTGGCTGGATTCCTGGAGCCAGCCCACAAAGCTTCCCTGCTGGCATGGGTTTCACGATGCCAACACGGGGAGTTATTCTACTAACCATGCATTATGGCCCTTCCGGTGTGCCTGCTCAGGACCTTTCCAAGCTAAATATCTATTTCTCCTCCGCCCCTATCACTCGGGTTGTGCAGGCAACCAGTATAGGTTCAGGAGGTATTGGTGAGATTGAGCCCCCCCTGATTATTCCGGCAGATAGCGTCAAGACATTCCGGGTAGATATGGTTACGTCTCTTGACCTATCTGTCCTGTATGTGTGGCCCCATATGCACTTACTAGGCAAAAACTTCGAAGCCTGGGCTACTACCCCCGATAATCAGACGCTACCAATGGTCAAAATACCAGAGTGGGATTTTCGCTGGCAGGAGTCTTACAAGTTTAAGAACCTACTGCATATACCAAAAGGCTCCACTATTCACATACGCGGCACATACGACAACACTTCGCAGAATCCCAACAATCCATTCAGCCCCCCCCAGATGATCATATCTCAGGACCTGATGGAATCTAGGAGCGAGATGTTGAATCTGATTATGCTCTTCCTGGAGTACAAGCCAGGTGATGAACACATGAACTAGATAGGCTGTAGGCTTACCGATAGAGGCATTTTTAAAGTGCCGACTAACTTCTGTTAGTCGTGATAAATAGCACTCTCACCCGCTAATACCGATTATTAAACGTGATTTATCATTTTTTTCAAACCCAGTTGCCTGGTTTTCAATTTTTGGGCTGTATTTTTAGGATTCATTCAGATATACACTGGATAAAGCGCGCTTCTTTTCAATTCTCTGCTTCATGAAAAAACACCTACTGCTAACAGCCCCGCTATTGGTGGCTGCTATGACTCAGGTAATGGCTCAGACACGAGCTGTTTCTGGTCGCATTACGGACCGCGCAACCGGAGAAGGTCTTCCGGGCGTAACGGTTCTAGTAAAAGGTACTACTACCGGCGTTTCCACTAATTCTGACGGTTCTTTCACTCTGAATGTTCCGGCTGGAGCCACAACGCTCAGCGTTTCCTCAGTTGGTTTCATTACGCAGGAAGTTCAGCTAGGCAATGAAACGTCTTTCAACATTGGCATAGCCGCTGATACCAAGACGCTGAGCGAGGTTGTAGTGACTGGCTACGGCGGTTCGCAGGACGTAAAGGATATTACGGGCTCGGTTGCCACCATCAAAGCCGATAAATTTCTTAATCAGCCAGTCTCCAGCTTAGACCAAGCTCTTACTGGTCGGGCCGCCGGGGTACAGGTAACCAGCACGGGTGGTACACTCGGTGATGGGGTAGCCGTACGCATCAGGGGTGCCAATTCTATCAGCGGCAGTTCGCAGCCCCTGTATGTAGTGGACGGTGTGCCAGTAAGCACTCGGGAAAATGCCAACGTATTCAATGGTGGCAACGGTACTCGGTACAACCCATTGGCTGACATTAACCCTAACGATATTGAATCGGTGGACGTTTTGAAAGACGCTTCCGCTTCTGCTATCTACGGTTCACGAGCCGCTAACGGAGTAATTATTATTACAACGAAGCGTGGTAAGGCTGGCAAAAATAACATCTCCCTTAACTCCTACGTTGGCTGGAATGAACCAGTGCGCCTTCCCAAACTGCTGAATGGGGACGATTTCAACGCTATCCAGAACGAAAAGGCATTCAACCGCTATGGAGCGGGAACTGCTAATTCGGTTATTGCCCGCGACATTGACCTAAACGGGGACGGCCAGGCCGACCGCACCGACTGGTTGAAAGAGGTATTCCGTACAGGCTTCTCGCAGAACTATCAGGTAGCTTTGTCAGGCGGCAATGATAAAGCCAGCTATTACGGCTCAGGCGATTATTCCGACCAGAATGGTATCATCAATACCAACAGACTGCGTCGTGGCTCGGTCCGCCTGAACCTGGATATTACCCCTAAGAAATGGCTGAAAGCAGGTGTAAGCGCCAACTACGCTCAGTCGCAGAACAACGGGGTACTAACGGACGGCTATTTGGCCGGGGCAACCGTTTCTGGCTTCAATGCAGCGCCTAACGTACCAGTATACGGTACGGATGGACAGTATTACCTCAACGCAGCGGGTAACCTGGGTAGTGGCAATAACACCACCACTGCTGCCTTCATTGCCAACAACGTAAGCCACCCCCTTGCGGTGCTGGAACTGAACCGGAACGCCAATACGTCGCGCCGCTTGCTCTCCAATGGGTACGTAGAAATCCAGCCAATCCAAGGCCTTCGGATTACGTCCAAGTATGGGGTTGACTACCTCGACAACTTCGAGGACCAGTACAGTGACAGCCGTCTGTCGGGCCTAGGCCGCTCTTATGGCGGTCTGGTGCAAAATAACCGGTTGGACCGGACGCAGTGGAACTGGCAGAACTATGCCAACTACAACAAAACATTCGCCGAAAAACACACTGTAACGGCTACCGCTGGTTTAGAATACCAAGAAACGCAGGAGAAGCAAGTATATACTGGCGCGCCGGGCTTGGCCGATCCTAAATTCAACACCATTCTGGACGGGTTGTTTTCCGGTACACCCTTCGCTGGTGGTACTGCTTTCGGCAATGCATTCCGCTCCGTTTTCGGCCTGGCATCTTACGACTACGCCAACAAATACTACGTACAGTTTGCCTTGCGAGCTGACGAAGACTCGCGCTTCGGTGCTGAGAACCGTCGGGGCGTATTCCCTGCTGTTTCCGCTGGCTGGCGGATTTCGGAGGAGGCGTTCATGCAGAACTATGAGTTTGTTTCTAACCTGAAGCTGCGTGGTAGCTACGGCCTAGTAGGTAACTCGAACGGTATTGGCTCCTACGCATCACGGAACTTGGCAGGAGGCGCTCAATACACAGAGCTGAACGGCTTCGGTATTTCGCAAATTGGCAACAACGAGATTAAGTGGGAAACGTCCCGCAAACTGGACGTCGGCCTTGATGTCGGCTTTCTGCAGAACCGCGTCAACCTGGTATTCGACTTCTTCAATACCAACATCAGCGGTTTGCTGCTTGCTGCTCCCATTCCTACCCAATTCGGGGTGCCTGGAGGCTCCATCTTCCGGAACGTAGGCTCCATGTACAACCGCGGGGTAGAAGCATCCCTTTCTACGACCAATATTGAAACCGAAAGTGGGTTCCGGTGGGTTTCCTCTATCAACGGAACAGTTATCAAAAACCGTGTTACCGGTCTGAATGATCCGGCTGATTTGCCAGGCGGTGTACAGGTAGCTAGCATTGGCCGGTCGTTGGGTGTATATAAACTCGTACGCTGGGCCGGTGTAAACCCCGCCAATGGTAATGCTCAGTTTTTAACTGCATCTGGTGAGGTTAAACAGTATGATCCGGTTGTAGGCGCCTACCGTAATACATCGGGCGACTTGACTACTCCCATCACGCAGGCTGACGCAGTATACACGAAGGCTGGGGGTTACCCGACTTACTACGGAGGCTTTGACAACACCTTCAGCTTCAAAGGCATCGAGCTGGGTGTGTTCTTACAGTTCAGCGGAGGTAACAAAATCTATAACTCCTCCCGCGCTCAGCTGATGACTAACCTCTATAACAACAACATAGAGGAAATCAAAGAGCGTTGGACCACTCCTGGTCAGGAAACGGACGTACCGCGTCTTTACCTCGCCGACAACCTGCCCAACCAAGCCTCTACTCGCTGGCTGGAGAACGGGGATTTCCTCCGTCTCCGTCAGATCAACTTAGGCTACAACTTGCCGAAAGGATTGTATGAGCGCTTTGGCCTGAACAACTTGCGCGTTTACGGTCAAGTACAAAACGCTTTTGTTATTACGAACTACAAAGGCATTGACCCAGAGGTAAACTCTAACCGCAACAACAGTAACATTGCTTTCGGGGTTGATAACCGGTCAGTACCTCAGCCTCGTAGCTACACCCTTGGCCTCAACATCAGCCTCTAATTTCCGCTTTCATGAAATACCATTCTCAGATATTGTGGAAAGCTATCCTTTCCGCAACTCTAATTGGCACCCTTCCTGCGTGTGATATTCTGGACCAGGAGCCACCAACTGCTTTTACCATCGACGAAACATTTGCTGATGCTACCCGCATTGAAAAGTCGTTGATTGGAGTATATGACGGTTTACAAAACGCTGAATTTCTGGGTGGCCGTGCGCTGATTTATTCAGATATCCGGAGTGGCGACACAGACGTACCAACTTATTTTGGTAACGTAGGACGCTACCAGATGCTTTCTACTGATGGGTTTGCAGCCAGCTCATGGGCAGGAGGTTACCGGACCATCTTTACAGCCAACTCCTTCATTCAAAACCTGGCAGCCAACTCCGGTAAATCGTCGGCTGCTCTGGAAGCACAGTATACGGCCGAGGCCAAGAGCATACGCGCCTTAGCTATGTTCCACTTAGTCAATCTGTTTGCTCAACCATACGGTTTCACCGCTGATGCCTCGCATCCTGGAGTCGTTTTGCAACTAACCGCTCCTAAGTCGGCAGCAGAAGCGTTTGATCCGGCATTGCGCCAGGCTCGGGCAACTGTGAAGGAGGTGTACGACCAGATTGAAAAGGATCTGCTGGAATCCATTCCTGTGTTGCCTGCTACCTACGCTGGTGCTAACTCCAATATTCGAATCTCGAAGGGAGCTGCTCAAGCCTTGTTGTCACGCGTATACCTGTATAAGGCTGACTACACCAAGGCCGCCGACTTGGCTGGCCAAGTTATCACAACTGGAGGTTATACGCTGAATGCCAGCCCATTGACTCCATTTCGCACCTACAATACCAAGGAGTCTATCTTCTCGGTGGCTATGAACCCCGCTGACAATCCCAATACCAACAATGCTATTGGACAGCATTATGGCCCGGATCGGAGAGCGGATATCACCATCACGCCTTACTTCAACCTGACTTCGTTGTCGACAACTGACTTGCGCCGTACGCAACTGATTGATTCCAGAGGGACCAACCGGTTTACGGCCAAGTTCAACCTTGTAGATAACTATGTTCCAATTGTGCGTTACCCTGAAGTGTTGCTGAACCGCGCAGAGGCTTTGGCACAGTTGAACGGAGTAAACACAGAGTCGATTACGCTACTGAACCAAGTACGTAGCCGTTCTACCACTGCTTATCCAGCAACGTCCTTCCTTACCAAAGCAGCCCTGATTGACGCCATTCTGGAAGAGCGTCGCTTGGAACTGGCTTTCGAAGGCCACCGGTTGTACGACCTGCTCCGCTACAAGCGTGACATTCCGCCGCATAGCACAATTGCTACAGCAATTAAGTACAACGATCCGCGAGTTATCTTCCCCATTCCGGATCAACAGATTCGTTTAAATCCTAACCTGGTACAAAATCCCAGCTATTAAGGATCTGATAAAAAAAGCCCTGGTGAATCACCAGGGCTTTTTTTTATTGACCGGCTTATATGGTATCAATTCGAGTTACTACTTCTGATGTCATTTTATCACTTTGCAACCACGCTACTATCCTAGACGCAACTTCGGCTGGCTTTACCAGTTGGCCCCCCCTATGCAATCCGAGAAATTTATCTGCCTCACTAAAGTGTTGCACATCAGCTGAGCGGATGTGCTCCTGCATAGCCGTGTCGAGCACACCAGGCGCGAGGCTGCGAATCCGGACACCGGTACCGCGGATATCCTGCTCTTTCTGGGCGGTGCGGGAAAGGGCATCGAGGGCAGCTTTGGAGGCGGAGTAGGCGGCCCAGCCATCCACGGGCCGTTGAGCGGCACCGCTGCTGATGTTGAGAATAGTACGGGTTACTGGTAGGCCAGAATACGTACGCAGGAAGGTGTTCATGAGCATGGCCGGCGCTATTAGGTTCACATCGAATACAAACTCAAAGTGCTCATTCTGCTGTTCCCCCATGTAGCCTATTTCGCCTACCACACCTGCATTGTTAATGAGGGTGATGCTGCTAGCCTCAGAAAAGGGAGGAAATACCTTATGCAGGTTGTTCTGCACAGCCAGCATATCAGACAAATCGAGGGGTTGATGCTGGTAGCGGGGATGCGCAATGGTGGCGTGGCGCGACACGCCTAGTACAAACGTGTCTGGCTGCTGCAGCAGCGTTTCAGCAAGGGCCTTGCCCAGTCCACGGCTGGCTCCGGTGATGATGTAGTAGTGCATAGTATGGTGAGTAGGAACGGGGTATTCAGCCATACGGCAAAACAAAAAAAGAGGCAGTGCTACTGCCTCTTTTACCGGTAATCTGCTGCTTGTTCTGAACCGCTGGCAATGGGCTACAGAATATACTGACTCAGGTCGCGGTTGCGCACCATGTCGTGGAGGCGCTCTTCCACTAGTTCCCGGGTGATGACAATGTGTGCATTGGCTCCAATAACGTCGGGTACATCGAAGAGAATATCATTAAGCAGACGGCTCATGACGGTATGCAGACGACGGGCTCCGATATTCTCTACCTCACTGTTCACCTCAAACGCAATTTCAGCCAAACACTCCAGAGCATTATCCTCGAAAGAAAGCTTCACATTTTCGGCCTGCAATAAAGCTTCATACTGCTTGGTAAGGGCATTTTTGGGGTCTTTTAAAATACGGTAGAAGTCGTGCTTGCTGAGGCTCTGCAACTCTACCCGGATTGGAAAGCGGCCCTGCAACTCCGGAATCAGGTCGGAGGGCTTGGCCACGTGGAAAGCCCCAGCGGCAATGAACAGGATGTGGTCGGTGTGAATGACGCCGTACTTGGTGCTCACGGCCGAGCCCTCCACAATGGGCAGCAAGTCGCGCTGCACGCCTTCTCGGCTGACGTCGGGGCCGCCGCCGCCCTTGCCACTCCGGCTGGCTACCTTGTCAATTTCATCGATGAAGATGATACCGGCGTTTTCGGCCTGACGGATAGCTTCGTCCTTCACCTCATCCATATCAATGAGTTTAGCGGCTTCCTCGTCCAGAAGAATCTTGCGGGCTTCGGCCACGGTTACCTTGCGCTTGCGGGTTTTCTTGGGCAGCATAGAACCCAGCATATCCTGAATGCCGGCCATGCTGGCCTCATCAAGGCCACCCACCACGCCAATACCGGGGCCGCTGTGCTGCTGCACTCGAATGTCTATTTTGCGCTCATCTAATTCCCCATTCCGAATCTTTTCCCGAAAACGCTCCCGGGTCCGCTCGTTCAATTCCATGTCAGAATCGGGCGCGGTATCACCGGTAGCGGGCAAGGGAAAGCCTACCGTGGGCTTAGGGGCCGCCGCAGGGCCAGCCGTTACGGGCGGAATCAGGATGTCCAGAATAATATCCTCCACCACTTGTGCAGCCTGCACTTTTACCTCCTCCTTGCGGCGCTGCTTCACCATATTTACTGACTGCTCCACCAGGTCGCGCACCATACTCTCCACGTCGCGACCCACGTAGCCCACTTCAGTAAATTTAGAGGCCTCTACTTTGGTAAAAGGCGCGCCGGCAATGCTGGCCAGACGGCGGGCAATTTCGGTTTTGCCCACGCCTGTAGAGCCAATCATGAGGATGTTGTTGGGCACAATTTCGCGCTGCATTTCCGCAGGGGCGTGCAGGCGGCGCCACCGGTTACGCAGGGCAATAGCCACATGCCGCTTGGCGTCATGCTGGCCGATGATGTACTTATCAAGTTCAGCCACAATCTGGGCCGGGGTTAGAAACTCAGCGGAGTCAAGCATGCAGGGGTAATGTGATAAATGTGCCGAATGTGTAAAATGTGCGGGAGCAGAATACGTTTACGCGCGGCAATTAATGAACGGCCACATTCAACACATTCTTCACATTTCCCACATTCAATTAGGGCTGCTTTTTGAACAGGGAATCGAGGTTGCGGGCAATGGTGAAGTAGTTAGCTCCCCCTGAAGCATGGTAGCCTGCATGCGTGTAATCCAGCTGAAACTGGCTGATGCGCAGCATCACACCGAAGGAGAAACCTGCACCGCCCGCCGTATTTTCCAGGCGCAGCTCCCGACGCTGCAAGTGATTATAGCCCACCCGTACGTTCAGGTTCTTGCTCAACAGCAACTCCCCTCCCACCACAAAATGACGGGCAATTTTATCACCGAGCGTTTTTTTAGGCTTTATCTCCTCCCCGTTCTCATCCAACTGACCCCGTTGGTTAGGGTCGAGGTAGACGATATCCAGCTGTTGCAGGTGGTGGGCCGTGAAGGAGAAGCGGAGTGGTAGGTGCTCAGGCTTGAAGGAGGTGCCCAATTGTACATCCAGTGGCATAGGCTCCCGACCAGCGCCGTCGTAGGGTTTCAACTGAATACCGGCATTGCGCACTACCAAACCGACCGCAAAATCCTGCTCAGGGTGTTTGAACAGGCCCCCAACATCGGCCAGGGCCGCGTAGGAGTGGTTACCGGCAATGCCCGAGCCCACCAATTTGAGTGTGCCGCCGATAGTGAAAGCGCCCGTAGTGTAGGAATCCGCAATGCTCAGGGCGTACTCATTCACCGAAAACTGCCCTAGGGAATTGCCCGCCGCGTCGAATTGCTCAAACTGCCCGTAGCTCAGATACGTCAGCCCCACCCCGAAGCGGCCAGCCTTCTCGGTATTGAACACGTAAGCGGCCGTGCTCTGCTTGATATCGGCCAGGTAATCGACGAAGCCCAGCGCCAAACGGCCATCCATTTCAGGGTTCAGCAGGGCTGGGTTACCGTAGAGCATGGTGCCATCGGCGTCGCGGGCTGAAACGTTCACGCCGCCCAGCCCAGCCAGCTTGGCACTGGTAGGCAGGTTGAGAAACGACATGGCCTGCTGCCCGCCAATCTGGGCCTGAGCCACCGGGGCGGCCGCCAGCATAGCCAACGAGGAAACAGCAAGAAGAAAGGCGCGGCGTAGGGGTAGCATCATCAGCAACGAAGATAAAGCGGGTTGCCACTTAGGACGTCAAAACAGCGCGGTTTATTGTACGGTAAAGGTGCCACTCCAACAAGGGGGGATTCTGGATTTACCACTGTAATGCTTTACCCAGATTCCTCCTTCGCGGGAGTGACAGTACCGCTTAGCTAACTTCCACGCTGGGGCCGGCCGGCAGCGGAGCTTCGTCGCGCACCACCAACTTAATGGGGTGGGCCACTTTTTCATCCAACAAAGCCACCCGCAGCACGTCATCTACCCGGTCGGCGTAGTGGATGGTAAGGTCCTTGAGATACTCGGCCGATATTTCGTCGATGTCCTTTTTGTTCTTCGGGCACAGAATAATATCCCGCACGCCGGCCCGCTTGGCGGCCAGAATCTTCTCCTTGATGCCGCCCACCGGCAGCACCTTACCCCGCAGGGTAATTTCGCCAGTCATGGCCAGGTGGCTGCGGATTTTACGCTGGGTAAACACCGAGGCAATGCTGGTGAAAATGGCAATGCCGGCGCTGGGACCATCCTTGGGTACGGCCCCCTCGGGGAAGTGA
The DNA here is from genome assembly GCF_032464715.1 of Hymenobacter endophyticus. Lineage (NCBI taxonomy): Bacteria > Pseudomonadati > Bacteroidota > Cytophagia > Cytophagales > Hymenobacteraceae > Hymenobacter > Hymenobacter endophyticus. Next base: position 53,445 of record NZ_JAWDJT010000007.1, on the reverse strand, counting down.
ATGTGCAGGTCGTACTGGTCGAAGAGACGGTAGTCGATGTCCAGCTCCTCGGCCCGGCTGCGCAAGTAGCTCAGGGCCGTCACGGCCGACTCCTTCATCACGTCGCCGAGCTGGCCGCTCAGGGTGAGCTTGCCCCTACCCCGGCTCAGCAGGCTTTCAATGAACAGAATGTCGCCACCCACGGACGTCCAGGCTAGGCCCGTTACCACGCCAGCCGTTTCGTTGTCCTGGTACTGGTCCCGGTCGAAGATGGCGGCCCCGAGGATGCGGCGCACGTCTTTGGGCTCTAGCGTGGCGGGGTGGGGCTCCTTCATGGCCTTGCTCTTGGCAATGTTGCGCACCACCGCGCCCAGCTTGCGCTCCAGGCTCCGCACCCCCGATTCGCGGGTGTAATCATCAATTACACGCTGCAAAGCCCCGTTGGTGATGCCGGCGTCTTTGAGCGTGAGGCCATGCTCGTGCAGGAGCTTGGGCCAGAGGTGCTTTTTGGCAATCTGGGTTTTCTCCTCCAGGGTGTAGCCGGTCAGGTCGATGATTTCCATTCGGTCGCGCAGAGCGGGCTGAATGGTGTCCAGGGAGTTGGCCGTGGCAATGAACAGTACCCGCGAGAGGTCATACTCCACCTCCAGGAAGTTGTCGGTAAAGGTGCTGTTCTGCTCGGGGTCCAGCACTTCCAGCAGCGCCGACGACGGGTCGCCGCGAAAGTCAGAAGCCAGCTTGTCGATTTCATCCAGCACAATCACCGGGTTGGAGGCGCCGGCTTTCTTGATTTGCGAGATAATGCGGCCGGGCATGGCCCCCACGTAGGTTTTGCGGTGCCCCCGGATTTCGGCCTCGTCACGCACCCCGCCCAGGCTCATGCGCACGTACTGGCGGCCCAGGCTTTTGGCAATGGAGCGGCCCAGGCTGGTTTTGCCCACACCGGGAGGCCCGTACAGGCACAGAATGGGCGCTTTCAGGTCGTTTTTAAGCTTGAGCACGGCCAGGTACTCAATGATGCGCTCCTTTACCTTCTCCATACCATAGTGGTCCTGGTCGAGGATTTTCTGGGTGCGCTTCAGGTTAAAGTTGTCCTTGGTGTACTCACCCCAGGGCAAATCCAGCAGAAACTCCACGTAGTTCAGGCTTACCGGGTACTCGGCGGCCTGGGGGTTGATGCGGGTGAGCTTGTCCAGCTCCTTGGCGAAGTGCTTGGCTACGGCTTCGGGCCACTTTTTGCCTTTGGCGCGCTGGCGCAGCTTTTCGACCTCCTGATCGGGGCCATCGAAGCCCAGCTCATCCTGCAGCACTTTAATCTGCTGGCGCAGGAAATAGTCGCGCTGCTGCTGGTCGATATCGGTGTGGACTTTGGTCTGGATTTCGCGCTTGATTTCCAGCAACTGAATCTCCTTCATCATCAGCTCCAGCAGGCGGGTACCGCGCTCCACGCCGTCGGCTGTTTCCAGCAGCTGCTGCTTCATGCTTACCTCCACGTTGATGTTGGAGGACAGGAAGTGCGTGAGGAAGGAAGGCGACTCAATATTGTCCAGGGCCACCTGGGCCTCCTGCGGAATTTCGGGGTTGAGCTTGAGCATACGGGCCGCCGCTTCCTTCAACGACGACACCAACGCCTTCACTTCCTTGGAGCTTTTGGCCGGGAACACCTCCGGAATGTAGCTTACGCGGGCCGTGAGGTAGGGCGTGGTTTGCACGGCTTCCTCAATCCGGAAGCGCGACTGGCCCTGAATGATGATGGTTGTATTGCCATCGGGCAGCACCAGCAGCTTCAGGATTTTGGCCATGGTGCCCACCGGATACAGGTCGGCCAGCTCGGGGTCGTCGCTCTGCCCATTTTTCTGGGCCACTACGCCCACAATCTTATTGCCCCGGTAGGCCTTGCGCACCAGCCGGATGCTCTTCTTCCGCGTGACGGTTACGGGCAGCACTACCCCCGGGAACAGCACCGTATTGCGCACCGGCAGCAGCGGCAGCACCTCCGGCGACTCATCGGCCCCCAGCGGCTGGTCGGGGTCCGAGGCCACGATGGACACCATTTCGGCGGGATCTTCAGTCATCAGCAAGGAAGAGAAAGGAGAGGAGGGCGGAGTATTTCGGCTCATGGAATGAAAGACGGGCAAAGCCACAGCCGGATGCCACAATGACAGGCAAACAAGTAGGCTTTAGGACCGGGAGGCTAACGTAGGTATCGAAGGTAGGGATTCGGCAAGCGCCGTGCCACCCAAGCAAGCGGCCACATCGACAGGATCAATGGGGAAATGAGAAAATGAGGGCAGGAAAGGACGAATTTGTCGTTCGGGGTGGAGTGAAGGGCCTTACTAGGATGAAAGAACTTGTGCAGGCGTAGCAAGGCCCTTCGCTCCGCTCAGGATGACAACCTATTCAATTCAGCTCCATTCTTTCACTTATTTCCTCTCCGCTGGTATCCAAAATTTCCTATTTTTGATGCTTGCCGGTTCCCACCGCTTTCGTGCCTTATTGCTGCTATGCGTTTCTTTGCCCGTCTGCTCTCCTTATGCGCGGTGCTTCTTGCACTGGGCCTGCCCACTACCCTATCCGCCCAACAAAAATCAGGAGTTCCTAACGCGCAACGTAAGCTTACGGCCAAGGTAATCCGGCAGGCCCGGGCCCGTACCGATGCCACCCCAGAGTTTGCGAATATCAACCGCCTCGCCTACTTCCAGGATAAGAAGGCCATGCGTGAGATTCAGCGGGCCGAGAAGCGCAAGAACTGGACGGCCGCCCGCAACCTGCTGGAAGCCTACGTAGGCCAATTTGGCATCGAAAACTTTTATAAGGACAACGTGCTGCTCTGGCACCTGGGCCAGCTCTGGGATAAAGCCGGCAATGAGGACCGCGCCAAGGCCTATTACCGCCTCGCCCTCAAGCACCGCCGCCAGTCACTTACCAAAGTGCAGCGCTACTATGACTCCCTGGAGCAAAAGGAAACGGAGCTGTACGTACCCCTGAAAACGTACTACGATATTGTGGAGTACCGGAAGAACATTGCCACCTTCCGGCCGCCCAAGGGCGTGTACACCACCATGGGCGAGGCCATCAACTCCCAGCGCGAGGATTATGGGCCTACCCTGAGCGCCGACGCCGACCTGCTGATTTTTTCCTCCAAGCGCAAAATGCGCGGCCTGCACAGCGTCATCGACGAGGATTTGTACACGGCCCGCCGCGAGAATGGCGTGTGGGCACCCGCTGAGCCCTTGCCCAAGCCCATCAACTCTTCCTACAACGAGGGTTCGGCCTGCATCAGCAAGGATGGCACAACGCTGTATTTCGCCCGCTGCGAGTGTCCCACCTGCCACGGCAACTGCGACCTGTACACGGCCACGCTCAAAGACGGCAAATGGACCATGCCCAAGAGCCTGGGCACCAACGTCAACTCCACCGCCTGGGACTCGCAACCTACCCTTTCACCCAACGAGGACACGCTGTACTTCGCCTCCGACCGGCTGGGCGGCTTCGGGCTGTCGGATATCTGGTACACGGTGAAGCAGAAGAACGGGCAGTGGAGCCGGGCCCAGAACATGGGCCCCGTAGTAAACACCCGTGAAAGTGAGGTCAGCCCCTTCTACCACCCGCTCTACCACGTGCTGTATTTCAGCTCCCGGGGGCAGCTGCTCAACTTCGGCGACTTTGATATCTACAAAACCTACCGGGTGCGCAGCCGCTGGCAGGAGCCCATCAATATCGGGCCGCTGGTGAACGGCAAGGGCTCGGAGTACTACTTCACCATTGATTCCGACTCCAAGAGCCTGTACTACGCGCGCTCCGAGGCCCAGGACATGAAAAACCTGGACCTCTACTCCTTCCCGCTGCCCATGGAGGCCCAGCCCCTGGCTACCACCCACGTGGAGGGCTCTTTGATTGACTCCGTGAGCCAAAAGCCGCTCAACGGCATCATAAGCATCATTGACACCGACAACGGCATTGAGGTAGCCAGCAAATACCTGCGCGACGACGGCTCGTTTGACTTCGACCTGATTGAAGGCTCACACTACGTGATGCTAATTCAGAGCCCGGATTTCTTCAGTGTGGAGAAGAAGTTTGCTTTGGAAGGCGACACGGTGATGAAGCTGATGACCAACTCCATCGACTACAAGCTGCCGCTGATTTTCAAGAATATTGAGTTCGACCAGGACAAGTCGCACATCCGGGCCAGCATGCACCCGATACTGGACCGCATTGCCGTGTTTATGGTGGACCACCCCACCTTCCGGCTCAGCATTACGGGCCACACCGACGGCAAGGGTGACCCGGACTTCAACGAGCGGCTTTCCCAGGAGCGGGCCCAGTCCATTAGGCGCTACATTGAGCAGAAGGGTAAGCTCACCGCCAACCGTATTGATAGTTTTGGCTACGGCTCCTCTCGCCCGCTCAAGGATGAGGTGACCGAGGAAGACGCCAAAACCAACCGCCGCGTGGAGTTCCGCCTTATCCGCCCCGATGGCGACAAGGACACCGAGTTCAAAGCCGACCCTGTTCAGCCTGACAAGCCCGCACCCAAGCCTGCCGCCGGTGATAAGGATGGAAAACTGGAGTGGTAGGCCTCGAAGCTGTTCAGGATGACAGGCAAGCGAATAAACCGGGCTTCTTAACCACCTTCGTCATTGCGAGCAGAGCAAAATAATCCTGCCTTTTCTTTGCTCATGCACTTGAAGGCTTCGGAACAGGCCAGTGGTTTACGTTAAAAGGAAAAAGGATTGCTTCGCTCTGTTCGCAACGGCAACCTACCACTTCAACTGCTGCTGCGTCTCTCCTTCCCGGAAGAGGAGGCTTTGCTTCTGGCCCTTTGCCTCCAGGTTAACGATGTTCATCTGGTCGGGAAAAGTGGCCAGCAGGAGTTGGTGGCGCAGGCTGACGCCGGCAGCCTTGGCAGGCAGCGGGGCCGTGAAGTAGAGCCAATAGGCATCTTTCTCTTTCTGCAAGCCTACCAGCGTGAGGGGCAGCGCGGCCTCATTGGGACGGGCGCTGAATTGCACCGAGCGGCGCAGCAAATCGACCAGCAGCGGGTTCAGTTGGGCCCGCGTGAGTTGGTCGGTGCGCACGGGCCGGGGCTTGCCGGCGGATAGCTCCTGCTCTAGGTCGTCGGTGAAGATTTTCAGGGCCATTTCCAGCCGCTGCTTTTCCGGGTTGAAGCGCAACTCCATGATGCTGGCGTGGTAGGCGTGGGCCCAGGCGGCCAGACTAACGGACAGCGCAACCGCCATCGGCAGCAGAAAACGAAGGAATTTCATGGCGTACAGACGAGGAATTGGAAAACGGGTTGCGGGCGGAAGTTGCCTGGCACCCGCAAAACCCGTTTCATATAAAAGCCGTGCCACCCTTCGCGGGCGGCACGGCTTTCGATGCGGTTTTATGGGATTTTATAACGCCAGCTTTTTGAGAATTGGGTTGATGATGAGTACAAAGGCCATTAGGGCCAGAATCAGCATCATGCCCACTTTCTGCGCGTTTTCCAGGAATTTGTCGGAAGGCTTACGGCCAGCAATCATTTCGTACAGCAGGAAGATAACGTGGCCGCCGTCCAAGGCCGGAATAGGCAGCAGGTTCATAAAGGCTAGCACCATGGAGAGCATGCCCGTGAGGGTCCAGAACCGATACCAATCCCATTTGCCGCCGTACTGCTGGGCAATTTCAATGGGGCCGCCAATGGATTTGCGGAAGGAGGCCTCGCCCCGGAAAATCTTAGCAAACGCCTTTACCTGCGTAGTTACAACGCCAAAAGCCGTTTTGGTGCCTACTGGCACTGCCTGCAGTAAGCCGTACTGACGGGTTTTCACATTGAGCAAGGACTTAGGGCGGAAGCCAATTTTACCGTCGTCATCCACGGCTACCTTGATGGTAACGGGCTGGCCGGCGCGCTTTACCTGCACGGGTACCGTTTTACCGGCGTTGTCCTTGAGTGCTTGCTGGAGTTGGGGGAAGAACTGCGTGGTTTTGCCCGCTACAGTTAGGATTTGGTCGTTGGCCTGGAGGCCGGCGCGGTCGGCGGGGCTGCTGGGCGTTACCTCATCCACCACAAAGGGGTCGAGGGGCTGCACGAAACGCTGCTCCCCTTCATCGGCCAGGCGGTCCATGAAGTTGTTGGGCACGTTAATGTCGCGCAGCTCCCCGTTACGGTCCACGGTGTAGTAGGCGTTGTTGCCCAGAATAACCTCGGGGCTATATACGTCGCTAAAATCCTCAAACGGCTGTCCGTTGATTTTCACGATTTTATCCCCTTCGCGGAAGCCGATTTGCTTGCCCAACTCATTCGGCACAATTCCGAAACGGGCCTCCGAAGCCGGCAGATAGGATTCACCATACTTGAACGTCAGCAGCGAGAAGATGACGATGCCGGTGATGACGTTCATGATAATGCCGCCCAGCATCACAATCAGGCGCTGCCAGGCCGGCTTGGAGCGGAACTCGTTGGGCTGGGGCTCCGAGGCCAGGGTTTCGGCATCTTGGGTTTCGTCAATCATGCCGTGGATGGCCACGTAGCCGCCCAGCGGGAACCAGCCGAGGCCGTACTCCGTCTCCCCGATTTTCTTTTTGAACAGGGCGAAGTTCATCACCCCGGGCAGCGGAAACAGGAAATCGAAGAAGATGTAAAACTTATCGACCCGGATTTTGAAGTATTTGGCGGCGGCAAAGTGGCCAAACTCGTGCAAGCCAACTAGTATGGAAAGGCCCAGCAGCATCTGCCCGGCCATGATAAGTCCTGTCAAGGGAAGTAGGTAATGAGGTGATGAAGGGTACTAGGCCCGCCGCAACAAACAACGCACCGAAGCTTAGAGTTGCCGCCTGGTTCCGCCAAGGTGTCAGACGCGGGCGGAGCAAAGCTCCCGGGCCACGCGGCGGGTTTCCTGGTCGGTCAGCACGTAGTCGTCGAGCGAGGGAGTGGCAAGGTACGAAACCCGGGCGAGGCTAGATTCTACCACGTCCGACATTTCCAAAAACCCGATTTCGTCGCGCAGGAAAGCGGCCACGGCAATTTCGTTGGCCGCGTTGAGGATGCAGGCGGCGTTACCGCCCCGTTTCAGGGCCTCAAAGGCCAGGGCCAGGTTGCGGAAAGCAGTGGTATCGGGCTGCTCGAAGGTAAGTTGGGGGTAGTCGAGGAAGCTGAAGCGGGGGAACTGGTTGGCCAGGCGCCGGGGGTAGCCCAGGGCGTACTGAATGGGCAGCTTCATATCGGGCAGGCCCAGTTGCGCCTTCAAAGAGCCATCCTCAAACTGTACCAGGGAGTGAATGATGCTCTGGGGATGGACTACCACATCAATTTGCTCATTGCGCAGGTTAAACAGCCATTTCGCCTCAATCACCTCCAGCCCCTTATTCATCAGGGAAGCCGAGTCGATGGTGATTTTGGCGCCCATGTCCCAGTTAGGGTGCTTGAGGGCCTGGGCCTTGGTTACCTGGGCCAGCTGCTCCCGGGTGCGCCCCCGGAACGGCCCACCCGAGGCCGTGAGGATGATTTTCTCGATGGGATTCTGCTCCTCCCCCACCAGACACTGGAAAATGGCCGAGTGCTCCGAATCGACGGGCAGCAGCTGCACGCCGTGTTCCTGTACCAGCCCCGTGATGAGCTGGCCGGCTACTACCAGGGTTTCCTTGTTGGCCAGGGCAATGTCCTTCCCGGCCCGGATGGCAGCCACCGTGGGCAGCAGCCCGGCGTAGCCCACCATGGCCGTCAGCACCACGTCGGCGTCGGGGCGGGCGGCTACTTCGGTGAGGGCCTCGGCCCCGGCCAGCACTTCGGTTTCAGGTTGGCCAGCCAAAGCCTCACGCACCTGCTGATATTTAGCTTCGTCGCCGATAACCACGGCAGCGGGCTGGAACTCTCGGGCCTGGGCAATGAGCAGGTCGGCGTTGGACTGGGCCGAAAGCGCCGTGACCTGAAACCGGCCGGGCTGGGCGCGTACTACGTCGAGAGCCTGGGTGCCAATAGACCCGGTGGAACCCAACAGGCTGACGCGTTTAGGGGTAGTGGACATGAACTATAACTAGCGGAGCAGAAAAGAAACGGCAGGAAGCAGAGCAAAAGTACGCGGAAGTTCGACTACCAGCCGGGGCGGATGGTCCGGTCCGGCGGGCGTAGCCCGTCGGGCCGGTTTAAGCAAGCTGATGTCGCGTCGTTGTTGCGTCATCGTTCGGGTGGTAGCCTACTTCAACCGGCCCGACGGGCTGCGCCCGCCGGACCGGACCGCTCATCAAACCGTTACAGTTTTTTACAGCTGCGGCGCGCGAATCGGCGTACTTTTGGGCTTTCCGCTTCTTTCCTGCTCCTCCGTGACCGAACCCGCCGCTCCTTCCGCCTTCGATAAAGCCCGCACCGGCCTCTGGGCCAGCCTGCAAAAGCACCTGAGCACGGTGTACGCCGCCGAAAAGGACTTCCGGGCCGCCACCCGCTTCACCGATACCTTCCCGTTTTCGGCCGCCAGCCTGGAGCCCCAGCAACTGCTCGACTACCAGCACCAGCGGGCCGTGCTGCGCGACCTGTACGTGGACGAAACCACCCAGCTCGACAGCCTGGTGAAAGCCGTGCGCCAGAAATCATACCAGGAAGACGATAAGAAGCTGCTGTTCCTGATGATTCTGGGCTACATGGACCTAGCCGAAACCGTGTTTGCCCTGCTCGACACGCACCGACCGACCAAGCAGGAGCCCGACGAGGAGATGCAGGAAGCCGCCGCCCGCTTCGAGCGGGTCCGCAACTTCGTGCGCCTCAACATCCGGGGCATTTCGGGGCTGCTGCCGCGGGTGTAGTTACTCAACAGCCGTAACCTGAACCGGCTTACCGTTGAACACGGCTGCCTCCCCGGCGCGCTTACCGGCCAAAGCGGCAGCTACGGGCGCGGCAGCCGATATGGCAAAGTAGTCCTGCCCTTCCACGGTGAGCTTACCCGCGCTGATGCCGAGGTAGAACGTGCCCATGCTGGTGCGCACCAATGCACCGGGCCGCACGGTGTCACAGGGCAGGGCGGGGTTGATGCGCTGCAGCTCGCCCTGGAGCTGCTGGGCCTGCTGCAGCTGGATGGCGTTCCGGTCCCGCTCGTTCTGGGCCATGGCGCGGCCGGTTTCATACTTGTCTCCGGCGCTGCTCTTGGTTTCGGAATTGGCCGATTCCTGGGCGGCCCGGATGGCGGCTTGGCAGGCGTCGATGCGCTCCTGCACGTAGGCTAGGCAAAGGGCGTGGAGGTGGGGTTTTAGCATTAGCTCGTGTAGGCTTGCCAGTAGAGTTCAGAATTGTTCTTCACTTCCCAGTTTGCCAATAACCGGCCTAAATGATTAAGCGAAGCTGCCTCAGCTAGAACAGAAAAGTGAATACGAAAATCGTCGGGCGGCTCTTTTTTGTGGTCAATGTTGACGGTAAGAGCAGTATGTCCAATAGTGTCGTAGCAGTATGCTTTCAAAATGAGTTTTTCCTCATATAAACCTCCTATTCCTGATTCGAATAATACGTAGTCAGTTGCTTTTGAGGGGTAAGACTGTAAAGCAAGTCCAAATTCTTTCCAAGTACCTATAGCACTACCAAAATGGACTTGAGTTTCGGACCGGCCTTTGGTTATAGTCACTTCAAATTCACACCAATCGTAATCATACTCATCGAGGCTGGCACGAATCAATATATTTCCTTGTAACATATCAAACACGGATTTATTACAGCTGCACTACGTTCACCGTTACCGGGAAATGGTCGGAAGGGTACAGGCCGCGCATAGAATCGGTGAGGACGGCGTAATCCAATACGGTGAATTGCTGACTTATGAAGATATAGTCGATACGGTCCGTCAGCGGGGCATCGATTTTAAAGCCGGTGAAGGTGCCTACGGGGCCGTAGGGCGGCTGTTTGGTGGCGCGGAAGGAGTCACGGAGCAGCGTCTGCATCGTCCGGATTTGCTCGGTATCGGGGGTGGAGTTGAAGTCGCCTACGCAGATGACCGGGACAGACTTGGCAATTTCTTTGATCTTCTGCACCATCAGCAGGCCCGACTGGCGGCGGGCCTCTACGCCCTCGTGGTCGAAGTGGACGCTGAAGAAGAACAGTTCTTTTTTGGTGGCGAGGTCCCGGAACTTCGCCCAGCTGCAGATGCGGTTGCAGCAGGTGGCGTCCCAACCTTTGGAGGGCTGATTGGGCGTCTGGCTTAGCCAGAAGTCGCCGGATTGCAGCAGTTGCAAGCGGCTTTTTTTGTACACGATGGCAGAATGTTCCCCCGCTTCTTTGCCATCGTCGCGGCCGTGGCCCACGAAGCTGTACTCGGGCAGTTCAACAATATCGTTGAGCTGGCCGCGAAAGCCTTCCTGGGTACCAAACACATCGAAGTTGTGATACTTAACCAAATTTTTGACCATCTCCTTGCGGTTGGGCCAGGCATTAATTCCGTCGCTGGCCACATTGAGGCGCAGGTTATAGGTAGCTACCCGCAAGGGCTGGCTTTGTTTCTGAGCGGCGGCGGGCTGACTCCCGAGTATAAAAGTCAGCAGAGCGAGAAAAAGCAGGCGCATGGAGGAAGTGGTAGGTGGAAGGCGGGACAAATTACGGGTTCTGGCCTTTGTGCTACCCGTTACGGGTTTCCTTGTATCCGGCAAAGCTGGCCTGCACGAGTTCGATAAAAGAGCGGTAACGAACGGCCCCGGGCATCCAGTTGGCAAAGTGCCACGCCTCCCATTCACCGGCCTGCTGCACGGCCGGATTCAGGGCCCAAAACCCGGCGTCGCCCCAATCTGAAATCATCAGCAGCCCCCGAAAGTATTCTCCCCTTGCCTGACCATCTATTTGGTTGTCGTCGTAGCGGAAATAGTCTTCATCAGGCACGCTTGGAATTGATTCAACATCTTTTTCCCATAAGGTTACCAGATCAGCATCGGTATTCACTAGCCAATCTACCTCCTGAATTGGCCGCAACCGCCAAATCAATTGCTCCATCGGACCAAATCCATTGGAAGCCAGCAAAAACGTCCGGTAAGACGGCGGCAGGTTGGTTTGCAGCCGTTGCTCCAACTGTAGCACTTCAGCTTCCGTAGCACCTGGGGCGCCCAGCCAGCCGGCCTGCCGTTGGGCTGGCGTTACCAGTTCGGCCAAGTTGCCATCCGTAAAATCCGGGTCGGTCAGAATTTCCTTGTTGATTAGCTGAAGCAGCTCCAACCACTCGGCGGGCGTTGTGAAGTTCATATTGAGTGATAGTATAGAAAGGGAATATAGCGGATTTGTGCATGGTCAGACCAGATTGTAGAGACGCGACACTTCGCGTCTCCTCGTTGCTGACGTTGTGTAAAGCGGTTCGAACGAGCCGTTCAACTACGAGACGCGAAGTGTCGCGTCTCTACACCGTTCGAAAGCCGCTACAGTATTTGTTGAAGCCGATTTACCCCACGCTCAACAGCCCCTCAGCCAGCGTCCGGTCGTTGCTGAGGCGGGGCACCTTGTTCTGGCCGCCGAGCTTGCCCTGGCTTTTCATGTAGCGCTGGAAAGCCCCGGCCGGTAGTGGCGTGAGCTGCAGTGGGGCCAGAATGTGGCCGCGCAGCAGGTCGTCGTAGTACACGTTGCGCTGGCGAAGGCCCGCATCGAGGGTGGCGGCGAAGGCGGCGGCATCGTGGGGCGGGCGGGCGAATTCTACGAGCCACTGGTGGCGGGAGGGCACGGCGGGGTTGTTGCTGACCTGGGGGGCCACCGTGAATTCTACCACCTCTACCTCGGGGTGCTGGCGCATGGCTTCGCGCAGGGTCTGCTCCACTTCTTCCCCAATAACATGCTCACCGAAAGCCGACAGAAAGTGCTTGATGCGGCCCGTCACCACCACCCGAAACGGGTACTTGCTCACGAAGCGCACCGTATCGCCCAGGGAATAGCCCCAGAGGCCGGCGTTGCTGCTGAGCACCAGGGCGTATTGGCGGTCCAGCTCCACATCGGCCAGCGTGCAGCGGGGCGGGTTTTTCTCGAAGAACCGCTCGACGGGCACAAATTCGTAGTAAATACCCGCGTCCAGCAGCAGCAGCAGGCCGGGGTTGCCGGGCTCATCCTGGAAGGCCAGGAAGCCTTCGGAAGCCGGAAACAGCTCCACGCTGTCCACGGGGCGGCCAATGGTTTCGAGCAGCTTTTTGCGGTAGGGCTCGAAGTTGACGCCCCCGTACACAAACAGGTCGAACCCCGGGAACACCTCCCCTACCGGCCGGCCGGTGCGCTCCACAATCCGGTCGAAATACATCTGCACCCAGGGCGGAATCCCCGAAATCAGCGTCATGGGCTGGTTTACGGTTTCATCTACAATCTGGTCGAGCTTGGTTTCCCAATCCTCAATTACGTTGGTAGCATAGCTGGGCAGCTGGTTGCGCCGCAAATAGGCCGGCACATGGTGGTTCACGATGCCCGAGAGCCGGCCGGTGTGGATGCCGCTCACCATTTCCAACTCCGGGCTGCCCGACAGAAACATCAGCTTGCCATCCAGGAAACGGCTCTTACCCGTTTTATGTACGTAATGGAGCAGGGCATCCCGGGCTCCGTTGATGTGGTTGGGAATACTATCCTTAGTTAGCGGAATATACTTGGCCCCACTAGTAGTGCCGGAGGTTTTGGCCAGGTACAGGGGCTTACCGGGCCAGAGCACATTAGCCTCCCCCTGCTTCACCCGCTCAAACCAGGGTTTCAGGGCCTCATAGTCGCGCACGGGCACCTGCCAGGCAAAATCCTGGGCCGTACGCACCCCGCCCAGGTGGTGGGCCTGCCCGAAGGCCGTGTTTGCCCCGCGCTCCAGCAACTCGCGCAGCACCCGCTGCTGGGTGCCAATAGGGTCGTGCTGCCACTGGGCGTATTGCCGGGCAATGTAGGCGGCCAAAGGTCGGCTGAGGGTTGATTTCAGGCCCATGGGGGAAGGAATGAGGGAAGTGGCAGATGGGGGCGGCGCTGGCCGGCCTACGCCAGCAGCTTTTCAAAGGTACACTTCCGCCTATCTTCTGCCAGGAGCCGCCGGGCTCATCCTTTCCCGGTTACCCGCCGTATTACCGACCTACCAACTCAACCATATTTCTTTCATCCCATGATCAACCAACGTGGCACGGCCGTTTGGAACGGCGACATTAAAGGCAGCGGCGAAATTTCTACCCAGAGCGGCACCGTAAAAGCTCCCTACTCAGTAGGGGCGCGGTTTGAGGGCCAGAAGGGCACCAACCCCGAGGAGCTGATTGGCGCGGCCCACGCCGGCTGCTACACCATGTTTCTGAACAGCATCCTGAGCAAAGACGGTAAGCAGGTAAAGCAACTGCACACCGAATCGAAGGTAACCCTGGACACTTCGGGCGACGTACCGAAAGTGGTGAAAATCAGCCTCAGCACCGAAGGCGAAGTAGAGGGCATTTCGCAGGAAGAATTCCAGCAGTACGCCGAGAAAGCCAAGGAAAACTGCCCTATTTCAGTGTTGCTGAAGGCTGTACCGGAAATGGAACTGGCCTCGGCCAAGCTGAAGTAGCCTACTGTTTATAGCTGCTAGCTACGCATGAAAACGCCCCCGGTGCAGTGGCTGAACCACCACGCCGGGGGCGTTTTCGTGCGTGCTCCGCTTGGCTATGCTTACCCAATGCTGCGGATTACGCCGCCATCTACCCGCACGGAGGCCCCGTTGGTGGCCACGGCCAGCGGACTAGCGAGGTAGGCTACCATGTTGGCAATTTCCTCGGGGGTGATGAAGCGCTTAAGCAAGGACGAGGGCCGCGCGTCGCGGAAGAACTCGTGCTCAGCCTCCTCCCGGGTTTTGCCGTCGCCGGCCAGCTTTTGCAGAAACTCCTCCACGCCTTCGGAGGCCGTGGGGCCGGGCAACACCGAGTTAACCGTTACCTCCGTGCCGGTCGTGAGTTCGGCCAGGCCCCGGGCTACGGCCAGCTGGGCCGTTTTGGTGGTGCCGTAGTGAATCATTTCCTGCGGAATCTGCAGGCCCGATTCGCTGGAAATGAACAGGATGCGGCCCCACTTCTTTTCCAGCATCTGCGGGAAATACTGGCGCGAGAGGCGCACCCCGCTCAGCACGTTCACTTCAAAGAAGTGCAGCCAGTCTTCGTCGGTAATGTCGGCGAAGGGCTTGGGTTCGAAGATGCCCACGTTGTTTACCAGAATATCCACCGTAGGTACTTCATTCAGCAGATATTGCACCTGCTCGGCCCGGCCAAAATCGACGGGTACGCCCCGCAGTTTAGCATTGGGCGTTTCCTGCAGAATAGCCGTTCGAGCTTCGTTGATGCGGGCTTCGGTGCGGCCGGTAATGATAACCTCGGCGCCTTCGGCGGCCAGGCGGCGGGCAATAGCCAGGCCGATGCCCGCCGTGGAGCCCGTAACCAAGGCAGTTTTATTGGTGAGCTGTAAATCCATGGGAAATAACCTGAATGGAAAGAATGAAGTTGTATAACTCCACGGCCGCTATTTTGTCTGCCAGACTATCCATTTCGGGCCGGCTGCGTAACTGCCCAGGCTAGCTACGCGCAGCATCTGCCCTCGTATTTCCCAACCAACCTACTCATGGAGTTCACCTCTTCCCGCCCCGAAGACCTGTTTTTTAACGCGGCCCGCCAGGGCGACGTGGTCACCCTGCAACGCCTGCTGCAAGAAGGCGTGGACGTAAACACCCAGGACGGACGCGGCTTCACGGCCCTGATTCTGGCGGCCTACGACAACCACATCGATGCCACCCGCCTGCTGCTGGAAGTCGGAGCCAACCCCAACGTGCACGATGCCAGCGGCAACACCGCTCTGATGGGCGTGGCCTTCAAAGGCTACCCCGAAATTGCCCAACTGCTCATCGACAACGGCGCCGACCTTAACGCCCGCAATGGCAACGATGGTACGGCCCTGATGTTTGCCACCTTGTTCGGCCGCCACAACATCGTGCCCCTGTTGTTGAACGCCGGCGCCGATACCTCCCTGCGCGACGTGCGTGGCCTCTCTGCCCGCGACCTGGCCATTCAGCAAGGCAACGAAACCGCCTTGCAAATTCTGCCGCAGGAATAAGTAGCTAACTGTCCTTCCAAGCAAAGCCGAGAAACCTCGCGGGCTGATGTCAGGGTGAATCCTGCAACATCAACCCGCAAGGTTTCTCGGCTTTGCTTGGAAGGCCGTTTTTCTGTAGCTACTCTGGTTGCCGCTTTTCCAGGGGTAGCCAGCGTTGTTCTACCACGGCGGCGGTATTCGTGGATAGGAAGTCGTTGTAGATTTGCTCGGCTGGGCCCTGACCGAGTAACGGTGCGCCTTCCGTGGGCAGCACCAACAGTAGCTCGTTAGCCGCCAGCCCGAGCGCGGAGCGGAGTTGCGGTTCCAGCGTACTGGCCTCGGTGAGGAGGGCTTCCTGCAGCTTCACAACGGTAACCCGCTGGCCTTGGTGTTCAATGTGGGCGTACACGCCGGCCGGGCCGGTGGAGAAAGTATCGGCAGTCATAACTGAAATCAGGTGGGTGCGACTTCGCTATACGCAAGCCGCCCGCTCGCCGCCGAGCACTAGCGCAACTCACTCAGGATTAGCGTTTCGGCGGGCTGCAGGATATGTATTGTTACAGATTGGTTTGGGCCCAAGTGCTGCCGCAGCTGCTCGGGCGTGCCTACCAGTGAAGGAAATGTGCCGTAGTGAAACGGCACTACATGGCGCGCACCCAACAGCCGCACGGCGTGGGCGGCCTCCAGCGGCCCCATGGTGTACCGGTCGCCGATGGGCAGCAGGGCAATGGTGGGCTGATAGAGTTCGGCCAGCAGGCGCATATCCCCGAACAAGGCCGTGTCGCCGGCGGCATATAGCACTGTACCATCCGAGAAGCGCAGAATAAAGCCTACCCCCTCGTGCTGGTGGCTGGTGGTACCGTCGGGCCGGTCGACGTGGGCGGCGTGGTGAGCTACCGTCATGGTCAGGCGCACATCCAGCACGTCAATGCTGCCGCCCACGTTCATGGCTTCGCACTGACCGGCCGGTACGCCCTGCTCCTGCAAGTAGAACCGCACGGGCGCGGGGGCAGCTATTTTGGCTCCGGTACGGGCCAGCAGAGCAGGTAGCTCGGCGTCCAAGTGGTCGTCGTGGCCGTGGGTGAGCAGCAAGAGGTCGGCGCGCTCAGGGTGGCGCAGGTGTTCTGGCACGTAGGGGTTATTGCTCAGCCAGGGGTCCAGCAGAATAATGCGGCCCTCAGGTGTAGTAATGCGGAAGCTGGCGTGGCCGAGCAGCTGCAGCTGGGTGGTGGCAGGCGTCATAGAAGTAAGGGAATAGGGGTAATGATCCGGAAGCGGCAAAGTAAAGCTCCGCGCCGAATTGGAGGCGCAGGGCGTGGGCGAAGAAATGCGGCGGTTGGTCGGTTTTTCTGCGGGGTTGCTGGATTCTGGCCCAACGCGGCCCATCTGCGGCACTGGGTTTGAATACAGGGAGACAAGAACGCACGGTTCTGAACCCCACTTCCCTTCGACTTTCACTTTCCAACCCAAGTACCCATGAAAAAGCAATTGTTGAGCCTTGCCCTGCTTCTCGGTCTGATTGCCTCGGCTTCCGAAGCCTCCTTGGCCGCCCCCGCCATTTTCGGGCAGGCGCAGCGCCAGGATGACCGCCACGATAAAGACGGCCGCCAGGGCCGCAAAGGCCAGCGCCAGGATGGCCAGCGCCAAGACGGTCAGCGCCAAGACGGTCAGCGCCGCCAGCAACGCCTCGACCAGATGGCCAAAGACCTGGACCTGAGCAGCAAGCAGAAATCCAAGGTGGAGAAAATCTTCCAGGACCAACAGCAGCAGATGCAGGCCCTGCGCGGCCAATCGGGCGGAAAGGACCGCAGCCAGCGGATGGCCGATTTCAAGCGCATCCACGAAGGCACCGACAAGAAGCTGAAAGACGTGCTGTCCAAAAAGCAGTATGCCCAGTTTGAAACCAAGCGCCAGGAGCGCATGCGCCAGATGCAAAGCCGCCAGGGCGGTGAGCGGCGCGGCGGCCCCGAGCGCCGCGACTTCAACGGCCGGGGTTAAGCAGCTTGCTGGCCGCCACATGCAACCACCCTGCCTGGGAAACCGGGCAGGGTGGTTGCATTTGGCCTGGCCCAGCGACAAGCCATCGGGCCGTTGGTTGCTGATGTTGCTATGACCTCGTGCGGCTAAACCAGACGACAACCGGCCCGACGGCTTGCAGCCGCCGGACCGGGCCGCCCTGCCGGAGCAGACAGCGCCGGTGCAATATTTCCCGTATCAATCCGACTACCTCAAGACCGTCCCCGCAGGCCGGTGCTTATAGCTCGAATTGATGCGCAGATTTCTGAAGATAACCGGCCGACTGGCGCTGATAGTGGTAGCCATACTGGTGGTGGCCGGCGTGGCTTTTGCCAACCTCAGCCCCGAGCTGGGCGGCAAACCCACTAAAGCCCAAAAAGCTGCCTACGCCCGCACCGGCCGCTACCACGACGGGGAGTTTCAGAACCTGGAGCCCACTACCATGATGACGGACGGCAGCACGTTCTCGGTGCTCTGGCGGTTCCTGTTTACCAAAGTACCCAACGCGGCCCCGGCCGCGCCCCTCCCTACGCAGCCGCTCGACTCCGCCAGCATCACCCGCAAAACGCCCGAACTGGTGCGCGTGACGTGGTTCGGGCACTCGGCCTCGCTGGTGGAAATCGGGGGCAAAAACGTGCTGCTCGACCCCATGCTGAGCGTGAAGATGGGGCCGCTTTCCTGGGTGACGCCCAAACGCTACAACCCCAGCCTGGCCATTACCGCCGGGCAGCTCCCGGCCATTGACGCCGTGCTCATCTCCCACGACCACTACGACCACCTCGACTACCAGACCATTGTGAAGCTCCGGGACAAAGTGGCCCACTTCTACGTGCCCCTGGGCGTGGGGGCGCACCTGCTGGCCTGGGGCGTGGCCCCCGCGAAAGTGCAGGAGCTAAACTGGCAGGATTCGGTGCAGCTGTCGGGCCTTACCATCATCAGCACGCCCGCGCGCCACTTTTCGGGCCGGGGCCTCACCAACCGCAACTCTACTTCCTGGAGCTCCTGGGTGCTAAAAACGCCCGCCCACCGCGTATTCTACAGCGGCGACGGAGGCTACGGCCAGCACTTCCAGCAAATCGGCCGCCAGCACGGCCCCTTCGACCTAGCGTTGATGGAGTGCGGACAATACGACGCCAGCTGGGCCCAGATTCATATGCTGCCCGAGCAAAGCGTGCAGGCCGCCCTGGATGTGCGCGCCCGCACCATGCAGCCGGTGCACTGGGGCGCCTTCACCGAGGCCCACCACGCCTGGAACGAGCCCGTGCGCCGCGCCACCGCCGCTGCGGCCCTCCACCAGCTCCCCATCACCACCCCCGAGCTGGGCCAGCCCGTCACCCTCGGCCAGCCCCTGCCGCAACTGCGGTGGTGGGAGTAAGTAGGCTATTGTTAAAAAACTGGTTCCCCTCCTCAGATGAGGAGGGGCTAGGGGTGGTTGACAATCGTTGCACATCATCGAGCTCTAATAATCATCCTGGCGTTCATCAACCACCCCTAGCCCCTCCTCATCTGAGGAGGGGAACTAGCTTTAGCTCTAAAAAACCGGCCCGCTGCTGCAGCGGGCCGGTTTCAGTTTCAGGCAATGCTGGCCATATCCAGCGTTTCCAGCTCGGCTGCGGGGCCGGGCAGTTGGGTGCGGCGCAGCAGCTCCGCCAGTGGCGGCGGCAGCTCGGCCAGGGTGAGGGGCTGCAGGGGCCGGGCCACCGCGTAGTAGCGCGAATCGGCGCGCTCATGCAGGCGGGTTTTGGCGAAGGAGAACAGCCCGCGCCGGGCGTAGCGGGCGGCACCCGGGTAGGCCCCGTCCTGGGCCAAAGCCGGCGCGGCCGCCACCGCCGAATCGGTTTCCGGCCGCGTCAGGAAATACTGGTGCAGCTCCAGCAGCGCCACCTCATCCGCCGCCACCGATTCCGGCAGCACCCCGCCCCCGGACGCGACGTGCACAATGTGCCCGGCCTCGTCGGCGGCGAAGTAATCAATGTCGGCGTCTTCTTGGTCGATATCGTGAATGCGCATGATTGAATGCTTGTATAAGACGGTGCATAAAGCTTATCCACCAAATGTTAAAGACTGGCTAGAACTTGATTTTAATGCTGCCGGGAGATTATCTAGAAAGTGATATACCAAACGAGGGTCTCTAAGTAATCCAGGATTTTGATCAAGATGATTCATTAGTTGAGGAGAAATCGTTTCTACACTCATTATAGTTCTTCCGTCAATTATCGCCTTTACAATAATTAGTGCTCCTGTTCGAAGAACTATTTCATCAACATTCTGACAAGCAGCTATAAGCTGAGCTGCCGCACTTGATAGTTGTGCCGTTGACTCTGCGACCGGTTTACCCAGATAGTTGGCCTCTAATGCAGCTTTACCTTTATCATATATTTCGTGGACCTGTTGCTGCGTTTTAGGCTTTTTTGTCCAAAAAATTAAGCTTTGAATAAATGATCCAAGGATTGGTTCTTCCTCTGATTGATATTCAAAACCACAAACACTCATGAATGTGCTTACGCTTTCTAGAATATTGTCTAGGTCTTCGTTTTGTATATAATGCTGCGGGATACTAATATAAACAAGAGCTTGTTGTTTTTTAGATTCACTTTGAACAGCAAATCCTTTGTCTACTGCATCTAAGTATCCAAATATTATGTCATTTTTGTCTACATCGCCTTTTGTGTTTTTTAGACGCCTTGTCTTATTTCCATACTCATCTAGCCCGAATGCTCTTAGTATATCAGCTATAAGCTCTAATGATTTAGATTTTATATTCATGATTCAACGTATTAGGTATATTATTCCCCAAGCTTTCCCAAAATCTCCTGCGCAGCTACGGCAATAACCGTCCCGGGGCCGTACACGCCGGCCACGCCGGCATCGTAGAGGAACTGGTAGTCCTGGGCGGGGATGACGCCGCCGGCAATGACGAGGATATCCTCGCGGCCGAGCTGCTGCAGCTCCCGGAGTAGCTGCGGAATCAGGGTTTTGTGGCCGGCGGCGAGGCTGCTCACGCCCACTACGTGCACGTCGTTTTCGGCGGCTTGGCGGGCTACCTCGGCGGGCGTCTGGAACAGAGGCGCAATGTCCACGTCGAAGCCCACGTCGGCGAAGCTGGTAGCAATGATTTTGGAGCCCCGGTCGTGGCCGTCCTGGCCCATTTTGGCTACCATCATGCGGGGGCGGCGGCCTTCCCGTTGGGCAAACTCATCGGCCAGCTGGCGGGCCTTGGCAAACTCCTCGTCGTAGTTCATTTCCTGGGAATACACGCCCGAAATAGCCCGAATAGTAGCCTGGTGACGGCCGTACACTTTCTCCAGCGCATCCGAAATTTCGCCCAGCGTAGCGCGCAGGCGGGCCGCGTTTACGGCCAGGGCCAGCAGGTTCTCGGTGCCGGTGGGGGCGGCTTCCGTGAGGGCCTCCAGGGCCTGCTGCACGGCGGCCGTGTCGCGGGCGGCTTTGATGGTGTTCAGGCGGGTGATTTGCGACTCGCGCACGGCGGCGTTGTCGATGTCGAGCACCTCAATGTCGGTGGCCTCGTTGATGCGGTACTTGTTCACGCCCACCACCGTTTCCTTGCCCGAGTCGATGCGGGCCTGCTTGCGGGCGGCGGCTTCCTCGATGCGCATTTTGGGCAGGCCGGTTTCAATGGCCTTGGCCATGCCGCCCAACTCCTCCACTTCCTGAATCAGGGCCCAGGCTTTGTCGGCCAGCTCGTGGGTGAGGGTTTCCACGTAGTAGGAGCCGCCCCAGGGGTCCACCACGCGGGTAATGTCGGTTTCGTGCTGGAGGTAGAGCTGGGTGTTGCGGGCAATGCGGGCCGAGAAGTCGGTGGGCAGGGCAATGGCCTCGTCGAGGGCGTTGGTGTGCAGGCTCTGGGTGCCGCCCAGGGCCGCCGCCATGGCCTCAATGGCGGTGCGGGCCACGTTGTTGAAGGGGTCTTGCTCGGTGAGCGAGTAGCCCGAGGTCTGGCAGTGGGTGCGCAGGGCCAGGCTCTTGGGGTTCCGGGGCTCGAACTGCTTAATGAGCTTGGCCCAGAGCAAGCGGCCGGCCCGCAGCTTGGCAATTTCCATGAAGTGGTTCATGCCAATGGCCCAGAAGAACGACAGGCGCGGGGCGAAATCGTCAATCTTCATACCCGCCGACAGGCCCGCCCGCACGTACTCCAGCCCATCGGCCAGGGTGTAGGCCAGCTCCAGGTCGGCGGTGGCCCCGGCCTCCTGCATGTGGTAGCCCGAGATGCTGATGCTGTTGAACTTGGGCATCTTCTGGGCCGTGAAGCTGAAGATATCCGCAATGATGCGCATACTCGGCAGGGGCGGATAGATGTAGGTGTTGCGCACCATAAACTCCTTCAAAATGTCGTTCTGAATGGTGCCCGCCAGCTTATCCGGCGTTACGCCCTGCTCCTCAGCCGCCACAATGTAAAACGCCAGAATCGGCAGCACGGCCCCGTTCATGGTCATGCTCACCGACATCTGATCCAGCGGAATCTGGTCAAACAGCACCTTCATGTCCTCCACCGAGTCAATGGCCACGCCGGCCTTACCCACGTCGCCTTCCACGCGGGGGTGGTCGGAGTCGTAGCCCCGGTGCGTAGCCAGGTCAAACGCTACCGACAGGCCCTTTTGCCCGCCCGCCAGGTTGCGGCGGTAAAAGGCGTTGCTTTCCTCGGCCGTGCTGAACCCCGCGTACTGCCGGATGGTCCAGGGGTTCTGCACGTACATAGTAGCGTAGGGGCCGCGCAGGTAGGGCGCCTGCCCCGCCCCAAAACCGAGGTGCGTGAGGTGCTGCACATCCTGCGCCGTGTAGAACGACTTTAAGGCAATACCCTCGGGTGTGCTGGTTTCAGAAGGTTCAATGGCTGGCGCAGGCAATTGGGCCGCGTCGTAGGATATAGTAGAGAAGTCGGGCTTCATGGCAATAGTGAAATGGTGAGTTTGTGAAATTGTGAATGGATGGGAATAGTGAAATGGATTGTAGAACAGCAAAGCGCAGGTAGCGCCGCCGGAGCGTCAATCACCATTTCACCACTTCACAATCTCACTTCTTCCCCTGCAAACGGGCCAGCACGTCCTCAGTGGAATAGCCGTGCACGCTGAACTCCTTGAGGCCGAAGAGCTGGGTGGCTTCCTGCATGGTGGCCAGGTCGGCGGTGAGCAGGGCGGGCGGAATGAAGTTGGGCTCGTCGATGGGCACGTGGCTGATGGCCCGGGCCAGGCGCCCGAACTGCTCGGGCGTGGCGTACATCAGCGTAGCTTCTTCCGGGGAAGAAAACAGCACCGATAGCGTGCCCTCGGGGCGGGCCTTGTGCAGCTCACTTCGGTCGGCCTCGGGCAAGGTCAGCAGAAACGACTCCAGAATGGTCTGGTTGGTGTGCGAACCCAGCAGCACCAGCGCAGCCCGCTTCTTCTTTTTCTCCCGCCGCTCAAAGTGCAGGGCCGTAGCCAGGCGCAACACCTCCGCCGGATACGTGGCGCGGGTGCTGTCGAAGTCCCGGCTGCGCAACAGGCGCTTGGGGTTGTAGTCGAACTTCTCCTGGGGGTTATGAAACTTGTTGGTGCCCACTACCACCTGCTCCCCGCTGGCAATACGCTGGAACTGGGCCTGGGCCGAGGCGTGGAGCTCCTGCAGTACAAAGCCAGTGGCGGCGGGCAGCCCCCCCTGCTGCTCTATCTGCTGAAATAACGTCCAGGCCTCCCGGGCCAACTGGTCGGTGAGGGTTTCCACGTAGTAGGAGCCAGCGGCGGGGTCCTGCACCCGGTCGAGGTAGGCTTCCTCGCGCATCAGCACCGGCAGGTTGCGGGCCAAGCGCTCGGCAAACTCGTTGGGGGCGTGAAACAGGCTGTCGAAGGTGCCCACGCTTACAGCATCGGCTCCGCCCATTACGGCACTCATAGCTTCAGTAGTGGTGCGCAGCAGGTTGGTGTGCGGGTCGAGGGTGGTCTGGCTCCAGGTGGCGGTGCTGGCGAAAATGGTGAGCTGCTGAGCGGCTTCAGCCGGCAGGCCGTAGGCGTGCAGCAGCGTAGCCCACAGCCGGCGCAACGCCCGCAGCTTGGCCATTTCGAAGAAGTAGTTGGGGCCTACTGCTACGTGCAGGTGCAGGGCTGCCGCCACCTCGGCCACCGGGAGGTCGGCGGTAGGCAGCTCGCTCAGGTAGGCGGCGGCCGTGCTCAGGGCAAAGGCAATTTGCTGGGTGGCAGTAGCGCCCCGGTTACCGTAGTAGGCCACATCCAGCCCCAGCGCCTTAAACTCCGGCCAATTGTGGGCCGTCTGCACCGCCGCCCGTAGCTCCTCCAGCTGCGCCGTCATGTTAGTCGCATGGCGGGTAATAGGGTCGGATACCAGGAAGCCGCGCGGGGCACTACCCGCGGCGGCCAGGCGCTGCACCAGGCCGGCTGCCCCGTTGCGCACAGTATAGCCCACATAGGTATCGGCCAGGGGCAGGCGCTGCTGCAGGTGCTCCGTGTCAAAACCCTCGGCCAAACCCAGCACAAAATGCGCCCCATCGGCTCCGCGTTTCAGCGCTTCGGCAGCCCGCTCAATGGCGTTGTGCCCCCGCTCCAAAGCAGGCACCGAGTAGGTAGGCACGTTGCTCCAGTAGCCAGCGGGCCGGGCCTGGGGCAGCGGGGTGCCCCCCAGCGCTGCCAGAGCCTCCTGGTGGTAAAACGGCTGCACCGGAAACCCATCCGGCGTGGCCCAAACCAGGGTAGCGGGGTCTTTGCCCTTCAGGTCGCGGGTGATGCGCTCCTGCCATTGGGCGGTGGACACGGCATCAAACTCAGAAAAAGAAACGAGGGCGGGGCGCGGCAAATCGGCCATACGGCAGCGGGTGGGATGGGTGGAACAAGCCCCAGGGGCGGGCTAAAGATACCGGATTGGCAGGGGAAAGCCAGCCATCCGGCATCCGGCAGATTTGGTCAGAATCCAGACCTATCGAAACAGATGGTGTCCATACTGCCCCGCTTTTGGCCGGATGGCAACTAGGCAGGCATGGGAAAGGCGTAATAGAAGGCCAACGAATTCCAACTCCCAGCGGGTGGCTGTATCTTTGCGCTTTGCCTTCCTTCTTTTCCTGAACTCATGCAGTTTATTCGTTCCCGGGTGGCGGCGTTGGGCCTGCTGGCTACGGTGGCCCTGGCTCCCGCCTGTCAGCGTGGTGCTTACCTGCCCAAGGCGCAGCTGGCGCCCGTTACGGCCCAGCCCGTTAGCAAAGCCCTGCCCGACAATGCTCAGGCCGCCGCTACTATTGCCCCCTACCGCCAACGCGTCACCGACCAGATGACGGCCGTCATCGGCCAGGCTCCGGTGGCTCTCACCAAAAACAGCGGGGAGTCGCCGCTGTCTAACTTTGTGGCCGATATTCAGCGGGTGCGCGCCAGCCGGGAGCTGGGTGAGCCCGTGGATTTGGGCGTGATGTCGAACGGCGGACTGCGGGCCCCTATTCCGGCCGGAGCCGTAACCATGGGCTCGGTGTTTGAGCTGATGCCTTTCGAGAACGAACTGGTAGTGCTGGATGCCTCCGGGGCCGTGGTGCAGCAGCTGTTTGCCTACGCGGCCCGCATCAAAATGGCTGTTTCGGGCGCTACCTACACTGTGGCTGCCGATGGCAAGCCCCAAGACATCCTCATCAATGAGCAGCCGTTTGATGCCAGCCGCACCTACACCGTGGCCATATCCGACTATCTGGCCGGGGGCGGCGACAATATGGTGTTTTTCAAGCCCATTAAGCCCCGGGGTACCGGCGTACTGCTGCGCTCCGCCATTGCCGAGTACATCCAGGAGCAAACCAAGCAGGGCAAACCCATTGAGGCCAAAGTAGAAGGTCGGGTAAAGTTTTAATGTGAGAAATGTGCGTGGAATAGGGAAAGTATGCGGATTGCATACCCTGCTAATCCTGTAACTCCATCCTTTCCTCCCACCATTTCCACATTTCTCACATTCCACCACATTCAGCACATTACCACTGTGGATCGTCGCGAATTTCTGAAATACTCCGGCCTGGGTGCCGCTTCCCTGGGCCTGCTGGGCGCTGCCGCGCTGCCGGCCGCTGCCGCCGACAAAAGGGCCGTGCGCCTGACCATTCTGCACACCAACGATATGCACTCCCGCATCGAGCCCTTCCCCGATAATGCCGCCCAGTGGGCCGGCATGGGCGGCATGGCCCGGCGCGCGACACTTATCGAGCAAATCCGGAAGCAGGAGCCCAACGTGCTGCTGCTGGATTCCGGCGACATCTGGCAGGGTACCCCTTACTTCAACTTCTTCCAGGGCGAGCTGGAGTACAAGCTCATGAGCCAGATGGCCTACGACGCCAGTACCCTCGGCAACCACGATTTCGACAACGGCCTGGAGGGCCTGCAAAAGCAGCTGCCCCACGCCACCTTCCCCTTCCTCATTGCCAACTACGACTTCACGGGCACTATCCTGGCCGGCAAGTTTCAACCCTACAAGGTGTTTGAGAAGCAGGGCGTCCGCATTGGGGTGTTTGGCTTGGGCATTGAAATGGCCGGGCTGGTAGCCGATAAAAACTTCGGCGCCACCAAGTACCTCGACCCCGTAGCCGTAGCCAAGGATATGGTAACCAAGCTGCGCGGCCCCGAGCGATGCGACTTGGTTATCTGCCTGTCCCACCTGGGCTACAAGTACGAGAGCAGCAAACTTGACGACCGGAAGCTGGCCGCGCAGGTCAGCGGCATCGACCTGATTTTGGGTGGGCACACCCATACCTTCCTGGAGCAGCCTGAGCCTATTGCCAGTCCCAATGGCCAGGCAACGCTGGTAAATCAGGTGGGCTGGTCGGGCATCAACCTCGGCCGCCTCGATTACTCATTCGAGCACGGCACCCGCCGCCCCACGGTGGCCGCTTCGGCGGTGGTACCCATCCGGCAGGCGTAAGGCGCAGTTACCGGACGGCAAAACCGCACCGGTTTGGCCGGGGAAACCCGCCGGACCGGTGCGGTTTTGCGCGGATAAAGGCCGTCTTTTTTCGGGCGTTTCGTATACCGCCGGGGGACGGCCTGCGTTAGGCTAACCCGGCTGTTAGGGAATGAGGCAAGTGGTAAAAGCGCGAAAAATCCAAGGGGTATAAGTTTTTTTTGTCTGAGGAGTTTTCCACATTTTTGTCTCCCCCTAGAAAAAACGGGCCGTTTGCGGCCCTGGGCCAGCCCGTTATTTTTCTCACCTGCACACCCGTTGCTCCTGCCCCTATCTTATTGATGCTCAAGGATTGTCGAACCGTATGGGCCAACTGTCTGCGTGTCATCAAGGCAACGATTGGTGAGCAGAGTTTCCGGACGTGGTTTCAACCCATTGTGCCGGTGCAGCTCCATAATAACATTCTGCTGATTCAGGTGCCAAGCACCTATTTCTACGAATTTCTGGAGGAGCATTACGTGGAGGAGCTGAAGCGCGCTATCCACCAGGAGCTGGGACCCGATGGCCGCCTGGAGTACAGCATTGTGGTGGACCAGGGCAATGCCCAGCAGAAGCCCCGCACCCTCAACCTACCTACGGCCCGCAAATCGGCGGGGCCGGCCGCTTCCGCTACGCCGGCCGCTACGGCTATGGCCACCAGCGCCATGACGGCCTCGGCCCGCAACGTGGCGGCGGCTTCGGTGGCCCCGGCGCCTACCCCGGCCACCCTGCGCAACCCCTTCGAGGCCAGCAAAACCATTGAGCGCGACTACCTGAAGTCGCAGCTGAACACAACGTACACCTTCGAAAACTACATTGAGGGCGACTGTAACCGCCTTTCCCGCTCGGCGGGGCTGGCCGTGGCTAACAAGCCCGGTACCACCAGCTTCAACCCCCTCATGATTTACGGGGGCGTGGGCCTGGGCAAAACCCATCTGGTACAGGCCATCGGTAACCACATCAAGGCCACGAACACCGATAAGTTCGTGCTGTATGTGTCGGCCGAGAAGTTCACCAACCAATTCATTGAAAGCCTGCGCTCCAACCAGGTGCAGGACTTCGCCAACTTCTACCTACTGGTGGATATCCTGATTCTGGACGACGTGCAGTTCCTCTCGGGCAAGGACAAAACCCAGGAAATGTTCTTCCACATCTTCAACCACCTGCACCAGGCGGGCAAGCAGATTGTGATGACCTCGGACCGCCCGCCTCGCGACCTGGTAGGGCTGGAAGACCGGCTGCTCTCGCGCTTTAAATGGGGCCTCACGGCTGACTTGCAGAGCCCCGACTTCGAGACGCGTATGGCCATCATCCAGAACAAGATGCAGCAGGATGGCATTGATATTCCGCCGCAGGTGGTGGAATATTTGGCCCACTCGGTGAACACCAACGTGCGGGAGCTGGAAGGCGTGCTGATTTCCCTGGTGGCCCAGAGTAGCCTCAACCGCCGCGAAATTGACCTGGAAATGGCCAAGCAGGCATTGCGGCATATTATTGAGGAAGTGGAGGCCGAAGTAAACCTCGACTTCATTCAGAAGACCTGCGCCGAGTATTTCGGGGTTTCCCTGGATTTGCTCAAGGCCAAAACGCGCAAGAAGGAAGTGGTAACGGCCCGGCAGGTGGCCATGTACTTTGCCAAGGAGCACACCACCCACTCGCTTAAAAGCATCGGCCACCATTTTGGGGGCCGCGACCATAGCACCGTGATTCACTCGGTGCAAACCGTGTCCGATCTGATTGACTCCGACAAGTCGTTCCGCAGCACCATTGTGGAGCTGCGCAAGAAGTTTGCGGGCAAGTAAACACGCTGCGCTTGACATGAAAAGGCCACAGGCCGCAACCATAGAAGTTGCGGCCCGTGGCCTTTTTGGAGAGGAGGTTGATGCTTACTGGGCGTCGCGGAGGGGCAAGTTATGCTTGGCGGCGAAGCTGCGTACCTGCTCACGCAGCATACGCTTGCGCTTGGCACCCTTCACCTGGCGCAGGCTCAGGGAGTAATTGCCACCTTCTTTGAGCTGCACGCGCAGCTGCTGGGGTGCCAGCTCCAGACCCGCAATATTTTCGGCGGGAAATGCCTGTTTGGGCCGGAATAGGCCGTCTTTATGCACAATGTAGGCGGGCGTGAACTCCAGGTAACTCTGCGTACCGAACACCGGTGCATTGTGCACCAGCACATAGCCCAGGTAAATCAAGCTGAATACCAGAAACACATAGTGCAGAAAGTGCATGTCGCTGGCGCCCTCGCCCGTCACAATCAGAGACACAGTGTAGGCTATCCAGAGCAGGCCTAGGAAAAGCTGACCCCAGAACGGGATGCGCTGCGTGTTGGCGGGTTGAAGACGGATGCGGGTAGAATCTGGATGCATAAGGGCGGAAGAGTCGCTGAGGCCCGCAAAAGTAAGTACTTATTTGTTGCGGAAGCTATGCGTTAAAGCCCAGCTGAACTGCCGGGCCATTCTTGGGTTTCTACGCTGTTTTGGGCTTGATGGCCGGTTTTCTGTTTCCCTTTACCCCAACGCCCGCACCAGCCGCCGCCGCAGCCAGGGCCAGCGGCCTGCCCAAAAGGCCGCTTCTGCCAGCCACGGTGCCCGAGCCAGCAGCTGCATGAGGCGGTAGCGTTGCCCCAGCTCCTGGCCCAGCCGCCGCTGCACAGCCACCTCGTACGGGAGCAGCGCTGCCGCCGTGAAATCCTGCGTGGCGCAGCAGCGGCGGGCGTGCTCGGCGGCCAGCAAGCCACTGATAACCGCTTTATCGATGCCGTGGCCCTGCAGGGGGTCGATGAGGGCGGCGGCATCTCCGCAGAGCAGGGCGCGGGAACCGGTAAGGGGCCGCCGGGAGCCACCCAGCGGTAGCCCAAACCCCTGCACCAGCCCTAGTTGGCGGGCGTTCTGAAAGCGGAGCGCTAGGTGCGGATGGGCAGTCAGTAACTCGGCCAGCACCCGCTTCAGGTCTACTTTATGGCGGGCTATATCCGAGGACAGCATACCAAAACCGACATTGTACAGGCCGTTGCCCACCGGAAATACCCAGCAGTAGCCCGCCCGGTAACGCCGGATAAAAAGGAAGTCACTGGTGGTTTCGGGCGCATCGGTTACGCCCTGGTAGTAGGCCCGCACGGCGGCGCAGTGTCGCTGCCGGTTGAGGGGGTGCGGGGCCAAGTGACGCGCCACTACGGAGTTGGCCCCGTCGCAGCCGATTAACAAGTGGGCCGCAAGCTGAGTGCCGTTGTGGAGCGTAACAGTGGCACCGCTGGCGGTGGCCGCTACCGTTTTTACGGTGCTGCTTTCCAGTACCTCGGTGGCCGTGTGGCGGCGCACCAGCATGAGCAAAGCCGCGTCAAACTGCAACCGGGGGCTGTTGAAGGCCGGGGCCTGCCACGCCACGCTTACCTCCTGCCCCGCCGGCGACACCAGGCGGCTGCACGCTACATCGGTGCGGTGGGGGGCGGTAAGGGCGAGCAGGTCCCGGGCGTACCGGGGATTGAGCCGGGCCAGGGCCTTGAGCGTGGGACCCGGAATGGCGTCGCCGCACACCTTGTCGCGCGGGAACTGCGCTTTGTCTAGCAGCCCCACCCGCAGGCCACTGCCTCCGAGCCCCAGGGCGCAGGCCGTGCCAGCCGGGCCGGCTCCAACAATCAGCACATCATACTCCGGCGCGGGTGAGCTCATGGCCGAAAGTACGCAGCAACTTGTCTTTGCAGTCTGGCCCCCTATCAGGGGCGGCGCATTTCCTGGCGGCGCATGGGCATGGCATCGATGGTGGTGAAAAGCCGGGCGGGTGGCAGGGGCGTGCCAGCGCGTTGCTTCACGCCCCCATCTTTGCCAATCAGCAGCACCGTGAAGCCAGTGGTTTTCACGCCCAATTGCTCACGCAGGTAGCGCCGGTCGGGGTCAGAGAGATGGTCGAACAGCACTTCCCGCACTAGCAGGTCGCGGGAATTCATGTCGGCCCCAACGGGCCCGAGCAGTTGCTGCTGGCGGCGCAAATTAGCGTCATCGGCGGTGGGAGCACAAAGCAACAACACGCGCTTCTGCCATTTGCTGGCTTTAAGCAAGGCTGCCAGAGAAGTCTGGGCCGGGCAGGTTGTGGCCAGTAACCCCAGGCAGCATAGTACCACGCTTATTCGGAGTAGCATAGCCAGGTTATAAGGAGTGTGTAGCCAAAACCGGCACCGTATCCAGCCAGGCAAACAGCTGCTGGTAAGCCGTGGCCCGCACTTCCGAACCAGATAAAAATACGTCGTGCACGGCTCCGGGCAGGGGCAGGTTGGTTACCTGGGAACCCAGGCGGGGCGCCAGCCGACGGATGTGCTCCACATCAAGTACAATATCAGCGCGCTGAAAATCCGCTTGCCAGCGCCGGCCGGTGGCCGTGCGGTCGGAGTGCAGCACCAGAACCGGCAGGCGCAGGCCCAGACCCCGCTTTACCTGGGCCTGGCCCCGCCGGATGGCCCGCAGCCAGCCAGCATTCACCGCAAACACATGGTTGGGTTTCCAGGCCAGGTTATAGTCCCAGTGGCCCCGGTAGGCACGGTGCAGGCTCTGGCCGTAGGTATCGGGCAGGCCGGCGGGCAACGGCAGCGTGGGCCATACCGCTCCCACGGCCACGGCCGCCGGCACGGCCACATGCCGCCGCAGCCACGACTGGTGCAGCTCCAGAAACGGGCTGTTCAGCACCAATGCCCGCACCTGGGTTGGCTGGCGCTGGGCGGTGTAGAGGGCCGTAATCAGCCCGCCCGTGGAGTGGCCCATCAGCACCACTTCCGCATAGCCTTCCTGGCGCAGCTGAGCCAACGCGGCGTCCAGGTCGGGGTAATATTCGCTGAGGTGGCGCACCGTGTTGGGCTGCTGGTGCGGCAGCAGGGCCCGGCCGTATTTACGCAAATCAAGGGCGTAGAAGCCGTAGCCGTGGGCAATGCATTCCAGGGCCAGCTCCCGCTGGAAGAAATAGTCGTTGAAACCATGCACATAAAGCACCGCCCGGCCGCTGGAGGGGCCCTCCTGGCCGGACTGGCACCGGATCAGCACGGCCCGCACGGGCCCTTCATAGTCGGCGGGCTGGGGCAGAATGAGCTGTTCGAAACCCGCCCCCAATACATCGGGCTGGTAAGTAGGAAGGGACGTAGGAGTGGGAGCCATAGCCTGCCTACGCAAAACCGCGCCCCCCGATACTGCTGTTGCTGAATATAGCACCTGCTCTATACGAAACCACCTGGCTGGCCCGTTTACTTGTCTCTGGCGGCTAAGTAGCCGTTTTTCTCTCCCTCGTATGCGTTTTCTAGTGCTAACGGCCGCTGTGCTGCTGGTAGCGGCCGCCGCGCGCTCCTCAGTGCGCGCGCCTGAGCCCAACCCAGCCTTCCGAGCCAACCAACTGCTGTTCCCCAGGGTACGAGTGGCCTACGCGGCCCACCAGAACGCGGCCCACGCCCTGTTGCGCCGCAATGGCCTGGCCCCGGAGCGGTTGGAGCTGTTTCTGCGGGCATTTAAAGTGGGCCGGCGGGTAGAGGTGTGGGGGCGCAACCGGGGCCGGGGGCAGTTTGTGCTGCTGCGCACCTTCCGGCTCGCCGGCACCTCCGGCACGCTGGGTCCCAAGCGCCAGGCCGGCGACGGGCAGATTCCGGAGGGATTTTATACCATTAACCGCTTCAACCCCGACAGCAAGTACTACCTCTCGCTGGGCCTCGACTACCCTAACGCCGCCGACCAGGTACGCGCCGGTACCCTCGACCCCGGCAACGATATTTTCATCCACGGCTCCGATGAAACCATTGGCTGCCTGCCTATCACCGACGAGGGCATCCGGGAGCTGTACGTGCTGGCGGTGGAGGCGCGCGGCGCCGGGCAGGCCAGTATACCGGTTCACATCTTTCCCTTTGAGCTAACGGACGAGAACCTGGCCCGGCGTATGGCTAGCCCCCACTTTGTGTTTTGGCAGCAGCTGGCGCCCGGCTACCAGTTTTTCGAGCGCACCCACGAGCTGCCCACGGTAGCCATTACGGCCTCTGGCAGCTACGCTTGCGCTAACTAGCATGGCAGTGGCACTCGGCCGCAGCATTAAAATCAGATTACTATAACGCTAGCATTCATTTATATAGCTACATTATCAGCATCCATTCACCACAACCACATACCTATGAAGCTCACCTCATTTCTACTGATGACAGGCATTGCCGCGTTGCCTGTACTGAGTGGCTGCTCCGAAAAAGAAGCCGTAGTGAACAAGCAGGAGGACATTAGCGCCGAGGCGCTGACGCAAATCCGGCAGTTGGGCTTCAGTATTGCCAATGTTTCGCGCGACGAGGACGGCAGCTACATTGTGGAGGGAGACATTGCCCTGTCGCCGGCTGAGTTGAGCGCCCACAACCCGGTGCAGCTGCTGCGCGTGGGCCAGGATGAGCAATACCGCACTACCAACCTGGTTACCGGCCTGCCCCGGGTAATAACCATCAGTATTGCCAGCCAGCTGCCCGCCTCCTACGTGGCCGGCCTCGATGAAGCCATTGCCCGCTACAACGCCCAGGGCTTGCAGCTCACTTTTCAGCGCGTAGCCTCGGGAGCAGCCATCAGCATCGTGCGCGGCAACGGCAGCTACCTGGCTTCGGCGGGCTTCCCTACCAGCGCGGGGGCACCGTTTAATGAGGTAAAAGTGAACTCGCGGGCCATTGGCAACACCCCGGCCACCGCCTACTTAGCTACCATTCTGGCCCACGAAATTGGCCACTGCATTGGCTTCCGCCACACCGACTACATGGACCGGAGTTACAGCTGCGGGGGCTCCACGGCCAATGAAGGTGCCAGCACGGTGGGCGCCGTTCTGATTCCGGGCACACCCTCCAGCGCCGACCCCAGCTCCTGGATGCTGGCCTGCATTGGCTCGGGCCAGAGCCGTCCCTTCAATGCCAACGACCGGACCGCCCTAAGCTACCTGTACTAAAACGGGCGGCTGTTGCCGGCTCAACTCCGAGTCGGCCGAAGCCGTAACTTGCCAGCGCCGACGCGGAATAGCCCGCGTCGGCGCTGTTGCGTTATGTCTGATTTTCTGTTTCCCAAAACCCTCCGCGACTCCGCCGTTCTGGTACCTGTTTTCCGCGACGAGGCGGGTGAGCTGCAGGTGGTGATGGTACGCCGGGCGGCCTTCGGTGTGCATGGCGGCCAGCTGGCGTTTCCGGGCGGCAAGCCCGAACCCCAGGATGCCGATTTGCAAGCCACAGCTCTGCGGGAAGCGTTTGAAGAAGTGTATCTGCCGCCCACCAACGTTGCAATTCTGACGGCCCTCCCTGTTGTGCCGGTGCTTACCGGGTTCCGCATCAGCCCGTTTCTGGGCCGCATCCGGCGGCCGGCGGCGTGGCAGTGGCAAACCAGCGAGGTGGATGAAGTGCTGGAAATTCCGCTCCGCTTCCTGGCCGATGCCGCCAACCACACCGAGGAAACCTGGGAGCTGCCCGGCTGGCCCGGCCCGCGCCGCATCCCGTTCTACCGCCTAGCAGGCGGGCACCCGCTCTGGGGTGCCAGCTACAACATCATTCGCCCTCTCATTCCGCGCCTGCTGGCTGGGGAGTGGGAAATATAAAAGCTTTAACGGGCAGCAGGCTGGCACTCAATCTTCTTGCCTCCTTGAAAAAATCTGGCACGAAATTGCATCCTGACTGGCACCGAATCATCTGACCTGATATGAAACGACTTTCCCTTTTGCCGCTACTACTGGCCCTGCTGCTGCCGGGAGCCGCCTTGGCCCAGCGGGAGCAATCCATTTGGCTGTTCGGGCAGCAGGCCGGCCTGCAGTTTCCTGAGGGCGGAGGTGCACCCACTCCCCTGCTCACCAGCAAAATGACCACCTACGAGGGCTCGGCCGTGGCCACCAACCAACAGGGCCAGCTGCTGTTCTACACCAACGGCGAGTTCGTGTTCAACCGCCAGCATCAGGTGATGCCCAACGGCCGCAAGCTGATGGGCTCCAACTCCAGCACCCAGAGCGCCCTCATCGTGCCCGACCCCGGCAGTGGCAACGTGTTTTACGTGTTTACAGTGGGCGCCCAGGGCGGCTCCAACGGTCTGCGCTACTCGGTGGTGGATATGACCCGGGAAAACGGCCTCGGCGACGTGCCCCGCCTGAATGCCCTCCTGATTACGCCCGTGGCCGAGAAGCTGGCCGCCGTGCGCCACCAGAACGGCCGCGACGTGTGGATTGTGGCCCACCGCTGGAATTCCAACGCCTTTGTGAGCTTCCTGGTGACGGCCGACGGGGTCCAGAGCAAGCCCATTATGAGCAACGTGGGCAGCATGCACGCCGGCCCCGGCCGCAATGCCATCGGGGCCATGAAGTTCTCGCCCGATGGCCGCAAGCTGGCCGTGGCTTTGTGGCGGGAGGCCAACAAGTACGAGGTGTTCGACTTTGACCGCAGCACCGGCCTGGTGAAGAACGTAAAGGCATTTGCCCCCTACCCCGAAGCCTATGGCGTGGAGTTTTCCCCCGACGGCTCCAAGCTCTACGGCTCCAGCAACGGCGAGGGCGGCGGCCAGGCCCAGGTGTACCAGTTCGATCTGAAAACCGGCAAAGCCACCGTCATCGGCAAATCCTCGAACCGCAAAGTAGGCTCTTTGCAGCGCGCCCCCGACGGTAATATTTACGTGGCTCGCGAGGACAACCAGTTTCTGGGCATCATTCAGAACCCCAACTCCGAGGCCGCCAAATACGTGGATGATGGCCTGAAACTCGGGGGCCGCCGCAGCAAGCTGGGCCTGCCCATCTTCATCACTGAGCCGGGGAAGTAGGTGAAATTGTGAAGGGTGAAGTTGTGAGTTGATTAACCGTCATTGCGAGCATGTGGCGCATCAAGCCAGTGTCGACGCATCCGCAGGACAGCGCAGCTAATCCCTCCTTTTCGCAGCGTGAACCCTTGGAAGAAGCAGAAAGCCCCTGACGCCAGCACGGTCGTCAGGGGCTTTGGCGTATTTCAAGCTTGGTGCATGGTGAAGGAAGGTTAGCTGCGCTGTCCTGCGGGTGCTTCGGCTCCGCCTCGCAATGACGGTTAACCAACTCACAACTTCACCATTTCACCTATTGCGACTTCCCGCCCAGCTTAAACCGCAGGAAGCCCCCGGCCGCCGACAGGTAGGGGTGCTCAGAGGTGAGCAGGCCGGCTACGTCGCGGGTGCTGAGGCCGGCCTCGTAGAAGCTGGTGACGAGCGTAACGCCCAGCGGCACGCTGAAGCCGTAGCCGGCTCCGCCCGTCAGGCCACTGCTCAGGCGCAGCCACTTAGCCGGTTTGTAGTCGAGGCCGGCGCCCACGAAGGGGGAAGGCAGGTTGCCGGCCACCTCATTCAGGGGCATAGTCACATCCAGACCAGCTTCGAAATACTCGCTCAGGCGCAGCCCAGCCCCGGCCCGCAGCTTGGTGGGCAGGGCGGCGCGGCGGGCCTGGTCGGGCTGGTACTGAAACAGGCTGTCGGTGCCGGAGGCGAAGATTTCGACGGCTTCCTTCACGAAGTTATAGCTGTCGACCCCGCTGGATTTCAGTCGCTTCAGCTTCTGGTCGTTGGCCGTGAGCAGGTTGCCGTTCCAGGTCATGTGGCCGATGTCGGTAACGGCCAGGCCCAGGCGCAACGACTTGCCCACCTCGGCGGCCAGGCCCAGATCAAAGCCGTGGCCCTTGCCCACGGGGCTCAGTCCGCTGCCGGTGCGCAGGTTGAAACCGGGGTTGCTGGCCACGGTGCCGTAGTCGATATCAAATACCGGCGACATGGAGGTGTAGGCCTGCAGGTTGCCGGGCTGCACGCGCACATCCACAATGCCCACGCCCTGCACGTAGCGGTACCCCGCCCCGGCCGAGAGCTGGAACAGCGGCAAATCGAGCAGACGCGTGCCCCAGGCCAGGTTGAACTCGTTGAGCACCGACAGCTGCATTTCGGTGCCGGCCAGCGCCTCCGATACCAAGGGCACGTTGCCGGCCGCCGTGCTGGTGTACAGCGGCGCGTCCCGGCCCAGAAACAGAATATCCGCCGCATTTTTGTTGAGCCCCACGTGCCCGGCGGTGCGCACCCGGTTGCTGATGGCAATACCCCCGATTACGGGCAGCTGCACGGCCAGCGCCAGGGTGGTGGCATCGGCGTTGAAGTTGAGGGCGTTATCGGAGTTGAAAGCCGTGGCCAGCGCCTGCTTTTCGGCGGGCGTGAGCTGCTCGTTGGGGTTGAGGATAAACCGGCGCAGCTGCTGGCGCGTGAGCGACTGGGACGCGGCCCCGGCCCCCACCTCGCCAATGGTAAACGCCACCGTGGCCCCGCCCACCCGGCCCAGGTTGGCGGGGTTGATGCCGATGGCCTGGTAGTCGGAGGCGAAGGTGGTGGCCACGCCACCCCGGCCGGTGGCCGTGAAGTTGCTCAGCTCGTTCTGGGCGTGCCCGGTGGTAGCGGCAGCCACTACCAGGCCCAGGCCGGCGGCGAATCGGGAGAAGTTCATAGCGAAAATGTGGCGTAAGCTTTAGCTTGCGCCGTTAGTTGGCCGCCCCTTGGCAGGCAGCCGTTGAATATAGCCGGTTTTACCGGCGTCCGGCGCAAGCTAAAGCTTACGCCACATTTATTTCTGCCCGTGCCCAAACGCTTTTCTTCTACTGAATATAGTGACGGCGTGCTGGCCGGTAACCGCGTCATGCTCAGCCGGGCCATCACGCTGGTGGAAAGCACCCTGCCCACCGACCAGGAACTGGCCCGGCAGGTGCTGGATGCGGTGCTGCCCCACGCCGGCCGCTCGGTGCGGCTGGGCATTACAGGCGTGCCGGGCGTGGGCAAAAGCACGTTTATTGAGGCCTTGGGCCTGCATCTGGTGCGCGAGCAGGGCAAGCGCCTGGCGGTACTGGCCGTGGACCCCAGCAGCCAGCGCAGCGGCGGCAGCATCCTCGGCGACAAAACCCGCATGAACGAGCTGGCCGCGCATCCGCAGGCTTTCATCCGCCCCAGCCCGGCCGGGCGCAGCCTCGGGGGCGTCACGCGCAGTACCCGTGAGGCCCTGGCCTTGTGCGAAGCCGCCGGCCACGACGTGATTTTTGTGGAAACCGTGGGCGTGGGCCAGAGCGAGACGGCCGTGCACGGCATGGTGGATTTCTTTCTGCTGCTGATGCTGGCCGGGGCCGGCGACGAGCTGCAGGGCATCAAGAAAGGTATCATGGAAATGGCCGACGCCGTGACCATCACCAAAGCCGACGGCGGCAACGAGCTGGCCGCCCGCCGCGCCCGGGCCGAGTATCAGAACGCTTTGCACCTGTTTCCATTGGCCGCCTCGCAGTGGAGCCCGGTGGTTACCACCTCCTCGGCCCTCACGGGGGCCGGGGTGCCCGAGGTGTGGCAGGTGGTGGAGCAGTACGTGCGGCACACCCAGGCCAACGGCTACTTCCAGCAGCGCCGCCAGGAGCAAAACCTGCACTGGCTCCACGAAACCATCCGGGAAACCCTGGAAACCCGCTTCTACGCCCGCCCCGAGGTGGCCGCCCTTCTGCCGGAGCTGCGCCGGCAGGTAATGCAGGGCGGTAAGTCGGCTTTCGGGGCGGCCGAGGAGCTGCTGGGGTTGTAGCGCGCCGCCGGGGCCGCCCGCCCCGTTGCGTGGAAGCACCAGGCCAGCCGCAACGCTCACGCTACGGCACTACTTCCAGCACCACGACCAGCGCGTTGTTGCTGAGGGCCTCCAGCTCCGCCTGCCGCAGCTGCCACAGCGCCAGACCATCCCGGGCGTGCAGCAGGCGGCCTTCTACCTCAAAGGCCCCGGCCAGCACGTAGGCGAAGAACAGGGCATCGGGGTGGCGCAGGTGATACACGGCTTCCTCCCGTCCGTTGAAGCGCCCCAGACTCAGGGAAAAGGGCCGGTTCCCGGACGTGCTGACGAGTTCCGCCAGGTTGTTTTCCAGCTGGGCAAAGGTGTAGCTGATGGTTTCGGGCGGCGCGGGCGGGGTTTCGGGCGCGGCCACCCAGATGTGCAGAAAGCGCACCGCCTCCGCCGCGTAGGGGTTGCGCAGCGTCAGGGCCGCGCCGGCCGCCACCGTGGCCCCCCACGCCTGCTCCACCTGCACCAGCGCCAGCTCGGCGGCCACGCCGCAGCTGATTTCGCCGGTGAGGGGCAGCACCAGGCAGTACGCCGCTTGCGAAGCGGGCAGCACCAGCTCCTGGCCGCCGTGCAGGGTTTCCTCATTGATGGCCAGCAGCCGGCCCAGCGGCTGGCGCTGCGCATCCTGGTACGGGCCAAACGAAAACACGCTGCACCGGCCCGACTGCGGCGTGGTGAGCAGCCCGTGCTGGTCGGCCAAAAAGATGCGGGCGGGCAAGGGCGGACTCATGGGGCAGGAGTTGTCTGGATGGAACAGATGCTCAGATAAGGCTGCAAAGCCACCATATGCGTGAGCAGTTCCCCGCCTTCGGGCACGGCCGCCGCCGCCGATACCAGCAGCAGGCTGTTGATGGTTTCGTGCCAGGTGAGCGGGTCGGAGAAGAAGTTGATGGCTACCTGGTGGCGGCTTTTGTCCTGAAAATCGGAGTTGATGATTTCGAACTGAAACCGGCTGAACCGCAGAAAATGCCGGCCCAGGTTGTCGGCCACGTCGGGGATGAGCCCGCCCAGCTGGGGCAGGTAGGCCCGGGCCACGGCACTCACCAGAAACGGCAGCTGGCCGGCTCCCGGCGCGTGGCGCAGTAGCTCGGCATAGGTACGGTAGCGGCCCTCGGGGTTATAGGTCTGGGCCTGGAGGCGCAGCTCGGCGTAGGTATCCTCAAATACCAGCCTGTCCCAGGGCCGTTGGGAGGTGGCATCCACGATTTTGCGGTAGCACAGGGTAATAACACGCTCAGCCATAGTCAGGAGGTCAGGTCAGCAAAAAACCGCGCCGCAGCGGCTCGCTCCCGCGCAGTTTCCGCGGGTGTGGGGGCGTGAGCGGCCCACTAGGCCGGTACCGCAAACGTGCTATTCAGCTGGAAGCCGGCGGTGGTGCTGCCCGTTACGGTGGCCAGCTCCTGGGCTACCCCGTCGCTGAACACGTTGTCCTGGGCGTTGCTGGTGTATCCGCTCAGGCCCTTCTTATAGCCGTTCACGGCGGCTACGGCCGTGCCCGTGCCCTCCGGAAAGGCAATCTGGGTGACTTTGAGCGAGGTGCCGGTGGCCGAGTACACGTGCACGTGAATGTGGGTGGCTCGGCCCGAGTACCAGCCGGGGAAGATGGTGGTAAACTTCACCTGCCCGCTGGCATCGGTGGTTTGGCGGCCGCGCAGGAAGTGTACGGCCTGGTAGTTGGTGCTCTGCATGCCCGTGCCGCCGTACTCGGAGTAGTTGCCCTCAGCGTCGCAGTGCCAGATATCCACCAAAGCGCCGGCCAGGGCGGCGCAGCTGTTATTGCTGTTGGTAATGGTGATGGTGGCCGTCATCGGGTAGCCCGCGCGGCCATCGGTAATATCGGCGCGCACGTACGACGAGGGCACTTTGGTGGGGAAAGGCCCTTCGGTTTCGGTGGGGGCCACGGCGCAGCTGCCCGAGGTGCTGCCGCCGCCCGAGGTGCTGCCGCCGGTGGCGGGCGTGGCGGCGTCCGCGTCGTCCTTGCTGCAGGCGGCCAGCACGGCCGGCACCGAAACAGCGCCCACAAACAGGCTTTTCAGAAAATTCTTGCGTTCCATAAGACATTACGGGTTAGATAGTTGGCGAAATCCTGGCTGAATTTGCCCTGCTCCTCCCCCGTTACCAATTCTTATCGACAAGCACGCCATAATTACCGATGGCCGGGCCAGATAGCTGGACCGTAACGGCATTGCAGGCCTCTTCCATCATTCCACCGTACCGACAAAAAAAGCAAGCCCCCGACGCTACCGCCGGGGGCTTGTGTTTTTCTGCCGTAGCGGCTGACTCAGGCCGGGCCCGCGCGGCCGGGTTACACTTTGGCCCGGCGCTTGAGCATCAGGTAATCCAGGTAGTACAGGATTTTGATGCTCAGGTTGTTGTTGTGGGGCGTATTGATGGTATTGCTCAGATTATCGAAGTAGAGCGGAGTGGCCTCGTTGGCTTCCAG
The DNA here is from genome assembly GCF_032464715.1 of Hymenobacter endophyticus. Taxonomy (NCBI): domain Bacteria; kingdom Pseudomonadati; phylum Bacteroidota; class Cytophagia; order Cytophagales; family Hymenobacteraceae; genus Hymenobacter; species Hymenobacter endophyticus. The sequence goes on along the minus strand of NZ_JAWDJT010000007.1, from coordinate 13,528 downwards.
AAACGACGAGCTGGCGTTTTTCCACACGATGCTCACCTGGGAGCCGGGCGCGAACCACCAGGCATACACGGCATCCACGTTGAAGGCATTAAAGGTATTGTCGCGGTTGCGGCGGTACTCCACGGGCTGCTCCTGGCCGCCCGTGCCCAGGCGCGCAAACTCGCTGTAGTTCACGGTGCTGGTGTAGTGGCGCGCCCGCACCGTCAGGGACATGCGGTTGTTAAACGTGTAGCCCCCCGACAGTGTGTTGGTCACCGTGAGCACGCGGCGCACGCCCAGCAGCACGTCGCCGGGGTGGTCGTCGCGGAAGCGGGCGTCGTCGGGCAGGCTGCCGTTGAGGCCGCCGTTCACGTAGCCCACCTGGTTCTGACGCAGGTTCCAATCAAAGCTATACCGGAAGTTGAGCTGGTTGCTCACGCGGTAGCGCGGCGAGAGGCTCAGGCCGTAGCCCATGCGGCGGGGCCGCTCAAACCGCTCGTCGCGGGCGTACCACCGCACGCCGATATTGGCATCCCAGGCCAGCTTTTTGCGGTAATCCGTGGAAACGAAGCCGCCCACGTTGGCATTCACCGGCACCCGCACGTAGTAGTCGCCCAGCGGAAACTGGCGGGGCTCGTAGTAGTCGTGGGTCACGGGGTTGGCATCGAAGTTCATGCCCGTGGTCAGGAAGCTCTTGGTGAACGTGGTGTTCCAGCCGGCCGCAATGTTGGCGTTCTGGTAGCGGGTGGGCTTGTAGAGCAACGAGTGGCTCAGGCCGGCCCAGGAGTAGAAGTTGTTGACCTTCCAGAAGGGCTGGTACTTGTTGTAGCTGATGTTGGCGTACTGGGAGATGTTGTTGTTGCCGAACAGAATGCCCAAATCGTTGGGGTTGTAGGTATCCGACTCAATGCCCTGGCCCAGCTGCCAGGTGAAGTTGCCGCTGATTTTGCTCAGCCCCACTTGGTACTTGTAGCCGTTCTGGTCGTCAATGCGCTCCTCCGAGCCGAACACGTTGCCCCGCCGCCGCGAGTACACCACGCGCCCGTCAATGGCGTAGGCATTCTTCTTATCGGCGAAGCGGAACAGGCCGCCCGTCACGTTGGCATCGTAGGTGCTGCCCCAGCGCGTAACGTTGGTGTTGATGAGCGACACGTAGCTGTTGTTTTTCAGGCTCTGATCCAGCACCATGATGCTGTAGTTGCTGAAGGGCTGGGTCAGCACGTCCCGCTCCCGCCCATCCACCGAGTCGCGCACCACAGCGTATACATCATTACTGAGGGCGTTGAACACGCCCACGCCCAAGCCGTTCTTGGTACGGCCCGATACTTTGGTGGCGTTGAGCAGGCGCGTCACGCCGGGGTTGCTCACCACGGCCTCACCCGGCCGCCGCTGCCCGTCGGGGCCCGTTTCGCCGGCCCGCAGCTGCCCGCTTACGTTGCCAAAGCCGATGGGCGTGGCGCCCACGCGGCGGGAGTAAAACAGGTTGCCCTTGTTGAACAGCTCGGTGCCCTCGGTGAAAAACTGCCGGTTTTCCTGAAACTGTACCTCAAAAGGCGAGAGGTTGAGCACCTGGTTGTCGCTCTGCACCTGCCCGAAATCGGGTACCAGGGTGGCATCCAGGGTGAAGCTCTCGTTGATGCCCCATTTCACGTCGGCCCCGCCGTTGAAGCTGGTGCTGGTGTTGCGGGTGCCCTGCACATCGTAGGGGTAATGGTTGGCGTAGGCCGAGATATAGGGCGTGAGCGAGAGGCGCAGCGGGGGCTGCACGTCCTTGATGCCCGTCAGCTCGCCCCACTGATTTACAAACCCATCCACGGCGGGCTTCACCTCGTTCCAGAAGAAAGCTTGATTATCCTTTTTGCGCTGGCGCACAAAATTCACGCCCCAGAGTTGCTCGGGGGCTTTGCTGAAGCGGATGGCCGAGTACGGAATGCGCATCTCACACACCCAATCAGTACCGCGCAGGGCCGTGCGCGAGTCCCACACGGCGTTCCAGTTGAAATCCTCGCCCCCGGCCGGGGAGTAGCGGGCATCGGCCTGCACCCCGCCGGTGGTCACGAAGAAGCCGTAGCCGTTGATTTTATCGTGGTAGGTATCCAGGAAAACCCCGAAAAAGTCGGTGTTGCCCATGTCGTCGCGGGCCGACAGCTCCCGCATGATGGAGTCTTGGCTCACATCGTGCATGATGGCCCCGATGTAGAGGTTGGCATCATCGTAGAGCACGCGCACCTCGGTTTTGTGCTTTTCGAGGAGGCCGGGGCTGGGGCGGTTCTGGATGAAATCCGTGGCTAGGGGAGCCTGCTGCCACGCGGCCTCGTCCAGGGCGCCGTCCAGCTTCATGGCCTCGGTAATGCGCAAGGCCTGCAACTGGCGCTTGGGAGCCGGCTGGGCCGCCGTGGCGGCCGTTTCGGGGGCCGACTGAGCTTGCGCCGACCCAGTAGCAGCCCACAGGGCCACCAGCAGTAAAAGCACACGACAACGCTTCACGACGCAACGACGAGAGGAAAAGTACAACAAGCGAATCAGTAAATAGGGAGGTGGGAGGCCCAATTGCCTGCCAGAATAGTTGGCTGGCACATTGGTGCAGAAGGTGGCTTTTTGGCCCGCTGGGGCGGAATTTTGTAATAGATGCCACTCCTACCCGAACCGTTGCCTAGGTAGGGGCATCTTTCCGATAAAAAAATCGGCCGCCGTTGCAGCGGCGGCCGATACTGGCATTATCACTCCTTACTCACTTATAGAAATCTGAATATTGCGGTGGGTGCTGCGGCCATTGGCATCGGGGGCGTCCACCAGTTTGCGGTACTTCTCGGTCAACTCCGCCGACTGCTTTTTACCATTGACGGTCAGGCCGGCATCGTTCAGTTGAAACTGGAAGCTCTTTTCGTTGGCTCCGATGATACCGTCCTTGCGCAGCTCTGCCCGAATGTTGTCGGAGTTGAAGCGGGGAGCACGCGGAAGGGCTGGGGGCGGCGGCGGGGCCGGAGCACCTGCTACTGGCGGGGCTGGGGGGGCCGGTGGTGCCGGGGGGGCCTGCAGGCTGCGGGTGGTAGTGGTGCTGCCCGAAGTCTGGCGGTTGAGCACAAACGAGCCTTTGGTGAGCTTGCGGCCGGTTTGCTTTTCCACCAGCTTCAGGTATTTGTCACGCACGGCGGCCGGCTGCTTTTTACCATTTACGATAAGCGTAGCGGCCGACAGATTCACCTGCACGTTGCTGGTGCTTTTGATCAGGCCATCCTTGCGCAGTTCCCGCAGCAAGGCTTCTTCCGAGTCCCGGGCCTCGCGCCGACGGTCATCCGACTCGTGGCGGCGCATCTCGGCTTCATTACGGCGAATTTCACTTTCGTGGCGTCGCATTTCGGTTTCCAGGCGGCGCATCTCGGCTTCGTGGCGGCGCATTTCGGCTTCGGCCCGGCGGCGGGCAGCTTCGTCCTCGTTGCCGCCGTTGCGGGTGCGGCCTTCGGCCTCCTCGGCCAGGTCACGCGCCTCGTCCCGGAAGTCGTCGCGGGCGTCCTGCTGCTGCTCCCGCAGGTTTTCCAACTGCTCCTGAAGCTGTTCCCGCTGCTGCTCGCTCAGGTCTCGGTCTTCCAGGGTGCTGCGCAAGGATTTTTCGGCACCCTGCAGGGCTTGCAGCCGGATTTTCAGTCCCTGGGCCCGGGCTTTCATGGCTTGGTCAACCCATACTTCGGTGTTCTGCTCCAGGTTGCGGCTCCACTGCGGGTTGTTACCAAACTGGCGGCGGGCATCCTCGGCCATGCGTTGGGCATCAGCTTTGATGCGGGTCACCTCGGCAGTGCTCAGGCCGGGGCCCTGGAAACGGAAGCTCCGGCGGAAGTTGTCGTCGAAGTTGAAATTAAAGTTCTGCCCATTGGCCCACCCCCGCCCCCTGCCCGGCAGCTGAATAACCTCTACCTGGCTGGCCGTTTTTTTGCCTTTCGACTTGCCGGCCGAGGCCGTTTCTACCCGCTGTCCATCAACCAGCAGATTGGTAATTCGGCCCTTTTTATCCTTTTCGATTACGAGAGTGCCGGGGCGGTTGCGGCCAGGGCCCGGCACCACTACTACCTGCTGCCGGCTACGCTTGCGCTTTTTGCCGTCGTCGTCCCCGTCATCATCCAGGCTTGGTGCCGGGGTAGCCGATGAAGAAACCGAGGCAGCAGCCGAGGCAAGAGGAGCTGCCTCGGGCGCGCTCAGCGCGGCCAGGTCATCTTCGCCCGCTATGGGGGCCGCATCAGGTAACGTTTCAGGGGCCAGGCCGGCCAGCATTTTGTCGGTTGCCGCAGCTTTGCGCGTGGTGTCAGGCTCATCCAGCAGGAAGGGCAGCTGTTGCAGCGCGCTGTCGGTGCTGAGGCCGCTGGCCGGGTGCGGATCGGCAATGGCCACGGCCGAGGTCAGCAGCACCAACCCACCCAGCACGATGCAAGCGGCCATAAAGCCCTCCGTGAAAGTGGGCGCCGTGCGGCCCTGTACCAGCCGCCGGATGCGGCCCAACACGGAGCCATCGGGCCCCAGGGCCGATATGGCCAGGCGGGTTTCGGTGGGTTCGGGCGTGGCTGTTAGCTCGGCCAGGGCGGCCAGGGCCCGGGCTACTGTCAGGGGGTTGCCGCCCACCAGGGCCGTGGCGGCGTCGTCGCAGCAGTTTTCGCGCTCCGTGCGCAGGCAGGCATTAATAAACCACACGGCGGGGTGATAAAAGAACAGCGTTTCGGCCACCGACTGCACTAGGTTCATCAGATAGTCGCGGCGCTGCACATGGGCCAGCTCATGGGCCAGAATGGCCTCCAGATACGCCGTGCTTAGGCCCGTAACGGTACCCAGCGGCAGCAGAATGACGGGGCTTACATGGCCAACTACCACCGGCACCCGCACCAGTGCCGACTCCAGCAATTGCACTGGCTGCTTCAGGCCGGCCTTATTGGCTAACGCGCCCAGGCGCTGTTGCCACTCCTGGGCCAGAGGCTGCACCCGGTAGCGGCGCAGGCGCTGCACATAGGCCAAGCCACCCAGCAAGCGGAGCGTCATAGCCAGCAACCCCAGTAGCCAAGCAGCTACCAATACCGGCAGGTTGTTATCAAAGTATGTAAGCCAGACCTGCAGGCCCGTAGGCGCAGTTGGTGCAACGGCCGGGGTGGTTGAGAGCGTGGCGGGTGCGCTACCGGCAGTGGCCAGCGGCATTACCCCATCGGCGCGCACGGCGGCCTCATCCCCTACTACAAACCCAGCTACCGGGGAAGGCTCCGGCGTTGCCGTGTAGTACCTGGCAAACGTGATGGTAGCCAGCGCAAGCAGTACCAACAGGGCCACCGCCGCCGTACGGTAGCGGATTTCGGCCTGGTGGCGGCGCAGCAGCAGTAGCAGGCCGGCCAGGGCCAGAGCTACCACAGCTCCTTGCCAGAGAGAGTGTACTAACGTCCAGCCCAGGGCGCGCACCAGCGCAGCGGGCAGTAAGGTTTCCAGCCAGTTCATTGCGCGTCGTTGGTTGAAGGTGGAGTGGTGTCGTTCTGAATTTCAATGTCGTTGAGCAGGCGCCGAATCTGAGCCAGCTCTTCCCGGGAGGTGCGGCGGTTGCCCAGCGCCTGCATCACCAGCTTCATGGCCGACCCCCCGAAGGTGGAATCCACGAACCGGTCGAGCAACAGGCCCTGGGTTTCCTCCTCACGCACGGCGGCCCGGTACACGTGGGTTTTGCTGTCGTCGTCGCGCAGCACCAGGCCCTTGTCCAGCATCAGTTGCAGCAGCTTCAGGGAAGTGGTGTAGCCCACCTCTCGGCGGTTGTTGAGCTCGTCGTTCACAAAGCGGACGGTGCTGGGGCCGTGCTGCCAGAGCACCTGCAGAATTTCCAGCTCCGATTCGGTGGGCTTGGGGATGGGAGATTTACTCATGGAGACAAACTAAGAGGTACTGGGAATGACTACCGAACTGCCGCCAACCGTTGCCTGCCAGCTGCCCCCTACGCGCAGGAGCAGCCAACGACATAGCTACGAATCAGTTCGTACATCAAACATATACGAAGCATATCGTAGATACAAGTTTAATCTACGATATGCTTCGTATAATATTTCAACTACTTGAAAAACAGCTCTGCAACTAGCCTGCTATCCTATTTCCGCAGCTACGGGCACTCGGCATCAGTAGCGGCAAGGGGTGACTCTTACTTAGCCCGGGCAGCCGAAGTCAGCTTTTCCGCTCCAGGGTTACGCGGGAGCGGAAGCAGATACCTCCAAAAGGCGGGTTATACTTCGACACGCTCACTTTCACTCCGCTAATGTGCGGAAATGCCGCCTGCACTCTACTAATGATGCGCTGCCCCACGTGCTCCAGGAGGCGGGCCGGTATCTGCATTTCTTCAGCCACTAGTTGGTATAGCACCACGTAGTTTACCGTATTCTCCAACTCATCAGAGGTGCCGGCTTGCTGTAAATCGGTGTCGATGTACAGGTCTACACTGTACTTGTTGCCAATTTTCTGCTCCTCCTCATAGTACCCGTGAAAGGCAAAAAACTCCATGCCTTCAAGCGCAACCTGGTCCATAGAATAAGCTAAGCAAGTGAAACGAATACCGGATTATAACTCAGCTGGCCCCGGTAAGCCCTGACAGGTACAACTCCACGACGAAGGCGTAAAACAGCAAAGCCCACCCCGAAAGGTAGGCTTTGCGCAATTCAAACGTACTACGACTGACTTACAGCTCGTCGAAAAACGACTTCTCGCCAAGGGCCGCGCCCTGCATGCTGGGCTGGTCCGACTGGCCGGGGTGCGTGGGCGGCACCGGCTGCGGAATCTCCGGGCGGTCGGGGCCGCTGGGCCGGATATCGGGCTGGCCGGGCTGCACGTCGGGGTTGGGGGCACCGGGAATCGGGGAGCCGGGCCGCTCAATTTCGGGCTCGGGCCGTTCGGGCTGGTTGGGTTCCGGTTGCTGACCCGGGTCGGGCTGCTGGCCGGGCTTGGGGTTGTAGCCGATGGGGCGGCGCTCCGTATTGGCGGCCGAGCCATCGTGGAAAGCGGCTCCGCCCGCTACGGCGGCCACGGAAGCAGTAGAAGAAGTGGAAACGTACATGGCGGCGTCTGGTTTGGGTAAGTCGTCGGCGGTGTGCGGACGATTCACTTTTACGCTGGCGGCCCGGGAAAGGATGGCCGAGGTAGCGGCTTTCGGCCGGTTACGGGTTTTCTCCACCTTATCCAGCGCCTCGGAGGCCAGGTTGTGCAGGTCACGGGTGAGGCCATCCAGCAGGTTTTCGAGCCGCTGACACTCCTGCCCCATTCCGCTTACCTCCTTCTGCATTTCGGCCACGGTGCGCTCGGCCTGCTGGTAAGCCTCGTCCACCACGGCGCGGGCCTTCTGGCGGGCATCGTTCAGGAGCTGCTCGGCCTGGAGCTGAGCTTCCCGGATGCGCAGCTGGGCGTCGCGCTGGGCCTGCTCCGTAATGCTGTTGCCCGTGTCTTCGGCCGTTTTGAGGGTGCGGTACAGGCTGGTTTCCACCTCCCGCATCTTGCTCACCTCCTGGGTGGCGTGGTCGAGCTTGAGGCGCAACTCCCGGTTTTCGTCGCCCATTCGTTCCCACTGCTGAGAAAGGGTTTGCAGAAACGCCTGTACTTCGTCCTTATCCAAGCCCCGGAAAGCTTTTTCAAAGGTTTTCTGCCGGATATCGAGGGCGGTAATTTTCATGAGAAGCTAGAAGACAGAAGTTAGGAGGCAGAAGCGAAATTTTACAGAAACCTGGGCGGCGTTGGAGGTACAAGCAGGCCGATGAAACGGGGAGGCAAGCGCAAGCCGTGGCTTTACCGCTTTGCCTGCTACCCGCTCACTTCTTGTTGCTCACCCCCGACCACTTCCCACACGGCCAGGCTACGGTCGTCGCTACACGAAACTAGCCGTTTCCCGCTGCCCGGCCAAATTACCTTGTTTACGGAGGTGCCGTGGCCGGCGTGCCGGGCCCGGTCAACCACGCGCAGCAGCTGCCAGGTTTCGGCGTCCCAGAGCTTGATGCTCTTATCCATGCTGCACGTGGCCAGCAGGCGGGCATCGGGCGAGAAGGCCAGGTGGTTGATGGTGAACATGTGGGCCACAATGCTGCGGTGCTCCCGGTACTCAGCGGCCACGTCCCAGATGCGCAGGTGGGCGTCGCGGCCGGCCGTGAGCAGGTAGCGGCCATCGGGCGAGTAGGCGCAGGTGAATACCGAGTTGGTGGCGCCCTCAATCACGTGCTGCACCCGTAAAGAGTCCGCATCCAGCACCCGCACTAAGTGGTCGGAGCCGCCCACAGCCAGCTCCCCGCGCTGCTCGTGCAGAGCCAGACAGCGCAGGCTTTTATCAGAGAGGCGCAGCAGGGTTTCCAGCGTGAAGTCGGTGGCGCGCAGCACGGCCAAGGTACCATCGGCCAGGGCCACGTACAGGCGCTGCCGCAGCTCGGAATACGTCAAGTCGAAAATGGCGACGGGCGGCAAAGCCGTGGCGTATACCAACGCCTTGGTGGCTAAGTCAATCACCTGAATGCCCTGAAAGTTGTGGCCCAGCACCAGCAGGTTGCGCCCCGGCAGGTGCAGCAAAGCGTACACTGAGTTTTCCACCCGCGCCAGCAAGTCACCATCCTGCTCGGGTGCGTCGGCGCGCCAGGCCACCACCAGCCCATCGGCCCCCGAGGAGTATACCGTATCCTGGCCCGCGTGGCCGGTGAGGGCATACACACAGTCGCGGTGGCCGGTAAGGGAGGCGAGTTTCTGAACCTGGGGACGGGAAGACAAGGGTAAAAATGTGAAGGGTGAAGTTGTGAAAGGGCGAAGATACCGCCCAGCGGCTACTATGCTCGCTACTCAAGCATCCGGCCTCCGTTTTCCCTCGTACCTTTCCCATTCACACCTCCACCATTTCCCAACTTCCCCACTTGCCCCTGCACTCCCTCTCCCCCATTTCGCACACGGCCGTGCTGGGCCTCTGGCACCTAACTGAGCCGGCCGAGGAGTTGTGGCCGTTGCTGCCGGCGCAGGCGCACTACCTGGCCCGCTTTCCGCAGGGGCGCGACGAGTTGCGGGCCCGGCAGTGGCTGGCGGGCCGGGTGCTGGCCCACCAGCTGCTACGGGAACTCAGCGACGCCCCCGCCACCCTGCACAACGACGAAAATGGCCGGCCCTACTTCCCGGAGCTGCCCGCTGGCGGCGTTTCTCTCTCGCACTCCGGTGAGTGGGTGGCGGCGGTACTTTCTGCGCAGGAGGCAGTTGGCATAGATATTGAAATGATCCGCCCCAAAGCTAAAAAGTTGGCTCACCGGGTTCTAGCGGAATCCGAGCTGGCCAATGCCGGCGACGACGCGGTGAAGTACTGTCTGTATTGGAGCGCCAAGGAGACGTTGTACAAGCTGCACAGCCGCCGGGGCCTGGTGTTTAAAGAGCAGTTGCTGCTCAGCCCGTTTGAGCTGCGGGAGGCCGGTGTTTTGACGGGACACCTGCTGCTCGAAAACTCCCGCAGCCAACACCAGATTCAGTACTCGCAGCCCAGCCCCGGCTATATTCTGACTTACACCGTTGGTGAAATTGTGAGTCAGTGAAATGGTGAGTTTGATGTTTTTTCTGCGCTTACCACTCACCAATTCACAACTTCACCCTTCACAACCTCACCACTTCGCCTCTGCTATGTCTTTCCGCCGAATTTCTCTTGTCACTGCCGCTGCCCTGCTGTTCTGCACGGTAGCCGTGAGCGTGGCCCGCGCCCAGGGCAGCCGCTCCGTGGCGGATTTCAACCTCCGGAACGGCGCCAACGCCGAAGTTGCGCTCAAGAGCTACGCCGGCAGCAAGGCCATTGTAGTAGTATTCGTAAATCCGGCCTGCGCTTTCTCCAAACTCTACCAAAACCGTCTGGCGGCGCTCAGTGCCGAGTATGGCGCCAAAGGCGTGCAGTTCCTGTTCGTAAACGCGCCCATCAACCTGGAAGCCAGCACTGAAACGGGCGAGGCCGAGAAGCTGAAAGTAAAAGCCATGGGGGCTGATTTGCCCTTGCTCACCGATGAAGGCCAGAAAGTAAGCACGCTGTTGGGCGCCAGCAAAACGCCCGAGGCGGTGGTGCTGCAGCCCGCTGGCGACGGATTTGCTGTGCGCTACAAAGGCGCCATTGATGACAACCCTCAGGTGGAGGCCTACGTGAAAGAAAAATACCTGGAGCAGGTGCTCGACGGTCTGCTGGCTGGCCGCACCGCTACCCTGGCCGACAAACGCGCCGCCGGCTGCCTGATTAAGAAGTTTTAAGTAAAGATATGATATAGAAGCTGTTTAGAAAGTTGTAAAACTTACCAGCACGTCATGCAGAGCGTAGCGAAGCATGACGTGCTACCACTTCCCAAACAGATCTGAGGATAATAAGCAGGGAGGGGTGAGACTTTCGTTCAGATGGCGCACTGCCAGAACGAAAGTCTCACCCCTCCCTGCTTATTATTCTCAGATCTGGTTACTACTCCTCATCCGGGGCCGCGTCGTTGTTATCGGCTACCATTTCCACCGTCAGAATGGCGAGCAGCTGGCCTACTTCAGCAGCTTTGGCGGGTTCCTGCAGCTTCTCGAAGCTGAGCTGCAGATTGCGCAGGGCCCGGCGCACGATGTCCAGGTGCGAGCAGGGCTCGAAGAACATGTCGTTGGGCGTGAGGTTGAGCTGGGCAATGTAGTGCTCGATATCCGTGCGCGACAGCACCAGGCCCCGGTTGTAGCAGTTGATATAAAACGGCTCCAGCGGGGGCTCCACGCGGTAGGTCAGCACAAACAGGTTGGGCAAATTCACCCCGAAGACCGGCAGCTTGAGGCGCTGGGCCACTAGCAGGTAAATCACGCAGAGGGTCAGCGGATTGCCCCGGCGGGTTTCCAGCACCCGGTGCAGCATGGAGTTGGCCGGGGAGTGGAAGTTCTGGGTGTTGGCGGCAAACTTATGGGTGCGAAACAGCACGTGGTTAAGCGTCTGCACCTGGTCGGCGGGGTGCATTTCGGGCTGCAACAGCGTCCAGACCTCAAAGCGTAGCTGCTCAATGGCCCGGTTGAGCACCTGAAAATCGGCATCTGGGTACTGGTAGCTGTTGAGCAGCCACATGCCTTCCAGCAGGTTTTCCCCTCCCGAGTCGCGCCATACGCGCAGGCGCTGTTGCAGGCCCTCAAACTGCAGGTGATGGATCAGGTCTTCGAGGCGCTGCTGCTGCTGAGGGTCCAGGGTTTCTTCCCAGCTTTCCTCCAGAAACGGAATAATGGTTTCGCCCAGGGTCTGGATTTTCTCCTGAATCTGCGGGGCAACTTCCGGGTCGTCGAGCAGGGAGATAAGGGCTTTAATTTCTTTGTTGGTCATGGAAGCGCGGAGGGGCGGCCGAGGCCGCGCAAGGCAGAAGTAGCAAATAAACACAACCCGCGCGTTTCAACCCACGGATGTATCAGCAAACAACAGCCAGTAAAGGCCGTTTTGTTCGTGCAGAAGAGTTTTTAGCGAATCGGTGGAGGTGCCCTGGGGTTTTGCTTCCTGAGCGGAGCGAAGAACCCTATTACGCTGGCGCAAGTTGGTGCAACGCAATAAAGCCCTTTGCTGTGCTCAAGCTGACACGTTCATCACGCCCAGTAGCTGACGTTTTCAGCCTTACCGCAGCAGGTTCGTTTTGGCCAGCTCCAGTACTTCGTCGCCCCGCCCGCTCATAATAGCTTTGAGGGCATAGAGGCTGAAACCCTTCACCTGACTGGCCTGAATGGTGGGTGGCATCGACAGCTCCGTGCGTTTCACTACAGCATCCAGCACTACCGGGCCGGGGTGAGCCAGCATTTCGGCAATGGCCCTGGGCAAGTCGGCGGGGTCCGATACGCGGATGCCCCGCACCCCGGCGGCCTCGGCCAGGGCGGCAAAGTTGGGGTTTTCCAGCTCGGTGCCGTATTCCAGAATGCCGGCTGCCTTCATCTCCAGCTCCACAAATGATAGACTGGCGTTGTTGAAGATGACTATTTTAGCGGGCGTTTTCAGTTGTTTCAGGGTCAGCAGCTCCCCCATGAGCATGGCAAAGCCTCCGTCGCCGGCCAGGGCAATTACCTGGCGGCCGGGGCAGGCCAGTTGCGCCCCCAAGGCCTGGGGCATGGCGTTGGCCATACTGCCGTGGTTGAAAGAGCCAATCAGCCGGCGCTGCCCATTCATGCGCAGGTAGCGGGCAGCCCAGATGGTGGGGGTACCCACGTCGCAGGTGAAAATGGCATCTTCGGCGGCTTGCTCGTTCAGGAGCCGGGCCACGTACTGCGGGTGCATGCTGGTGTCGCCGGCCTCACCCGTGGCCAGCTCATCCAGGCTTTGGCGAGCTTCCTGGTAGTGCTCCAGAGACGTTACAAGGTGGTGGCGGTCCTGCTTATGGTTGAGAATGGGCAGCAGGGCCTGCAGGGTAGCCGCTACATCACCCACCAACCCCACCTCCACCCGCGTGCGGCGGCCGATATGTTCGCCGCGCAAATCAATTTGCACGGTGCGGGTTTCCTGGGGCAGAAACTGGGTGTAGGGAAAGTCGGTACCGAGCATAAGCAAGGCGTCAGCATCCATCAGCGCGCGGTAGCCGGAGGTGAAACCCAATAAGCCGCTCAGGCCCACATCGTAAGGGTTGTTGCCCTCCACGTACTCCTTGCCGCGCAGGGCGTGCACCACGGGAGCCCCGAGAGCCTCGGCCGCTTGCAGCAATTCGGCGTGGGCCTCGGCGCAACCGGCCCCGGCCATAATGGTCACCTTGCTGGCCGTGTTGAGCAGGTCGGCAGCGGCCCGCAAATCTTCGATGGCCGGCACCAGCTTAGCCCGGCTCCGCAGCACCGGCAGGCGGGGTTCGGGTGCTTCAGTTTCCTCGTAGTTGATGTCGCCGGGAATCACCAGCACCGCCACGCCGCGCTGGGCAATGGCCGTCTGGATGCCCCTTTCAATGGAGCGCACGGCTTGGCTGGGGTGCCCAATCAGCTCACAGTAGGCGCTGCATTCCTTGAAAGTGTTTTCGGGGTGAGTTTCCTGAAAATACTGCGTCCCGATTTCGGCACTGGGAATTTGGGCCGCAATGGCCAGTACTGGCACCCGGCTGCGGTGGCAGTCGTAGAGGCCATTGAGCAAATGGGTGTTACCGGGGCCGCAGCTACCGGCGCACACGGCCAGGGAGCCGGTGAGGTGGGCCTCCGCACCAGCGGCAAACGCGCCGGCCTCCTCGTTGCGCACGTGCACCCACTCAATGCCCTCCCGCTTCCGGATTTCATCGGTAATGCCATTGAGCGAGTCGCCTACCACGCCGTACACCCGCGTTACGCCAGCAGCCAGGAGAGTATCTACCAGTATTTCCGCGACAGTTTTCTTCGCCATAATCTTCCAGAGTAAGTTTGGAAGGCTATACGGCAAAGGGTACGGTGGCGCCGACTCAGGGCCCACCAGGGCGCATAAGTCACGGATTACGCTGGCTTGGGGTTTAGGAAGTGTTAACAGTCACGCAGCCAGAGTACGGTTGCGGCAAGATGAACAAAGGCCAGAAAATGGGCATCCAACTTGTCATAGCGCGTGGCCACGCGGCGAAACTGCTTGAGGCGGCTA
>NZ_JAWDJT010000006.1:0-233711 GCF_032464715.1 Hymenobacter endophyticus | reverse complement strand
TGGCCCCGCCCGCCGCTCGTGCCTTCCCGGCCCGGCAGTAACGGCGCGATGCGCGCCCACTGCGCGTCGGTCAACATGTACTCCATTCCCAAACATACTAGCCACTGTTAACACTTCCTAGCTTTTAGCGCGTAGATTCGTAGCCTTATGCTGGAAATAATCCTCGAAATCCTGGTAGTGGCCGTGGTGGTGGGCCTGCAGATTCGCACGTTCCTGCAAACGCGGGCCAACGCGCGGCGACTGGCGGTCCTGTATCCGCCCAAGGAGAGCCTGCGCGTGGAGCACCGCATTGTGCTGCCCGATGGCCGCGACGTGCCCGATTACGCTGCCGATGCGCCCCCCGAAGCCTTTGCCTCCAACCTCATCAAGGCCGAAAATGCTTCCCCGGAGTTCCAGGAAATCCTGCTGGACACCAACGACTACCTGCGCCACAACAAGGGCGCGGCGGCCGACTTCGGCATTCTGAAAGACATATCGGAGCGTCAAAGCGAAGTGCTGGACAATGCGGTGCAGGCTGATGTAGCGACGCCCCTGTACCTGGGGCTGTTGGGCACGTTTCTGGGCGTGATTCTGGGCCTCGTGGGCATTGCGCGCAACGGCGTTTCCGATGAAAACGCGCTGACACCCTTCCTGACCGGCGTGCTGATTGCCATGACGGGCTCCTTCGTAGGGCTGCTGCTCACGCTGCTCGGCAACGGCGTGCTGCGCCAGGCCCGCCACCAGCTCGATAAGCTTCAGAACCAATACTACACCTTCCTGCAGGCCCGCTTGCTGCCCGTGCTGCACGCCGATATGGCCAGCTCGCTTACCAACCTCAAATCGGTGCTTGATGCCTTCAACCAGCAGTTTGTGGGGCAGATTGAGCTGTTCAATCCCTTGCTGGAAAAGGTGACGCAGAATATTCGGGTGCAGAGCGACTTTTTGGAACGCCTTGATACCATCGGCTACGACAAGATGGCGGCGGCCAATATCATGGTGTTTGAGAAGGTGCGCGAGTCGGCGGAAATGTTTGCGGCCTTCACCGGCTACCAGCAGCGCCTCAACGAAATGCTGCAGAACGGCTACCACTCGGCCGAAGCCGTAAATAGCATTCTGGACCGCCTGCGGGGCTTCGAGAAAGGCATCAACGACCTGGGCCAGTACATCGGGGGCAACAACAACTCGGTGCAGCTCATGCTGGATTTCTTCCAGAAGCACCAGGTGGAGCTGCGCAACCTCAAGGACCGCGCCGAGCAGCACATTGACCAGGCCGGTGTAGGCCTCGCCGACGTGATGGACAAGCGCCTGGCCTACAACGAGCGGCAGGCCCAGCTGGCCTACGAGAAGTGGCAGCAGTATTTCGAGAAGCTCAACGCCGACAACGTCTTCGAGAAGCTGCTGAAACAGATGGAGCCCTTCCAGAACCTCAACACCCAGCAAGCCGACCTCAGCCGCGACGTAACAGCTACCCAGCGTGAGCTACTCCGCAAAATCGAGCTGGACTCGCAGGTGCAGGCCAAGCTCCTGCTGGAGTTATCCAGCCTGAACACGATACTGGTGAAAGCCACCTCCAAGAACCGTTTTCAGCGGTTTATGGACAAGCTGTTTGGCGGTGTGAAGCCGGTGTAATGGCAGTGTCGATATGGATTAGAGCTAAAAGCTAGTTCCCCTCCTTGGAAAGGAGGGGCTAGGGGTGGTTGATTCGTTGAACGACCCGCTAGCTTTAGTAACCGTTCTAACGCCAGGTCAACCACCCCTAGCCCCTCCTTTCCAAGGAGGGGAACTAGCCCTCTAGCTCTAATTACTTTCCTCTCAATGAACAACGCCACCTCCAACAAGCGCCAAAATAACGACTTCTTCTGGCCCAGCTACGTGGACCTGATGACGTCCTTGTTCGTGGTGATGCTGGTGCTGTTCGTGTACAGCTTCAAGCTGTTCAAGGACCGGGAAGGGGAGCTGAAGCAGGCCAACGGCGAGCTGAAAGCCAAGGCCATTGAGCTGGAGCAGATTACCCGCATCCGGGAGTCGCTCAGGCGGCTGGAGGGGCGCTACTTCCGCTACGACCCCCAAAACGAGCGGTACGAGCTGAAGCTGAATGTGCAGTTCAAAGCCGGCCGCGACGAAATCCAGGACAGCTACAAGCCCGCCTTGCTGCAAGCTGGCCAGCTGCTGCAGGAGCGTCTACGCAGCCTCAGTGCTACCAATAGAGGCCAGAACGTGCGCTACCTGGTGATTGTGGAAGGCATGGCCGCCCGCTACCCCCAGGGCGACCCGCGCAACCAGCGCGAAGAGCAAACCACCTACCAGCTCAGCTACCGCCGCGCCCTCAATTTGCTCAACCTCTGGAAGCAGAACAACCTCAATTTCAGCCAGGACCGCAGCATTGAGCTCATCATCGGGGGCAGCGGCTTCTACGGCACCGGCCGCTACTCCGGCCGCCGCGAAGGCGACAACAAGCGCTTCTTGATTCAGGTGATTCCGAAGGTGGGGCGGATGCAATAATATCTCACATCCTAGGACTGAAGCCCTGGGCTATGTAGTGTTGGTACGATGTAGAGACGCAATATTTTGCGTCTCGCCATTGCTAACGTTGTTCAGATGGCGCAGGACCAGTAGTTCAACGACGAGACGCAAAATATTGCGTCTCTACATCGTTCATGGCTGACTCAAACAGCCGCTGAATTACACCGCCTGCAGCTTCGGCTTTTTCTTCTTGGTTTTGTTGCGGCGGCCCCACCAGATAACGGTGCCGGTTACGGGCAGACTGGCGCAAATTAGACTCCCCAGAAAAGCCACGAGTTTGCCGCCGAAACCCAGAATCTGTCCCACGTGCAGGTCGTAGTTCATGTCGGAGAACTTGGTGCCGGCGCTTTTGGTGGCGTGGAAGCGGGAGTCCAGCACCTGGCCCGACGCGGGGTGGAAGGCGTACTCGTCGCGGTGGTAGTAGTGCAGCGCCTTTTTGTAGGTCCAGCAGAAGGCGGGGGCTTTGCCCGCGCCGGTTGGGCCGATGAGTACCATTTCGTTGGCGGGCGAGAGGCGGCGTGCGGTGCGGTACACTACATCCGAAAGAGGCTGGGCGGCAGTGGGGACGGTTTGCAGGGTATCGAGCTTGGTTTCCATCAGCTCCTGCGGGGCCGGTTTGCCGCCATCCACTACATATACAATGGACTGCAGCATTCCGGGAAAAATCATGAACAGGCCCGACAGCGCCAGCACCAGCCCGATGCTGGCCGCGTAGAAGCCCAGCACGTTGTGTAAATCGTAGTTGACGCGGCGCCAGCGGGCTCCCCATTTGATGGTGAAGCGCTGCTTCCGCTCCTGCTTGCGCTTGGGCCACCACAGCACGATACCCGTCAGCAGCATCACCACAAAAATGGAAATACTGATGCCCACTACCCACTTGGCCACCGGCTCCGGCAGCAGCAGGTGCATGTGAATCTCCTGGATGATGGTGAAAAAGTGCGTGCGCAAATCCTGTTCACGCAGCACCCGGCCCGTGTAGGGATTCAACGACACCATAATGGGCGCGCCGGCCTTATCGGTGAAGAATACCGTGGCCGAGCGTTCCGGCCCGAAATACGTCGTCCAGCAGTCCGTCGTCTTTACGCCGGGGTGCGTGGCTAAGGCCGCCTTCTGCAACTGAGAGGGTAGCACCATAGCCGTTTGCTGCGCTTCTACCTTGCGCCAGGGCTCCGTCAGGTCCCGGATGTCGTCCTGAAACACGAAAATGGCGCCCGTCAGGCTCACGATGAACACGACTAGCCCAGAGGCCAGCCCCAGCCACAGGTGCAGCTTCCCGACGGTTTTCTTGAACGTGCTCATAGAAGGCGGAAAACGGCTCTGTCATTCTGAGCTTGCGAAGGACCTTATCACGTTGAAACGGTTCGTTCAGGCGTAACAAGGTTCTTCGCAAGCTCAGAATGACAGCCGATGATGTAAAAATTAAAACTTATACGCGACGCTGCCGATGATGCTGCGCAGGCGCTGGGGGTTCATGGTGGTGTAGCCGGTCCAGTACTGCTTGTCCGTGAGGTTATCCACCTTGGCCGAAATGCGGTACTTGGGCTGGTCGTAGAACACGGAGGCGTTGAACACGGTGTAGCTGGGCAGAATAAACACGTTGTTCACGGCGTTCTGCACCTTGTTGTCGCTCACGTAGTTGCCACCAAAGCCGGCGCCCAGGCCCTTCAACGTGCCTTCCGGCTGACGGTAGCTTACCCAGGCGTTGGCTAGGTAAGGCGAGGAAGCCGTGTTGGGCCGGCGGCCGTTCACTTCCTCCGGTGAGTCTTCAAACTTTGAGTCGTTGTAGGAAAAGCCCCCGATTACGTTCAGGCCGTGTACCGGATTTGCTACAACGTTGACTTCAACACCTTTGCTGCGCTGGGTGGCGTCCTGGGCGTTGATGGCTTCAAACGTGGTGGGCGCGTAGCCCAGCAGCCGCAGCCGGTCCTGCACCCGAATATCGTAGTAGCTCACCGTGGCGCTGAGGCGGCCGGCGGCGGCGTCCAGCTTCACCCCACCTTCCCACTGATTGGCGCGCTCGGGCCGGGCCAACGACCGGCTACCATCGGCGGCCAGGTAGAGGCCCAGGTTGTTGAAGCTGTTCTGGTAGTTGGCAAATACGCTCACCCGGTCCTTCACCGGCTGAAACACCACGCCAAACTTCGGCGACCAGGTTGTTTGCTTATAAGCCTGCACCGGCGAGTAAAACAGCCCACCTTTGTTATCTACATGGTCAACGCGCAGGGCAGCCAGCACGCTCAGCTGCTCCGTCAGGTTCAGCACGTCCGAGATGAAGGCGCTGTAGGTGTTGGATTTGGTGGTAACCAGGTAGCGGCCCCCACCACCGGCGGCGTACACGGCATTCATGTTGGTGCCGTTAAACTGGTCCAGTACGGGCCGGGGCGAGGCCAGCGCCACCGTGTCGAAGTTGCCGCCCAGGAAGTTTACGTCGGAGCTGACGCGCAGGAAATCCAGGCCCAGCACCACGCGGTTGCGCATATTGCCTACCTGGAAGTCACCGTTGACTAGCTGCTGCGCTTCCCAGAGTTGGCGCTGGCTGTTGTCCGTCGATTGGTCGGCGCGCACCAGGTAATTGGCCGCTTCGGGCAGGTCGGGGCGGCGGCGGCGGAATGCCGGGGTGGATGGCGTCAGGTAGAAGTAGGCCGAGTTACCGTCCGAGTAGCTGTTGCTGCTGGTCAGGTAGGTGGTGGCCGTGAAGGCGGGTGAAATCTTGTACTGCACCTGCCCGAACAGGTTGGTGCTGCGCGAGTCCTGAATCAGACCCGGGCCCATGTACGACTGCTGGTAGTCGAACGGCGACTTGTCGGGCCGATCGAAGCCCAGCACACTCGGCGGGAAGTACAGGAAGATGAACTGCTTGCCCGTGCCCCGGCCCTTGTAAATTTCAGCGTCCAGGTTCACCGTCAGTCGGTCGGAGGGCCGCCATTGCAGGCTGGGTGCAACGGCAAAGTTCTTGTTGAAGCCGGTATAGCCCTTGTTCTGAAAGTTGTCCTCGTAGGTGTACGCCGTGTTCAGGCGGATGCCCAGGGTTTTGGGCTGGTCGGCGGGCGTGTTGCTGTCCACCAGGTTCACGTCGGCCGATACGCGGTGGAAGCCGTAGGAGCCGGCCGCCACGTTCACCTCACCCCCGAAAGTCTCCAGCGGCTTTTTAGTGACGCGGTTCAGCAGACCGCCGTACGACGTCAAAGCCGAGCCGAACAGCGTGGCCGAAGGGCCTTTGATGACTTCCAGCTTCTCCAGGTTCACCGCGTCGATGTCGCCGGTTACGTTGCCGGCCACGCCATTGCGCAGCTGGCTTTGCGTCACGAAGCCCCGCGCGGCGTAGAAGGCGCCTCCGTCGCCGCCGCGGCCCGTGGCATCCCACATTTTCTGCAGGCCGGGTGCGTTGCGGGTCGCATCATCCACCGTAAATATTACCTGCTCGGTCAGTAGCTCCTTGCCCACAGTGGCGTACACCTGCGGGTTTTCCAGGTTGCTGAGCGGCATCTTGTTCACGTCCACGCTGGCGGAGCGGTTGAACTTGTTGGTGCGGTTACCGCTGATAACTACTTCCTTGAGTTGCTCGGCATTTTCCGTCAGCATGAAGTCGGCCACGGTAGCCTGACCGCCGCTTACTGTTACCGTTTTCTCCTCGCTTTTCAGTCCTACCGCCGAAATAACCACCGTGTACTGTCCGTCCCGGACCCGCTCAATCACATACTCGCCCTTGTTGTTGGTAATGGCCCCCTGGCTGCGCCCCTTCAGGCCCACGGTTACGGCTTCGGCGGGGCTGCCGTCGGAGGTGGTTACGCGGCCCCGGATGGCGGTAGTTTGCTGGGCCTGCACCGTGAGGGCACAAGCCAGAATGGTAGAAGTCAAGCCCAGGGAGCGAAGATTCAACATGGTGTGTGTTTGTTTAGAATAGGTCTAAAGTGCTGCAAAGGAACAGTAGAAAATCTGTTTAGAAAAATTCTTAATAAAATTAATGTCGCTACAGGGGAGTCATCTGCATCGTTTGGAATTTGAAAGAATCTGCGGCATTCGGCCAATCTGCGGCGTCTGTGATTTATCTTCGGCGCTCTTCCCGCTATTCCCAACCATGCAAAAAATCATCCTTCCCGTAGTAGCGCTGGCGGCCTTGGCCTCCTGCCGCTCCACCCAGTCGCAGGCGCCGGCCACTGCAGCAGCTGCCATTTCCACTTCCACCTCTGCTTCCGTGCAATATCCCCAAACCAAAAAAGTAGACCACAAAGACGACTATTTCGGCACCTCCGTGGCCGACCCTTACCGCTGGCTCGAAGACCTGGACTCGCCCGATACCAAAGCCTGGGTGGAGGCCGAAAACAAGGTCACCTTTGGCTACCTGCAGCAGATTCCGTTCCGCGACAAAATCCGGGAGCGGCTCACTAAAATGTGGAATTACGAGCGGTTTGGGATTCCCCAGCAGGAAGGCAACCAGCTGTATTTCAGTAAGAATGATGGCTTGCAGAACCAGGCGGTACTTTACACCCAGCAAAACGGGCAGGAAGGCCAGCCGGATTTGCTGCTCGACCCCAACAAGTTCTCCCAGGATGGCACCACGGCCCTGATGGGCACCTACTTCTCCAACGACCACCGCCACATGGCCTACGCCACCAGCGGCGGCGGCTCCGACTGGCAAAAGCTGAAAGTACTGGACCTGAAAACCCGCCAGCCCCTGGCCGATGAGCTGCAGTGGGTGAAGGTATCGGGCGCGGCCTGGTACAAGGATGGCTTCTTTTACAGCCGCTATGATGCGCCCAAGGCCGGCCAAAACCAGCTTTCCGGCAAAAATGAGTACCACAAGGTGTACTACCACCAGCTCGGCAAGCCGCAAAGCGCCGACAAGCTGGTGTACGAGGACTCCAAAATGGCGCTGGGCTTCCGCACCGTGGGCACCACCGAGGATGAGCGGTTTCTGGTGCTTTACCTCACCGACGGCAAGGCCGACGGCAACCGCCTGCTGGTGCGCGACCTAACCGACCCCAAGCAAGCCACCAGCTTCACGCCCATCATCAACAGCTACGAGGACAATAACTCAGTAATAGGCAACGTGGGTGGCAATTTGCTGGTGCAAACCAACTACAAAGCGCCCAACTACCGCGTCGTCCTCATCGACCCGAAAAAGCCCCAGGAAGCCAACTGGAAAGAGGTGCTGCCCGAAACCGAGCAAAAGCTGGAGGGCGTGGACCACGTAGGCGGCTACTTGGTGGCTTCTTACCTAAAGGACGCCAGCAGCCTGATTAAAGTGTACACCGAGAAGGGCCAGTTCAAGCACGATGTGGCGCTGCCGGCCATTGGTACGGCCTCGGGTTTTGGGGGCAAACGGGACTCTAAAGAGGTGTACTACGCCTTTACCTCGTTCACCTACCCAACTACCATCTACAAGTACGACCTCGCCTCGAACACCAGCACTGTATTCCGGGCTCCGAGCGTGGATGTGAAGCCGGCGGACTACGTAACCACCCAGGTATTCTACAAGAGCAAGGACGGGACAAAGGTGCCCATGTTCATCACCCACAAAAAAGGCGTGAAGCTGGATGGGCAGAACCCGACCTACCTCTACGCCTATGGCGGCTTCAACATCTCCCTCACGCCGGGCTTCTCGGTGGCGCGCATGCTGTGGCTGGAAAACGGCGGCGTGCTGGCTATTCCTAACCTGCGGGGTGGGGGCGAGTACGGCGAAAAGTGGCACCAGGCTGGCATGACGCCTAACAAGCAGAACGTGTTCGACGACTTTATTGCCGCCGCTGAGTACCTGAAGGTGCAGGGCTACACCAGCACCGAAAAACTGGCCATGGCAGGCGGCTCCAATGGCGGCCTGCTGGTAGGTGCCACCATGACCCAGCGCCCCGACCTCTGCGGCGTGGCCTTCCCAGCCGTGGGCGTAATGGACATGCTGCGCTACCAGAAGTTCACCATCGGCTGGAACTGGGCCCCTGAGTACGGCACTTCGGATAACTATGAGCAATTCCAGAATCTGTACCGCTTCTCGCCTTTGCATAATCTGAAGCCGGCCGCGTACCCCTCCACCATGATTACCACCGCCGACCACGACGACCGGGTGGTGCCAGCGCACTCCTTCAAGTTTGCCGCCGCTCTGCAGGAAGCCAACAACGGCCCCAAACCCCAGCTCATTCGGGTGGATGTGAATGCGGGCCACGGCGCGGGCAAGAGCACCAAGCTGCAAATCGAGGAGTGGGCCGATATCTGGTCCTTTGCCTTCTACAACATGGGCGTGAACCCGTATGGTAAGTAGTGCTGGTTGGTAGTTGTCGGTTGTTAGCTGATGGAACGAACTAACAACCGACAACTACCAACCAACAACTCATTTGCCGTATCTTCGCGGCCGCAACTCCCGTAATTGCCTCTGGCTATTTGCTTTCTGATATGAAAAAAGTACTCCTTTTCGGTCTGCTGGCCGTTTCCTCGCTGTCGGCCACTTCCTGCAAAAACCCCGACGTTCGTTCGGATGAAGATATTACGGCCAAGCCCCTGCCCGAAATTCCGGCCGCTCCTGACACCACGGGCGGCAAAACGGCCCCGGCTAATCCTGCTACCCGCGAAATCAACGCTGTAAACGCTACCGAGGACATCAAAAAGATGCAGCCGGTAATGTAATTGCCGCACGCACTCCCTAAAACAGAATGAGCAATGACCCCAGGTCGTTGCTCATTTTTCTTTCCTGCAAAACGAGTTCTGCGCGAGGAGGCCACCGTATCTTCACCACTCACCACTCACCACTCACCACTCACTACCATGAACATTCGTCGGGGCCGCGAGGCCGATCTGCCGCAGGTACTGGCCCTGATTCAGGAGCTGGCCGAGTACGAAAAAGCACCCCAGGAGGTCACCAACACGCTGGCCGACATGCAGCGCGACGGGTTTGGGCCAGAGCCGATTTTTCAGTTCTTCGTAGCCGAAGACGCGGCCGGTGTTATCATCGGCATTGCGCTGTATTATACGGCCTACTCCACCTGGAAGGGCCGCATGCTGTTTCTGGAAGACCTGGTAATAACCGAAAATCAACGTGGTACCGGCCTGGGGCGCAAGCTCTTTGATGCGGTGGTAGCCGAGGCCCGGCGCACGGGTGCCAACCGTATGAAGTGGCAGGTGTTGAAGTGGAATGAGCCCGCCATCGGCTTCTACAAAAAGCTGGGGGCCCACCTCGACCCCGAGTGGGACAACGGCAACCTCAGCCACGAGCAGCTGCACGCCTACGTCTGCCACCCGGCCGCCGAAGCCGCCGTGCAGGCTTAGACCTGTACAGTTCGTTATTCCGAGCGAAGCCGAGGAATCTCGCGTGCTGACAAAGTGGAACTGATGAAAATAAAGAAGGCCGCCCATCATGGGCGGCCTTCTTGCTGTAGTGCTTAGGTAGGCTCTATTCCACCACCTCCAGCATGGTGCGGAAGGAGGCGTAGCGGCCGGCGAAGTGCTTTTCCACTTCCGCCCGCAGAGAAGGGGCAGCTACTTCCTGGTATTCTTCCAGCTGACCTAAACTCACGCAATAGTATTGGGCAGCGTAGGTGATGCCGTTGTCCTCCTCATTGAGCAGGCGGCACAGCTGGCTTTTAATGAAGAAGCCGGTGGCCATAACTTCCGGAATATGTGTGTCGCGCATGAAGCTCACCCACTGGTCTTCAATTTCCGGGTCGAGGCTGGTGGTAACGTTGTATAGAATCATGGGAGAAAAGCCGAAGCGGTTCAGGGTAAAAAAAGGCTCTATGGGGTGCAGAGTAGAGGAACACAAAAGTCGGCCAAAAAATCCAACGTGCGCCTCCGCCAGCTTCCGGGTGGGCCTCATACCCGCATGCTGTCAAACTGAAACTGCTGAATGCGGGCCTGAATATCCTTGGAAGAAAGCTTTTCGCGAATGGCAACCTGCACTAAGCCGGGCAGCTCCTCGTCGCCGGCAAAGCGCAGAGCCAGAATCTGGCTGAGCTGAAGTTGAGCTTCCAGGGGGCGGAAGCTCTGGCCCGTAACCTCAAAGTAGCGCTGCCGCACTTCCAGCCGAATCAGGCGGTCCTGGAGTTGCAGAGCGTAGTGCTGGCGCATCATCACCAGCGCGCCCAGCCCTACCACGGCCAGGGCCATAACCGTGAACCACAGGCGCGAAATTTCATCGTCGTTGCCCGCCACGTCCAGGTAGCGCCGGATGCCGTAGCCCGCCAGAATAAGAGCCGCTGGCACCAGCACGAAATGGTGCCAGGGGTAGAACATGGGCGTGTTTTTGGTAGGTTGATTGGCCATTGGGAGCGGGAAGTGAGATGAGGGTAGAAAGGCGTGATACGAAAAAACTCCAGCCAAAGGCCGGAGTTTTCACGAGGTTGAGCAAGAACAGGACTACATCTTAGCGGCTTTCTGGGCTTCGCGGGCCTTGCGCTTCTCGTCGCGGGCGGCCTGCTTGGCCGCCGACTCCTGGCGGCTGGCTTCTTTGGCTACGTCGCGCTGGCGCTTGAGCTCTATTTTCTGCTCTTTCATCTGCCGCTTTTGCTCGCGCATGGCATTTTCTTG
The DNA here is from genome assembly GCF_032464715.1 of Hymenobacter endophyticus. Classification (NCBI taxonomy): domain Bacteria; kingdom Pseudomonadati; phylum Bacteroidota; class Cytophagia; order Cytophagales; family Hymenobacteraceae; genus Hymenobacter; species Hymenobacter endophyticus. The sequence goes on along the minus strand of NZ_JAWDJT010000006.1, from coordinate 222,695 downwards.
GTCGCGCAGTTGGGCTTTCGTTTGATCTACGCTGCTGCGGGAGGAAGCAGTTTCCTGCTTGCGGGCTTCCAAAGCCGCTTTGGCTTCAGTGGCCCGCTGCTGTTGCATCTGAATGCGGGCCTGGGTGGTATCAACCACCTGCGCTTGCGCGTGGCGGCCACTCAGGGCGAGGGCAGCAAGGACGGCTACAACTAGTATCTTTTTCATAAGAGGGAACGAAGCATAAAATGAGCTTCGCTCCCTAGTACGTAGGCGCCCGGGCACGGTTAGCTAGCAAGCAGGCTTATTCTTCCACGTAGTCCAGGTCTTTGCCAAAGCTTTCCGGCAGCGTGCTCACCGCCCAGAACGCAATAAGCAGGGAAACGCCGCCTACCACGGCTCCGGCCAGTACGCGGTTGGGGGTGCCGGGCTGGCCCAGCGCGGCGGCAGTGTACTGGAAAATGGGTACTAGCAGCACCACCGAGCCCCGGGCAAAGTTGGGGGCCGTGGTAGCTACCGTGGCCCGCAGGTTGGTACCGAATTGCTCGGCGGCCACCGTTACGAACAAGGCCCAGAACCCCACCGAAATGCCCAATACAAAGCACACGGCATAGAATACGGTGGGGGAGGCTCCCCGGATGGCAAACAGATAAACGCCCACCATCAGGCCGCAAAACGCCAGAAACAGCTGCAGCGCCCGGTTGCGGCTGCGCAGCAGCTGGCTGAGCGTGCCGCTGGCAAAGTCACCGAACACCAGCCCGAAGTAGCACCAGAACACGCCCAAGCCCGCCGTAACGGGACCAGTCAGGCCCAGATCCTTGCCAAACTCGGGGGAAAGGGTAATCAGGATGCCGACCACAAACCATAGCGGCACGCCAATGAGCAGGCACTTCAGGTAGCGGGCCAGGCGCGGGCCGTTGGTGAACAGGGCGAAGAAGTTGCCCCGCTCCACTTCGCTCTTTTTGGTTTGCTCAAACATGCCCGACTCGTACACGCCCACCCGCAACGCCAGCAGCGCCAGGCCCAGCCCGCCACCCACAAAGTAGGCATTGCGCCAGCCGAACCGGTCACCAACCCAATACGCCAGCATGGCCCCGGACACGCCCACAGTGGCCACAATCATGGTGCCGTAGCCGCGCTTTTCCTTGGGCAGGGTTTCGGAAACCAGGGTGATACCCGCGCCCAACTCCCCGGCCAGTCCAATGCCGGCAATCAGCCGCAGCCAGGCGTATTGCTCAATGGTTTGCACGAAGCCGTTGGCAATATTGGCCAGGGAGTAGATCAAAATGGAGCCAAATAGCACCGAGAGGCGGCCTTTCTTGTCGCCCAGTACGCCCCATAGGATGCCGCCGAGCAGCATACCGCCCATCTGCATGTTGATGAGGTAGAGGCCCTGACTGGTCACCTGGCCAGGGTCCGTAATGCCCAGTTCGTTGAGGCTCTGCACGCGCACAATGCTGAACAGAATCAGGTCGTAGATATCCACGAAGTAGCCCAAAGCGGCTACCACCACAATGGCGCTGAGCAGGCCGGTGGTTTTTGGGGGAGAAGCCGGTGTAACAGTATTCATGCGGGAAGGGAATTTGGGGCCCGCAGATTACGAATATTTACCGGTATGCAGTAAAGAACGGCCCAGTCCGGCAGTTGTAAGCTGTCGGGCCGGCTGTGGGTTGATTTATCCGCTCGTCGCCGCAACAACCTCAGCTAACGACAACCGGCCCAACAGCCTGCAGTTGCCGGAGCGTTCTTTACTGCTTACGCTACTGTTTCCTCGCAGCAGCCGTGGGCACCCATAGCCGGAAACTCGTCTTCCAGCTGCACGGTGCAATGACGGATGTTGAACTCGTGCAGAAGGTCGTGCTGCAGGTCGCGCAGGAACAGGTTGCCGTTTTCGCCGCCGGGGCGCACCAAGTGGGCGGTGAGGGCCGTGTCCTGGGTGCTGAGAGGCCAGATGTGCAGATCGTGGATGCCCGTGACGCCGGGGCGGGCCAGCAGAAACTGCCGCACCGCCGCCACCTCAATACCGGCCGGAGCACCTTGCAGGCCTAATTGTACGGTTTCGCGCAGCAGGCCCCAGGAGCTGTACCCGATAATGGCCAGAATGGCAAAGCTAATAACGGGGTCGAGCCAAAGCCAGCCGGTAAAGTACACCAACGCCCCGCCCACTACCACGCCCACCGACACCAGCATATCGGTGAGCATGTGCAGGTAGGCCCCGCGCACGTTCACGTCGCCCTTCTGCCCGCTGCGGAACAGCCAGGCCGTGAAGCCGTTGATGAGAATGCCCAAACCCGCCAGGGCCATTACTACCGGGCCGTTGATGGGGGCCGGGTGGCGTAGGTGGTCAACGGTTTCCCAGAGAATAAAGCCCAGCGCCAGATAGAGCAACGCCGCGTTCAGCAAAGCGGCCTGAATGGTGGCGCTTTTGTAGCCGTAGGTGAACCGCTCGGTGGCCTGCCGCTTAGCCAGCAAAGTCGCCCCCCAGGCCAGGGCCAAACTTAGCACGTCACTCAGGTTGTGGCCGGCATCAGAAAGCAGAGCCGCCGAGTTGGCCCACAGGCCCCCAGCCGTTTCCCCAGCCACAAACAGCAGGTTCAGGGCAATGCCCCAGCCAAAGGCCCGGCTAAAGTTGCCATCGGCGAGTGGGCCGTGGTGATGGTGGTCGTGTCCGGTGTGGTCGTGGGCCATGAGGGTTGGGCGCGGTAGTTGGCAGTAGATAATGCGCAGAGCCAAGCGGCGGCCGTTGAATTCAAAACCCTGCGCCTGCTCCTGTCAACTGCTGCCTGAAAAAGGAATTTACTTAAACGACAACGGAACCACCAGCTTCACGCTCACCGTGCGGCCCATGTTGAACACGCCCTGCCGGCCGCTGGTGTAGTTGATAGCCGTGTATTTCAACCGGCTGAGGTGATTCTGATACGCGACATCAAACAGGTTGTTGGCCGCTAGGTACACCGAAATCAACGTCCGGTCCTTGCCCGATACCACATCCGTACCCAGGCCGGCGTGCACCAGCGTATAGCCGGACGTAGGCGTTTCCGTATCGAAGGCGGAGAAGATGCGGTTTTGCCGGAAGTTGTGCTCCATAGTGGCCCGGGCATACAGGTTGCGCAGCCGCGAAGAGCTTACCTTCCGGAAATTCACCCGCAGCTCCGACTGCAGCCGGTCGGCGGGGATGAAGGGCAGGTTGCGCTGCCCGGCCGGCTGATCCAGCTGCACGGCCCGCACCATGGAAAAGGTGTTTTCGAAATGCAGCCAGTCCAGGGGGTGGGGGTGAATATCCAGGCTGACCTCGCCCCCCACCAGGCGGGCGTCGCCCTGCCCGTAGCGAAACACCCGGTCACCCTCCGCCGATACCGAGTCCTGACCGGTGGGCGTGGTGAGGGCCCGGGGAAAGATGTAGTTACTGATGCGGTTGCGGAATACGTCGGCCGAAAGACTCACGTGGTCTGAAATAAAGCTCAGCCCCCCGTCCAGCTGGAAGCTGGTTTCGGCCTTCAGGTCTGCTTCCCCGATTTCGTAGCGCACCGTGCCCTCGTGGATACCGTTGGAGCCCAGCTCGGCAATGTTAGGCGCCCGAAACCCACGCGCGGCATTGGCCTTGAGCAGCCATTTCTCGCTGAGGTTGTATGCCCCGCCCACGCTGCCGCTCACGTTGCGGAAGGTGCTCCGGAAGCCCGGAAATTTCTCCTCCCCCTGGCCGGTGGGTACGGGCTGCTCCTCATCGTTGAGGTAGAGGGCGTCGGCCGTAATACGGCGCACATCGTAGCGCAGGCCCCCGCTCACATCCAGCTTCCCGAAGCTTTTGCGCGTCACGCCGAACAGGCCCCCGTCCCAGAGGCGGTAAGCCGGAATCAGAAATTCCACCCCCTTATTTTGGTTTTCCTGCCCCATGCCGCTCACGCCCACTGTGGTATTCCAGCCCTGCATTTCCGGCAAATACCAGCGCAGGGCGTAGTCCACGGTGCGCAGTTGAAAGAACAGGGACTTCTCGTAGTAATCTTCGGGGTTGCCGAACTCCCGGCGCAGGTTCTGCTGCCAGTTCACGTTCAGCGTAACCCGGTGCTGGCCCAGCACAAAGTTGTTATCGGTGCCGATGCGCAGGTGGTTAATTTGTTGGCGGGGCACATCGAGGCCGTAGCCCGAAAAGCCGCTGCCATTAACTATCTGCGTTTCACCTAGGCCGTTCACCCGCGTAAACCGGCCCGAGGTGCTGTCCCGTTCGCCCTCAATCAGGCCCAGAATCTGGTTGAAGGAACTGACGGTGAGGTGGGAGTAGCCCCAGCTTTTGTTGAGGCCCACGTAGCCGCTACCGTTCAGCTCCCGGAATCCTGAGTTGTACACCCGCCCGTCGTAGGGGTTGCGGTAGTCGGCGGCCACTTTGCCCGAGCCCCGCACCTGCCAGTTGAACCCATTCAGGTTGCCTGCATTCCACACGGAATAGCCCTGCTGGTAATTGTTGGTTTGGTAGTTGGCCGTTACCGAGCCCAGCACTCGACCGTCGTCCACCGGGTCGGGAGCCAGAAAATTGATAACGCCAGCCAGCCCATCAGAGCCATACAGCAGGGAGCCGGGGCCTTTGATAATTTCGGCCCTGTCAATGCTGTACTCGTCGATTTCGATGCCGTGCTCGTCGCCCCACTGCTGCCCTTCCTGCTTACTGCCGTTGTTGAGGGTAATTACGCGGTTGGCCCCCAACCCCCGGATAATGGGCTTACTGATGGCCGCGCCGGTGGTAATCTGGTTGAGGCCGGGCGTGTGGGCCAGGGCATCTATGGCGTTGGTGGCAGCCGTCTGGCGTAAGCGGGTCTGGTCGACCACGGAGGTAGGCACCGGGGAGCGGCGCATTTCCGTGCTGGCCGATACCCCCGTTACCACTACCTGCCCAATTTCAGTTTCGGCGGGCGTGAGGGCCGCATCCAGCCCGGTACCGGCGCCGGTATTCACGGTGCGCACCACGGTGGTATAGCCCACGAAGCGCACCTGCATCAGGAAACGGCCCCGGGGCAGGTTGGCAAACCGAAAGTTGCCTTCCGCATCGGTGGCGGTGGCTTGTTTAAGGTCGGGAAATACCACGGTGGCGCCGGGCAAGGCTTCACCGGTGGCCGCATCGGTAATGTGGCCGGTAACGGGAGTGGCAGCCGGGCGGGTAGAGCGGGAAGCAGCGGCGGGGTTAAGGGTTGGTTGCTCGGGCAGAGTTTGGGCCAAGGCCTGGCCGGCTAGCAGCAACAGGCCGGTAGTAAGTAAGGGTCGGGACATAGAAACGCAAATTACACGCTGGCAAGGAACGAGAAATGCAGCCTGAAAGCTGCACTGGGCCGAAAACGAAAGAAAACACCGACCAAGGGCCGGTGCCTTCCTGAAATTTCTCCACAACCAAAACGGGAGAAAAAATGATGGAGAGGCCGTTTGCAGCCAGCCCCTCCTGTTATTACATGGTGAAGTTGTGAAGGGTGAAATTGTGAGGCATGATGAACAGGGCCCGCCATCCTGAGCCTGCGAAGGACTCTATCATGTCTGCGCGACTACCCTCTTAACAACTCGGGCTAACAGAAGGAAGGCCCTACGCAAGCTGAGGATGACAGTCTCACCACTTCACCTTTCACCACTTTACCGCCTCACTTATTTCACCGTAACCGGGAAATCAACTTCGACGTCCGTGTCGCCGGGGGTGGCGCTGCCGTTCTTAGTGCCGGGCTGGTGCCGGAGCGTAACGCGCAACGTACCTGCCGTAGCCGAGGCTGCCGCCGTTTGCAGGCGGGTTTCCAGGCCTACTTCCAGGTTGTTTTTGTCCTTATCGGTACGCGTTACAGTGAGGTTCACGTTTGAAGGAGTGTAGACAAAGAGGTGCTCATCAGCCTCCTCCTTGACCTCCGCCGATATGTCCTCGGCTGGGGTCTTGGTTTCATCGAGCAGCACAATTTTGCCGGTGTAGGTGGTGTTAGCCGCCAGCGTAAGGCCGCTAATTACCGGAGCCGCACCCCCGTCCCCATCCACGTCGCGGTACTGGGCCGTGAGTGTGCTGCCGCCAGTGGTCGGCGTCAGTTCGTAGCGTACCGTAGTAATTTGCTCGTTGTCATCGTCGGGCGTGGGCGTGTCGTTGTCGTCGGAGCAGCTGCTGAGTAGGGGAGCAGCGGCCAGAGCGGCCAGGAAAGCGGAGCGGAAAAGCAGGTTGTTCATGGGGTTGGGGGAAATGAAGAGTGGAAGTAAATAGGATTAGTGGCTGTCTTCCTCGTCCACATCGGCACCTACCAGGGCCAGGCGCAGGGGCTGGCCGGTTACGGTAAAGGTGGAATGCTCGGAGAGGTCGGTTTTGCGCAGCATGTGCACCTTGCCCTGGGGGGCGTTGGTCACGTACACGTAGCGGCGGCTGGCCGCGAGGTAGGGCGTAGCAGCTTTGGCATCGAGCAGCCCGGTCAGGGAGCGGCTGGCGGTGCGCGTACCAGTGGCGGCATCGTACACGCTCAGCGTACCCTGCTCATCCAGGATGAATACGCTGCTGCCTTCCTCATCCAGAGCCACGCGCACGAAGGTGGCCGTAGTGCCTACCTGCGTCATGGTGCGGGCGGATGGGTCGATGCGGAACACGCCGTAGTTGTTGCGGGAACCCAGGAAGGTGCGCGCTTTTTTGGCGTAGTAAATGGTGGAAAGCCAGTTGCTGCCGGCCCCGGCCGGGTACGGAATCAGCTGCTGCTCCCCAGTTTGCTTTACCACTAATACCCCACTGGCCGAGCCAAACAGGGCCTGCTGCCCGTCGCCGGCGTCGCCGTGAATGCCTTGGGTGGTCACCGTGGGCGCACTCACCACCGTGCCTTGAGTGTTCACCAGCTTCACCTGCTCCGGCAAGGAGCCTAATACCGTGTTATTCTTGTGCGTAACGGCGTAGGTACCATTGTCAAACAAGATCATGGCGCCGTGGTGGGCGGCCCCCGTTACAAAGCTGGTTGGGGCCGGCACGGTGTGCAGCTGGCCTTCTTCCACGTAGCTAATCGAGGCCGTGCCGTCGTTGAAAATGCTGATTTTGTTGTGTGAAGCATACACGTGCGAAGGGGTAAGGCCCACCGATCTGGTGAGGCCCCATTTGGGCGTGCCCTTCACGTGCACATGGTCGTCGTGGCGGTCAATGCCCGTGTCAAAAAACTCTACCAAGTTGTTGCCGGAACTCACCACGGCTGCCCAGCGCCCAGTGGCCGAAGGATACACCGACGCCCCGCCGTAGCCGGCCTGAAAAGCGGTCTGCTCGCTTTTGGCGGGGTTGAGCAGAGTTACCGTGTTGGAGGTTTTGTCGGTGATGAGCAGGCGGGCAAAGCTGCTTTCAGTTTCGGGGGCGGCAGTTTCTTCTTCCCGCTCGTTTTTGTCGCAGGAAGACAAGAGACTACCCCCGGCCATAGTGAACAAGGAAAGGAAAAGAGCAGGACGGTTAAAAGTCAGTTTCATAGAGTCAGAAAGAGGAAAGGCGAAAAGATTACATGGCGAGGCGCAGCCGCAGCGTCACGTTGCGGCCCATCTCATCGGCGAAGTAGCGGTACCGGTTCAGGTAGTCGCGGTAGCGCTGGTTGAGCAGGTTGGAGCCTGCCACGCTCAACTCCAGGGGCAGGCGGCCCCAGCGCAACGTGGTGCCCGCTTCCAGACCCAGTAGCCCGTAGCCGGCCGGGGGCTCCCGGTAGTCCCGCTCGGCGTAGTTGCGTGGTATTCGGGTCTGGCGGGCCACGCTCGTGCCCAGAGCTTGTATATAGGTGTCACGCAGGCGGCTATCGGCGCGGTTTTTCAAATCGTAGCGCAGGCTCAGCTCAGCCCGGTCGGCGGGCATGAAGATCAGCCACTCATCCTGGCTGGTGTCCCGGCCCCGTACCACGGCCACCTTCCCGCCCAGCTGCCATTGCGGCCCCAGCACGTAAGAGCCACTCAAATCGAAGCCCCGCAGCGTGGCGTTGGTTTGCCGGAGCTGCCAGCTGGACAGCACGCCCCGGATGTTCACCACCGGTGGCAAAATGGGCGACTGATACAGGAAGTTGAGGATGCGCGTCTGGTACACGGTCAGCTCCCCGTTCAGGCGTGGGTTGTCGTGCAGGGTGGCGGTGAGGCCCAGGTTCAGGGCCGTTTCAGGCACGGCCGGGCCGTTGCCGGGCACTAGGTCGTAACCCAGCTCATACTGCGCGTTGTGCACCCCGTCACTGAACCGCTCATTGGCGGCCGGAGCGCGCCGCGTCAGGCCCGAAGCCAGCCGCAGCGCTAGGTGCGTGGAGGCATCGTACACGGCCCCCAGCGAGGCGGCCGGGGTAGTGTATTGAAAGCGGGACTTCTCCACCCCAAACACGCCGCCCATGCGGGTGGCGCGCTTCACTTGCAGGTCGCGGCGGTCCAGGCGCAGGCCGCCTTCCAGCAGCCACTTGCCCTGCTGCCACTGCTCCAGCCAGAACAGCCCGCCGGTATAGTTGGTGTAGAAGGGAATGAACTGCCGACTGCCATCGGCGTAGCGGTTGAACTGGTAAGTGCCCGCCAGTCCCACGCTCCCCGAGAAGCCGTGCCAGGCACGGTGCTCCCAGAGCAGCTCGGCGGTGGTGGTGCGGTTGGTATAGCTCAGCTCGGGTCGGTCGAGGAAGGCGCGGTTGTCGTTGCGGGGGCGGTACTTGTCGTATTCGTCGCGCCCGTCCAGCTGCTGGGCCACGGTGGTGCTCAGGCGGCCCGCGCTGCCGGTTTTCACGAAGCCTGTCACCTTGAGCACCTGGTGCTGTACCTGCTGGTATGCCCGCTCAATATCGTACGTAAAGCCGCTGGTTTCCAGGGGGCGGTTTCGGGCCACTGCCAGCAGAAAATCCTGCTGGTTGCCCACGTGCGCCGCCGGCAGAATCCCGATGCGGGTGTTGAACTGGCTGTAAAAAAGCTCCACCCCGTAAGTAGGCTTGCGCCAGCCCAAACTGCCCGAGAAGTTACCCTCTTCCAAGCCCGAGTTTTTCAGGTAGTAGCCCGGGGCGCGCATGGTGCCAGCCTTCCGCACGGTGCCCTGGGCCCGCCAGCTGAGCGCGGGCAGGCGGCGCAGGTTGCCCTCTACCATACCCGAGGCCGCCCCCAAACCGTTGTTGCTCATGCCCACCAGGTTCAGCTCCCCACCCGTGCCCACCGAGTCGCGGAGGGGGCGGGGCTGCACCAGCACTACGCCCCCGATGGCATCGGAGCCGTAGCGCACACTGGCCGCGCCTTTCACCACGGTAAGCTGAGAGGCCAGAAATGGGTCAATTTCCGGGCCGTGCTCCTGCCCCCACTGCTGCCCTTCCTGCCGCACCCCGTTGTTGAGAATGGTCACGCGGTTGGAGTGCAGCCCATGAATCATGGGCTTGAAGATGCCGGGGCCGGTTTGCAGGGCCGTTACGCCATTCACCTTCTGCAGCGCTTCCCCCAGAGTTTCCCCCCGGGTTTGTTGGAGGTCTTTTTCGGTAAGAGTAGCCGTAGCTTGGGTAGTGGGTGCCGCCGCCCGCTGCCCGCTTACCACGGCTCCTTTTAGGGCTACAGCATCGGGGTGCAGGCGGAAGTCCCGGTAGGCGGCGGCCGTCAGGCGCACCTCTGTCACTTCGGGGGCAAAGCCCACAAAGCTCACCTGCACATGGTAGATACCGGGGCAGAGGTTGTCGAGGTGGTAGTGGCCGTCGGGTTCGGTTTGAGTGGCTTGGCGGGTTTCCAGCACCACTACCGTGGCACCAGCCAGCGCGCTGCGCGACTCATGGTCCTGCACGCGGCCGCTCAGCAGCAGGGCGCAAGCCGGAGCCGAAGCCTGGGCCCACAACAGCCGGGGCAGCACGCTAAGCAGCGCCACCACCAGCCCAAGGCCAGCGCAACGGCCCCAGGATAGGCCCGGAGCACAAGAAAACATACGTAGGAGAGGGAACTGCCCGTGGTCAGGTAAACCAACCGGTGTGCTCATCGGCTGTCCGGAGCGGGCAGGGCTCCGGCAGCGGGTACGCATCTAGTCCAACTTCACAGGCGGGTACTGTCCCAACAGGAGCAGCCCGAATCAGCACACGGGTTTATGTGAGTTTAGCCCAGGCTGGGCGGGCCTCGCGGGTCGGCGGTGAGCGGGGGTAGGCAATGCCAGGCAGCTGGTAGGCTGCGGGAGGCGAGTTCGGCAAAAGCTGCTGCTACCGGCACTACCAGAGGAAGCGCGGCAGCCGGCTCAAACGCCGACTTGAAAAACTGGTCCGCGTCGCAGTGCTGGTGCTTGGCCGAAACTAGGGCTTTCCCCTTGGGCCAGCCAGTAGCCTGCGTGGGTTCCTCGGTGGTGTGCTCGTGCTGGTGCAGCGCCAGTACCCACGTGTCCGGCAGCAGCACCCGCACAAAGCACAGGAGCAGCACAAGAGCCAGCCGGGAACGAAGAGTACGCATTTGCAACAATGTGTCGAACACGAGCAAAGGTAACCGGAAAACCGAAAGGCCAATTTTCTGCCCCGGAAAAAAATTGAGCATCACGCAAGCGTAACTCTGCGGCAATACCCAGGCAATAGCCACTTCCCACCTTTGTGGTGCAAATAGTTGAGGAAGAATACCATGAAAAAGCTGACAAACCGATTATTGCGCCAACTAGCGCAAGCACTGAGGCCCGCTGCTACCAAAGGCCAGCAGGCTAACCCCGAGCAATTATTCGTATGAGTGGCAGCGCCAAGCTGGCCTTCGGCTACCGGCCTGGGCGCTTTGGCTACCGCATCCGCCAGCTGGCGGTAGTACCGCCTGTGGCAGTGGCTTACTCCATTGATAGTCAGTTGAGTGTCATTGGTAAAACAGCCGCCTGAGCATCAGTCTGGTAAACGGCCGGGTTGGGCGAGAATCGGACCGGGGTGAACGAATACGGCGGCAGCGAGCCTATGCTGGCCGGTAGTTTTGTAGCCTGCTCCGCCACTTGGCCGGGCCCGGCTGCTATGGTGCGTACGCTCAATTCTCTGGCTACCCAATGGGTGCCAAACCTGCATTTGCTTCGGTGGGATTGGCAAGAACCTCTCTCGGCGGCCGGTTTTCGGGCCGCTTTCAACCGGCTGTTGCTACAGTCCCAGCAGCTCCGGGTTACACACTGGCTGGTCGATGTGTCGCATGCCCCCGTGGTGGGGTTTGAGGAGCAGGCTTGGCTCAGTGAACTGTGGCTGCCAGACTTTGCTGAACTGCCCGTACGAACAATTGCGCTGGTGCTGCCTACCAATCTGCACAACCAACTGGTAGTGGAAAGCGTGCTGGCTGATGGGCGGCGCTTGGTGCGGGCAGAGGTACAGTTCTTCTCCGACGTGGTATCGGCGCTGGATTGGCTTACTGAATCGGATGAGCAGGCTGCCGCGCAAATGGAACAGGAGTGGCAACGCACTACTAAGCCGCAAATTAGTGCTTTGGTGCGCTGAACCGGGTGTGGAGTAAGGTGGGTGCCTGGATGGAGAGCAGGTTGGCGGCGCTGTCAAACTGACAGCCGAGTGTAGGTTGGAACGGGGTTTGAAACGGCCGAAACTGCGCGGTTCGCCGGCTTACAAGCTGGCAAATCGTCTGATGTTGTTTTCATTCACTCCTTCCTAATTCGTTATGCAAGAGAAAGGTAGCATCTCAATTCACACTGAGAATATCTTCCCCATCATCAAGAAGTTCCTGTACTCTGACCACGAGATTTTCCTGCGAGAATTGGTCAGCAATGCCGTGGACGCTTCCCAGAAGCTGAAAAGCCTGGGCCAGCTGGGCGAGTTTAAAGGCGAGCTGGGCGAGCTGAAAGTAACGGTGAGCGTGGATAAGGAAGCCCGCACCATCACCATCTCGGACCGCGGCCTGGGCATGACGGCCGAGGAAATCAAGAAGTACATCAACCAGATTGCCTTCTCCGGCGCCACTGAGTTTGTGGAGCAGTATAAGGAGAAGGACGCCGCCACCAAAGACCAGATTATCGGTCAGTTTGGCTTGGGCTTCTACTCGGCCTTTATGGTCGCCAAGGAGGTGGAAATCTTCTCCCAGAGCTACAAAGAAGGCACCGAAGCTGCCCATTGGATATGCGACGGTAGCACGGAGTTCAGCCTGGAAACCACCGACAAGGCCGACCGGGGCACCGACGTGGTGCTGCACGTGGCCGAGGATTCCGACGAGTTTCTGGAGCCCCAGCGCCTAAAGGGCATCCTCACCAAGTACTGCAAGTTCCTGCCTATTCCCATTGAGTTCGAGGGTGAGGTAATCAATCAAACCCAGCCCATCTGGACCAAGCAGCCCTCGGAGCTGACCGATGAGGACTACACCAAGTTCTACCAGGAGCTGTACCCTTTCTCGGAGCCCCCGCTGTTCTGGATTCACCTGAATGTGGATTACCCCTTCAACCTGACGGGTATCCTGTACTTCCCTAAGGTGAAGGACGAGCTGCAGTTCCAGCGCAACAAAATCCAGTTGTACTCGCGCCAAGTGTTCATCACCGATGAGGTGAAGGACGTGGTGCCCGAGTTCCTGATGCTACTACACGGCGTTATCGACTCGCCGGACATTCCATTAAACGTGTCGCGCAGCTTCCTGCAGGCCGACGCGGCGGTGCGCAAAATTAACCAGTACATCACCAAGAAGGTAGCCGACAAGCTCAGCGAGCTATTCCGCAAGGACCGCGCCGGCTACGAGCAGAAGTGGTCGGATATCGGCCTGTTCGTGAAGTACGGCATGCTCTCCGACGAGAAGTTCTACGACAAAGCCAAGGATTTTGCGCTGGTACAGAACGTATCCGGCAAGCTGTTCACGCTGCCCGAGTACCAGGAGTTCGTGCAGGCCAACCAGAAGGACAAGAACGAGCAGACCGTGGTGCTGTACACCACCGACGCGGAGGCCCAGCATGGCTTCGTGCAGGCCGCCCAGGACCGGGGCTACGATGTGCTGGAACTCAACGGCCCGCTCGACTCGCACTTCATCGGCCAGTTAGAACAGAAGCTCGAAAAAACCACTTTCAAGCGCGTGGACGCCGATACGGTGGGCAAGCTCATTGAGAAGGACGATACTACCGAGAGCGTGCTCAGCGAGGATGACAAAACCAAGCTAACTGAGGTATTCAAGCAGGCCATCAGCAACGAGCAGATGTACGTGCAGGTGGAAGCTCTTTCGCCCCAGGATGCGCCGGTGGTTATCACCCTGCCCGAGTTTATGCGCCGCATGAAGGATATGCAGCGGGCCGGTGGCGGCGGTGGTATGCAGATGTTCGGCAGCCTGCCCGACAGCTACACGGTGAGCGTAAATGCCAACCACCCCGTAGCCCAGCGCGTGCTGAATGCCGAGGGCGAAGCCGGCAGCAAGCTGGCCCGCCAGGCCTTCGACCTCGCGTTGCTGGCCCAGGGTATGCTGAAAGGGGAGGCTCTAACTGCCTTCGTGAAACGTAGCGCTGACTTGCTGGCTGCTGAGTAGTAGTAGAAAGTCTTAAAAGTTTAAAATGGTACAAAGCGCCGACCAGTGACAGGGTCGGCGCTTTGCTTTTGTGGAAATTGCAAGGTGAGCGTTGCTTCATGCTAAGCCACTCGCTCAGGTTTTAGGAAGCCGAAACCTCCTGAGCGAGTATCTCAGTAGCTAACTCTCGTCTTCAGCCGGCTCAGTCACTCTATCGTGGGCACCAAATCCCTTTATATTTACGTTCGTTGCTGCAAATCCTGCCTGATACTTTGATGCGTCCGTTGCGTTTGTTTCTTCTTGTGCCGGGGTTGTGGCTGGTTGCGGCCTGCTCGCACAAAACCGTTTCCTTCAACAGCCGCCCCGATGCGCCCATAACCCTGGCCGCTGCCGATACGCTGACTACGGCGGCCGATACCGCCAGTGCCCCTTCCTTGGTGGCCAAGCGCGTAAGCATGACCAAGGAACAAGAGCGCGCCGCCAAGGACAAGGAAAAGGCTGCGCAACGCAAGCCTAAAAAGAAGAAGAATATCTTCCTGGGGGAACGAATCAAGAAGGGCTATGCGAAATCGGGCCCCAAGGGGAAAAATCAGAAGGTGGAAATCTTTTATTACCTGCGCACCTTCCAGCAGCCCAACCCATTTGCCCCGGCCCGCTACTACTTCAATCCCCGCAAGCGCAAAATATTCAAAGCCAGTACTGAGCTGAATGCCTCAACGGATAAGGTGCTGCACGGGCCCTACAAAATGCTGCAGGGCGGCAAGGTCATTGAAACTGGCTATTTCGCCTTCGGTACCCGCCACCTGCGCTGGGAGCGGCTCACCCGCGACAATACCCTGCTCACCAAAACGCACTACGAAATGGGCTTCCCGCGTGACGCTAACATCACGTACTATGATGCAAGCCAGAAGCAGGTAAAAGAAGTAGTGCCCTATCTCAACGGCAAGCTGGAAGGCGACTACGTGCGCTACAACGAAAACGGGCAGCTGGAATGGTCGGGCCAGTTTGAAAACGGCAAGCGCGTGGGCAACTGGGACCGATACTGGGGTTTTCGCAACACCCGGAACCGCCTGCGCTACCAGTACCAATACGGCGAATCGGGGTATGAGCCGGAAGTAACCGAGCCAGTACTGGTAAAGGAATACAACCGCAACGGGGTGCTCATTTACGAAAAAGACAAACTCGACAACCGCGACAAACCCGACACCGCCCGCCCCGGCAGGAGGTGATTTAGTGAAATAGTGATTTAGTGAGTTTGACGTTCTTTTTGCTTGCGCCGACTTTGCACAAAGAATATCAAACTCACTAAATCACCGCTTACCAAAACGCGTCCTCAAAATGCTCCAGGCGCAGGCCGGTGGCGGTGGGGGAGAGAGCAATGATATCGAATCGTATGTCGCCGGACCAGTGTAGCTCTTCCTGTACTTGCTCAGCTGCCAACCGGAACAGCTGACGTTTGCGCTCCGTGACAAATTCCTCGGGGTAACCATAGTGTGCGGAGGAGCGCGCCTTCACTTCCACGAATACCAACAGCCGACTGCCCCGCCGCACAATCAGGTCTACCTCCGCCCGGCGGTGGCGGTAATTGCGCTGCACCAATTCATAACCAAGAACCAACAAGTGCTGCAAGGCCGCTTCTTCGCCGTCCTGTCCGAGTTGATGCGCAGTTACCATCGGAGAAAATAAGGATACAAGGCAGACACTCACCGCAGCACTCTGCTGGTGCTAAATCTAGTACCTTTGCGCGTTTCCGTGTGGTGGCCTTCTCTTTTTCTGTTGATATGAACACGTATTCTGCCTGCGTAACGCCAGTAGCTGCTAGCCAGGGCCCCGAGCGGGCCGCTGGGGTTCCTTCTCCCGGTCAGAACCGGCGCGTAACGGTGCAGCGGCTGGGAGCGGTAGCCTATCAGCCTACCTGGGAGTTGCAGGAGCAACTGCTGGCGGATACACTGACGGTAAAAACCCGTAACCGTGACGCCCAGGCTGCTGGCCAAACGCCCGAGCTAACCAGCAACTACCTGCTGCTGTGCGAGCATCCGCACGTGTACACGCTGGGCAAAAGCGGCAAGCCCGAACATCTGCTGCTGGATGAGGCCAGCCTGCTTGCCCACGATGCCACTTTCCACCGCATCAACCGGGGGGGCGACATCACCTACCACGGCCCCGGCCAGCTGGTGGGCTACCCCATCTTCGACCTCGACAACTTCTTCACCGACATTCACCGCTATCTGCGTCTGCTGGAAGAGGCCGTTATTCTGACTCTGGCCGACTACGGTGTGCCAGCTGGCCGGATAGCCGGGCTTACCGGCGTCTGGATTGATTTTGAAGAGGGCGCCCCCAATCCGCGCAAAATCTGCGCAATAGGCGTGAAGTGCAGCCGCTGGGTTACCATGCACGGCTTCGCCCTCAATGTAAACACCGACCTCTCGTACTTCGGTCACATTGTGCCCTGCGGTATCACCGATAAAGCTGTTACCTCCCTGCAGGCTGAGCTGGGCCGGCCGGTGCCCGTAACGGAGGTGCAGGAACGACTATTGCCCCACCTTGCCCAATTATTTGGCGCTGAGTTTGTATAGCGTACCAAGTTGCATGAAAAAAGACATTGACTTTGACCCGGTAACGGGCGTTATGGTGGCCATTGTGCCCGACGACACAGTAGCCACGACCGAAGGCCAGCCCGGCTGGTTGGTCTACCTGATCAATGACAACGACTTCCCCCTGGAAAACGTCATCGTCAGCTCCAACGGCTACGGTACCAATGCCGAGGGGGAAGCCATCCGCACATCCACCCTGCGCCACGTGCTGCCGGAAGTTCAACCCTGCGCGGCCGTACCCATTGAGCCCATTGATCCGGCTCTGTTTCACCTCAATAATCAGTATTGGGTGAGCTACTACGTGGATAAACAGGTGTTCGACAAGAAATTCATCTTCGTGCCGGATTCCATTGTAGCCGAAAATCTGACACCCATTGTTCTCCTGCTTGGTCAACCTGGTATCCTGCACAACTAAGTAGTTATCTTTGTGCCTCGCTTGCTTAGATTTAAGCTGAGGCGCGTTTTCACAACAGCCGACTCCGCAATGAGTACACTCGAAATTCAGTTGGGCCTGTCCTCCTTATGGGCGTTTCTGGTAGCACTGTTTGCCGTCCCGTCCATTATTTACGTAGCCCACCTGAAAAACATGCTCGATACGCCTAACGCGCGTACCGTGCACGAGTCGCTGACGCCGCGCCTGGGCGGAGTGGCCGTTTTTGCCGGGTTCATGTCGGCGCTTACCATTTTCGCTCCGCTGCAAAATGGCGTGCAGGAGCTACTGGCCGGCTGTATCGTGCTGTTCTTCGTGGGCTTGAAGGATGACTTGGTTAGTATTTCCGTTGCCAAGAAGTTTGTGGGCCAGCTTTTGGCTACCGGGGTGGTGATGATCATGGCCGATGTGCGTATTACTAGCTTCCAAGGCATTCTGGGTATTCAGGAGTTGCCCATTGGCATCAGCTACGCCTTCACTTTCTTCGCCATCGTGGGCATCACCAATGCCATCAACCTCATTGATGGGCTAGATGGGTTGGCCGGTAGCATTGTGCTCATTATCTGCAGCACCTTTGGCTATTACTTCTACCGCTACGGCGGCCCCGATTTTCAGAACTACGTGTTTGTAGCGGTGTGCGTAATTGGTGGCCTGCTCGGCTTTCTGCGCTATAACTTCCATAAAGCCACCATCTTCATGGGCGACACCGGCTCCTTGGTTTGCGGCTTTATCGTGTCCATTCTCACCATCCAATTCATTGAGATGGGGCTGAAAGTGCCAGGCCAGCCATTCGCCTCCTCAGCCCCTTCAGTAGCTGTAGGTATTCTATTTGTGCCCTTGTTCGACACGTTGCGGGTATTCATCGTCCGGATGATGGCGGGCCGTTCACCATTCTCCCCCGACAAAAACCATGTGCATCACCGCATTCTGGCCATGGGTTTCCAACAGATTGGCACGGTTATCCTCCTGGGGCTGCTCAATATCGTCGTCATTCTCTTCGTTATTAACTTTTCCTACCTCGGCAATACCTGGTTGATTGCTACGCTCATCGCCTTCTCGCTGCTTCTGAGTGTTTTCTTGGGTGTGTACCACAGTCGGGCTGAGCGGCAGCGGGTGGCCTCGTAAGCGTATTTCCTTACAACGGTGCTGAACACCTGGCGTTTCTGGATATGGGGTCTGTGGTTACTACTGTTGGGGTTGCCCCTGGCTCAGGCTGCCTACGCAGCAGAGTACCGGCCACTGGCACCCGCTCCACGGGCCGGCCTCACCGCCGACTGGCTAATATTTAACGAGTCCCGCAACCGCCTCGTGCTATATCTGCCCGATTACCACGCGCCGGTTCACGCGTATTACCAGTGGCTTTCAATTCGGCCGGGTAAGCCCTTGCGCATCAGCTTCACCGCCCGCGAAAGATTGAGCCTGTTTCTGGACAACCGTTTGGTGTTTAGCGCCCGTACGCCAGCTTCCTATACCATAGACTTGGCGGCTCTTCTGCCGCCTGGCAGCCAGCCTGGTTCTCACTTGCTCTGTGTATGGCAGCCTGATGCCGTGCCAAACCTGGCCTCTTTTACCAATACAGTTCCGCTAGTAACACCTGCTAAGGCGGGCCAACCTAGTACGGCTCCCCTGGCTGCACAACCACGTCCGCGTGGGCACCAGGGCCAGAATGTGTTTGTCGCTTTCCTGCTACTGATTGGTTTGTGTTATGGTGGCCTGCGCGCCACCTACCAGCCCAGCTTTGCCCGGATTTACCAGTTGGATGGCCTGTGGGGTAAAGCCGCTACCGACCAGGATTTTCTCGTAAAGCCAACCCTCACTTGGCTTAATCTGGTGCTTGTTCTGCTGTTTTCGCTCTCCTTCGCGCTTCTGCTGGTAGCCATACATACTAATATTCAAAGTATTGTTATCCTGCGAGCCCTGTTTGATGTGGCGGAGTCGGCTATAGTAGTGCGGGTATTGCTCTATACCGTGCTGGTAGCGGGCTTCGTGCTGGGTAAGTACCTGTTCCTGGAGTTGATGGGGTACATTTTTGACGTGACAGAACTAGTCACTATTCAATACCGTGAATTCATCCGCACCATCCTCTTCATGGGCCTCTTTTTACCGGTCGTAATGCTGCTCTATCTGGGCCTGAATCAGCGGCTGCCTGAAACAGTACTGTGGGTATCCAACGGCGTGGTTTCCTTGCTGTTGATTGGGACAGTACTCCGGGTAGGGCGCACGCTGCATCGTAAAACCTCCTTACTGAATCTGCATTTGTTTTCGTACCTTTGCGCCACGGAAGTGATTCCCTTGATCATTCTGCTCAAGCTGATCGTTTTTACCTACTAGTACATCCCTGCCGGCTTCGCCGGCGGCACCTGCAACGCCCCCTTATTGCCTTAGACTTACCCACTTCTTACTATGGCCGAGAGCAAAGACCAACCGGGGACGGGCCGTCACGCCAAGCGTATCTCCAGCATCCTGGTCACCCAGCCTAAACCCACCAACGATGTGTCGCCCTACTTTTCCATTGCGGACAAGTATGGTATCAAGGTAGACTTCCGGGAATTTATCGAGGTTCAGCCCGTATCCTACAAGGACTTCCGCAAGGAGAAAGTCAATATTCCGGAGCACACGGCTGTTATCTTCACCAGCCGCAATGCTGTTGACCATTTCTTCCGCATCTGTCAGGAAGCTAAGATTGAGATGCCCGCCGAGATGAAATATTTCTGCATCTCGGAGCAGACTGCCAATTACCTGCAAAAGTATATCGTGCTCCGCAAGCGCAAGCTATTTGTAGGGCAGCGTACTGCCGCGGATCTGTTTGAGGTAATCAAGAAGCACAAGGGCGAGAAGTTCCTGTATCCGTGCTCCGACATCCGCAAGGATGATATTCCGGAGTTTATGCGGGCCAATAGCTTCAAGTTCACAGAGGCGGTTATCTACCGCACGGTGGCCAGCGACCTGTCGGATTTGTCGGACGTAAAGTACGACTGCATTGCCTTCTTTAGTCCTTCCGGCATTAGCTCCCTGTTCGTCAACTTTCCTGGTTTTGAGCAGAACGGAACTCGCATTGCTGCCTTTGGCCCCACTACTGCTAAAGCGGTGTTGGATGCCGGGCTGGAACTCGATATCGAGGCCCCACAGCCTAACGCCCCGTCCATGACCGGAGCCATCGAAGCGTACATCCGCTTACATCACGGAACTGAACTGGCGAAAGAAAAAAAAGGAAAATAATTATCGTGTATTAGCTGGCAGGAGGAAACAGATTTCTGTTTCCTCCTGTCTTTTCAGTATATTAGTTACAAGTGGCTATTCGAGGCGCTTTTGTAGCACGCCACCTTTTTCTTTTACCTGCGTAATCAGCCGTAAACAGGCCCCAATATGAAGAGAATACTATCTATCCTTTTCTTCTCTTCTCTCTCAACTTACGCGCTGGCGCAGCAACAGCCCCAATTCAGTCACTACGGCTTCAATGGGATGTATCTGAACCCGGCGTATGCGGGTATTAAAGGGCAAGGCGAAATCACAGCGCTGGGCCGCTCCCAGTATTTTGGCTACGATGCCACCTTCGACGCGGGCGGGTCTCCTCAAACCTATTCTCTAACAGCCTCTTTGCCTGTAGCGGCAATTGGAGGAGGACTGGGAATTGGTGTCTACAGAGACAAGATTGCGCAGCTTACTACTACCAATGCGCAACTGTCCTATTCCAAGCATATAAAAATAGGGGAAGGTAGACTAGGTATCGGGGTACAAGGAGTATTCAACAATATCTACCAAGGAACCTATCGTCCGGTTGACCAAGGAGATATTAAAGTACCACAAGAGGGGGCGGACCGCAAAATTGATTTGGGAGTAGGAGCTTGGTACGAATCAGAAAAGCTATATGCTGGTCTGAGCGTGAACAATCTGTTGCGTTCGGACTACAAGTTTAATAGCGCCGTAGCAGGTGGAAAAACTGCCGAGTACATCAACGAAAACCACGCATACCTCACGGCCGGGTGTAATATTGAAGCCTCTTCCTCCGTTGTAGTTACCCCTACGGTACTGATGAAGATGGTGCTTCCCGGTAAGTTCGGAGACGACAATAAGTTTTCCTTTAAGAATAACTCCTATGAGGCTGGCGTTCGGGCAACGTTCAATGACCGTTTCTGGGGAGGTATTGGTTACCGCTATGATGAGTCATTTACTGCTTTAGGTGGCCTGAGTTTTGCTAAAGACAATGCCATGCGAGTGGGATTGGCTTACGACCTGATTGCATTTAACCAGGATGCGAGGGCGCTAAGCTCATTCGAAATTATGCTCTCTTATCGTCTGCCGAAGCCTGGACTAACAGTCCGCCCAGCAGTCCGCACACCACGTTACAGCTTCTAGAAAGACGACTTTCGGTATTAGGAACCTTTGTTGTACTCTTGCTGTCCTCACCCCATTGCAAAACATAGTTTAACTCCCTGCTAACCATTGTTTAACTGGCCGTAAGGTTAGTTCGCAGACAAATGGAATGCATTGAGCGATAGGCTTGCGTACGAACGTATCATTCGTTAGCTTTGCCAGCTCGAAAAATTGTAATCTTTGGATATCGCCGCCTCGACCGTCTTTTTCTTTCTCACATGAACAAGTTTCTCTTATTGCCTCTCGTCGCTTTTTCGACGCTTATTTTGGGGGGCTGTGGTTTTGGCCAAGGACCGCAAGGTGATCTGGTTGGGGCAGAGGACCGTCCGGAATTTAACCCCCAGGAGGTACCGTTCGGCATGGTGCCTTGCCCCGGTGGAACGTTCCACATGGGCCAGACCGACCAGGATATCTCGGCTTCTATGGTTAACATGAACAAGCAGGTGACTATTGCCGGCTTCTACATGGATGAAACGGAAATCACCAATAACGAATACCGTCAGTTCATGAATGCCATTCGGCAGGATTCAATTGACGTGTTGGGCGAGGAGTATGTAATGACGGAACTCTACCCTGATACGACGGTATGGGTGCGCGACTTCACCTACCACATGGGGGACCCTCTCATGGAGTATTACTATACTCACCCAGCCTTCGACGATTACCCAGTAGTAGGAGTAGACTGGTTTGCTGCTAAATATTTCTGCAACTGGCGCACCAAAAACAAGAATGCCGCCAACGCTGAAGCTGGCTTAGCTCCTACGCCCAACTTCCGTTTGCCCTCCGAGGCTGAATGGGAGTACGCTGCTCGCGGCGGCCGCGACTTGGCCACCTACCCTTGGGGTGGTCCTTACTTGCGCAATTCCAAAGGTTGCATGCTGGCTAACTTCAAGCCCGGCCGCGGTGACTACGCTTCGGATGGTTATGCTTACACTTCACCAGTTGGCGCTTTCTTCCCCAACGACTTCGGCCTGTATGATATGTCGGGCAACGTAGCTGAGTGGTGCGACGATGCCTATATGGAAGCTTCGGTGCCAGTGGTGTGGGATATGAACCCTACCAACCCCGATGATAACGAGCCCCGCAAAGTGGTGCGTGGTGGTTCTTGGAAGGACATTGCATACTTCCTCGAAACGGGTACTCGCAATTTTGAATATCAAGATTCTGCCCGCTCTTATATCGGTTTCCGCACTGCCATGATTCAGATTGGCATGGGTACAAACGAAAGCATGAACTAGTAGCCAACCTTGGCTGCCTACTTAGATACTACCCGCACAACTCTTCCGCGTTCTTAAAAAAACATTACCTCAACAAACTTCTCTTTCAATACCCATTCACATGGCAGCTAAAGGCGGTAACTTCTTCTTTGATTCGGTAATGCCGAAAATTTACGGCATCGGCGCGGCAGTCGTAATTATCGGAGCGTTGTTCAAAATACTTCACTTACCAGGTGCTGACTTGATGCTCATCATCGGTCTTGGTACGGAAGCCGTAATTTTCTTCCTGAGCGCATTCCAGCCTAATCCCAAGGATGTTGACTGGTCTCTGGTATATCCAGAGTTGAGCGAAGGTTATGACCCTTCCACCAATAGCAATAAGTTTGTTGAGCAAGGCACGGGTACTGGCTTGACCCGTAAGCTGGACGACATGCTGAAAGATGCAAACGTAACGCCCGAAGCCATTGCCTCGCTGGGCCAAGGTTTGAATCGTTTGAGCACCACTACGCAGCAACTCTCTACGCTCGGCGATGCTACCAGCGCCACGGATGAGTACACTACCAAAGTGCGCACTGCCGCCCAGTCCCTGGAGCGCATCAACGAGGCTTACTCCAATACTGCTACTGCCATGACGGCTATGGCTGATGCTACCAACGATGCCCGTGAGTACCATGTGCAGGTGCAAAATGTAACCAAGAACCTGGGCGCACTGAATGCTGTGTACGAAATGGAGCTACAGGACGCTAACACGCACCTGAAATCCATGAACAAGTTTTATGGAACACTGGCGCAAGCCATGGAAAACCTGACGGAAGCCGGTAAAGAAACTGAGCAGTTCAAGCAGGAAGTAACAGGCCTGACCACCAACCTCAGCTCGCTGAACCGTGTGTACGGTAACATGCTGAACGCTATGCGCGCTACCAACTAAGGTAGCCGCACTGCATAACGTTTCAGATATAAGTTCCACTAGTACTAGAATAGGCAGATACGATGGCGGGAGGTAAGGAAACTCCACGGCAGAAGATGATTGGCATGATGTACTTGGTACTGACTGCTCTTCTGGCTCTAAACGTGAATTCAGCAATATTGCTGAAGTTTAAATTCCTGGATGACGCTCTGTTTGGAGTGAACCAGAAAACGGATAAAAGCAATCAGGATGCTGTAAAAGGCATTGAGAAGGCGGTAGCCGATAACCGCAACCAAGCTCGGGACCGTGCAGTACTGGCTGCTAGTCAGAAAGTGCGGGAGCGGACAGCCCAAATGGTTAGCTCTTTGCGCGACATGCGCGACCAGCTGATGAAGGCTTCCAAGAATACCCCGGAGAAATTCGAGAATCTGGAAGCTACCGAAGCAGTTGCCAACCTGATGCTGGGTAGCGCCGGCAACAAGAAAGGTTTGGGCTACAAGTTGCAGAACGACCTCAACCAGTACGCAACTGATCTGCAGACCTTGGTGCCCGGTGTAACCGTTCCAAAACTGGCACTGGATGCTAAGGAGGACCCAGCTGTAACGGCTGAACAGAAAACCAAAGACTTTGCTCAATTGAACTTTGAGCAAACCCCGGTTGCTGCTGCTCTGGCAGTTCTTTCCCAGAAAGAAACGGAAGTACTGAAGTATGAGTCAGATGCGTTGAACCGGCTGGCTCAGCAGGTTGGTGCCTCGAATATCGTATTTGACAAAATTGGCGCTTTCGCTAGCGCTGAGTCGAACACGGTAGCTGCTGGTACTAAATACAAAGCAGAACTGTTCCTGACTGCTTCGGCTTCAGGCCTGAACCCCACTATGACGCTCAACGGTTCACCGCTCCGAGTGGATCCAGCTACCGGTAAAGGCAAAATTGAGTTTACGGCAAAACCAGGTGGTTTCGACCAGGCTGGTAACGCTAAAGCGTCTTGGACTGGTACCATCCGCTTTAAGCAGAACGGTCGTGACACATTGTTCACTGTTAAGACGCCGTACACCATTACCAAACCGGTAATGCAGATTCAGTCGGCTTCGGTGCAGGCGCTGTACTTCAAGTGCGGCAACAAGCTGAGCGTGCAGGTGCCCGCACTGGGTGCCCAGTATGACCCTAGCTTCTCCGCTTCCGGTGCTTCTACCATCAAAGGCTCGGCCAAGGGTGAAGTAACGCTAGTGCCTAACTCCCGCGAGGTAACGTTGAACGTGAGCAGCAACGGTAACGCCATCGGCTCACAGGTATTCCAGGTTCGTCAGATTCCCAAGCCCGACATTCAGTGCTGGGTTGGTGGCCGTCCGGCTAACGAGAAGCAAGGTACTCCCATCACAGCAGTTCGGAACATGAATCTGAAAGCTGTACCAGATGCCAGCTTTGCCAGCTTCCTGCCAGAGGATGCCCGTTTCCGGGTATCGAGCTACCAGATTACGCTGGTACGCGGTAAGCGTCCTGCTATTCCTACGCGCACCATCAACGGTCCTAATGCTGACCTGACCGATGTTGTAAACTCGGCTCGTGAAGGTGACCGTTTGTATGTTGAAGTGAAAGGTGTACAGCGCCAGAACTTCCAAGGCAACGTGGAGGACGTAAATGTTTCCAAGCAGTTCAATATTCCGCTGCTGTAAGCGTTAGAGGCTCTGAACTATCTGTTGCGCTTTTTTGATTACTCAGGTATGAACAAATTCCTCTCCTTCGCCGCTCTGACGGCCGGCCTGACGCTGTCGGTGGCAGCCTCGGCTCAGGAACAAGCTACCACCGCGAGCAGCAATGGCTCGTACCGTCCAATTCCGAATTCGGATATCATGTTCCGGAAGACGATTTGGCGGGCGGTTGATCTGCGCGAGAAGCAGAATAAGCCCATGTTTGCAGAAGGCAAGGAAATTAGCCGCGTAATCATTGAGGCCGTACGCCGTGGCGAACTGCAAGCGTATCGTAATGACTCGCTGACCTCCACAATTTCCTCCAAGGAAATGCTTAGCAATATGTCCATTGCTGAAGCCAGTGCAGGTTTGAGTGATGAAGAGCGTGCTGCAGGCTTCACGGAAGACACCGGTGATGATTGGGGTGCGCCCAAGAAGAAAGGTGCTAAGTCTACTGCCAAAGCTGCGCCGGCTGCTCCGATGAGCTATGAGGTTCGTCCTAAGGACCTGTATCAAATGGAAATTAAGGAGGATATGATCTTCGACAAGAAACGGTCGAGAATGTATCACGACATCAAGTCTATCGGGTTGTTGTTGCCTTCTACCTTATCTTCCAATACATCGGGCATCGAAAAACCAATAGGCTTCTTCAAATACAGCGACTTAGTGCGGGTGTTCCGGGCTAATCCAGATAAAGCCATTTGGTTTAACCCTCAAAACGATGCTCAGCACAAGAACCTGGCAGATGCCTTCGAACTGTGGCTGTTCAACTCCTACATCGTGAAGGTGTCGAACCCTAATGATTCTCGCCTTGATGAAATTTACGGTGGCCAGCAGCAAGGTATTCTAGCCTCGCAGCAAGCAGCCGCAGACTTGATTGAGTACGAGTACAATCTGTGGTCTTTCTAAATCCACAGATTCAGCTTTTACATGAAAAAGAGCCCCCACAGTAAGAAGGGGGCTCTTTTGCGTTATGCGTGCGTAATACCGTTATATAGCTTCTTGTTGACTGAAATAGTCCAGTAAAATGCGCGCTTTGGCCTTGCCGACTTCGGTAATAAGCTCCGCCTCCGTTAACTCCTTTATTTTTTTGACCGACTTGAACTTGGTCAAGAGCTTGTCGGCCGTAACAGGACCTAGGCCCTTCACTTCGGTTAACTCAGTTTTGAGCGTTGCAGCGTCGCGGCGGGAGCGGTGGAAGGTAATACCGAAGCGGTGCACCTCGTCGCGCATGCGCTGGATAAGGCGGAGCGTTTCGCTTTTCTTGTCGATGTAGAGCGGTAGCGGGTCGTTGGGTACGTAGATTTCCTCCAGGCGCTTAGCAATGCCAATGACCGGAATCTGTCCCCAGAGGTTGAGGTCTTTCAAAGCCTTCACGGCCATGCTGAGCTGGCCTTTGCCACCATCCACGATAACAAGCTGAGGGAGGCTGGCACCTTCGTCCACGAGGCGGCGGTAGCGGCGCGTGACTACTTCGTACATCGAGTCGAAGTCGTTGGGGCCAACCACGGTTTTGATGTGGTAGTGGCGGTAATCCTTTTTGCTGGGCTTCGCATTGCGGAAACATACCATGGCCGACACCGGATTGTCGCCTTGGAAGTTGGAGTTATCGAAGCACTCAATGTGCTTGGGCAGTTCCGTGAGGCGCAAATCCTTCTTCATGGTTTCCATGATGCGCACCTCGTTCAGGTCCTTGCTCCGGTCGTTCATGCTTTCCTTTTCCTTACGCAGGTACAGCACATTTTTCAGACCCAACTCAATAAGCTTACGCTTGTCCCCAATCTGAGGCTGGGTAATGCTGACGCCGGGCAGGGGCAGGTTAGGCACGGGCACATTGGTCAGGATTTCCCGGGATTCACTCGCAAACTCCTGCCGCATCTGCATGATGAGGGGGGCCAGGATTTCGTCGTCGGGCTCATCCAGCTTCTTCTGCACCTCCACCGACTGCGTGAGGACAATACTGCCGTTCATCACCTTGAGGTAGCTGATAAAGCCCGACTTCTCATTAGAGGCAATGCTGAACACGTCAATGTTGGTGAGGTTGGCATTGACGATGGTGCTCTTGGCCTGGAACTCGTCCAGCTTGTCCAGCTTAAGCTTGAACTGGTGGGCCAGCTCGTACTGCTGCTCCTGGGCTGCCTGCGTCATCCGCTCCCGGAAATACTGCTTAGGTAGGCGCAGGTCTCCGTTGAGAATCTGCCGGATCTGCTGGATATATTGGTTGTAGGTTTCCTCGTCTTGGTGGCCTTCGCAGGGGCCTTTGCAGTTGCCCAGGTGATACTCCAGGCACACCTTGAACTTGCCGGCCTCGATGTTCTGGGGCGAGAGGTTGTAGGTGCAGGTGCGCAGCGGATATAGTGCCCGGATCAGCTCCAGCAGCAGGTTCATGCCCGTTACGTTGGCGTAGGGGCCGTAATAGTGGCCCTGGCCCGGAATCTTGTTGCGGGTAGGAATCAGGCGGGGAAAACGCTCATTGGTAAGCAGCAGGTAGGGGTAGGTCTTGCCGTCCTTGAGCAGGATGTTGTATTTGGGCTGGTGCTGCTTAATCAGGTTGTTTTCCAGCAGAAATGCATCCGATTCGGAGTCCACGATGGTAAACTCGATGCGGCGGATGTTCTTGACCAGTTGCTGGGTTTTCTTGTTGTGGTCCTGCTTGGTGAAGTAGCTGCTCACGCGCTTGCGCAGGTCAATGGCCTTGCCCACGTAAATAATGGTTTCCTCCTCCCCGAAGTACTTGTACACGCCCGGGCGGTGGGGTAGCTGGCGGATTTGGTCTTGTAGTTCGGGACGGGCGGCCATAAAATCACAGATGTTGCAGATGAAGCCGCTGATGCCGCAGATTCGTGCTGGTGGGCAGGGCTGGAGCTGACGGGTTTCGTGAAAGTACGCAGGGGCTTGGGGCGAAGGTTCGGCTGGCCTATGCAGTACTGTAACTATAACAAAAAAGGTGGCCGGGACGTCCCGGCCACCTTGCGTAAAAATCAGTGGATTCAGCGAAAAATCAGTGTCAGCAATGGGGCCGCATTCCAGACATATGAGGAATAATATGCTGCGCCGCCCTCATCTGCCTCATCCGTTTATCTGCAACATCCGGGATTAAATATCCTCCTCGTTCAAGTCTTCCAGCTCCACCTGGTTAAGCTTCTGCTCGTAGGGAATCGTGTCGCGCTGGCCGGAACCGTTGTAGTAGCGGGAGCAGTCGATTTCAATGCTGAGCGGCTGCGCGGGCTTGGGGAAAGCGCCTTTGTTGATGTCGATGCTCTTATCGGCGTACACTTTCTTCATGAAGATGCCGTAGAGCGGCAGCGCCAGGCGGGAGCCCTGCCCGTAAGCGCCCGTGCGGAAGTGGATGCTCCGGTCTTCGCCGCCCACCCAAGTGCCGCACACCAGATCGGGGGTGAGGCCCATAAACCAGCCGTCGGAGTAGTTGCTGGTGGTGCCGGTTTTGGCGCCCATCTCGTACGGAAACTTGAAGCCGCCTTTCAGAATGATGCTGGTACCGCCCTGTTCCTCAGTAGCGCCGCGCAACATGTAGGTCATCAGGTAAGCAGTTTCCTCGCTTAGCGCCTCACGGGTCTGGGGTACAAATTCGCGCAGCACGTTGCCATTCTTGTCCTCAATGCGCGTGACCATCATCGGAGCTGTCCAGATGCCTTTGTTAACAAAGGTGCTGTATGCGCCGGCCAACTCATAAATGCTCACGTCGGAGGAGCCGAAACCTACGGCCGGTACCGCTTCAATAGGCGAGGTAATGCCCAGACGCTTGGCGTAGCTTACCACCGTTTCGGGGCCTAGTTTCTTGACCAGCCAGGCCGTAATGGAGTTCATGGAGCGGGCCAGGGCCTGACGGAGCGTGAACGTGCGGCCCGAGTAGCTGCCCTCAAAGTTGCGGGGCGTGTAGGCTGGGCGCCCCCGCTCGGCGGGGAAGGTGGTGGCCACGTCGGGGCGCTGGTAGCAGGGCGAGTATCCCTGGTCGATGGCAGCTACGTATACGAAGGGCTTGAAGGTAGAGCCTGGCTGCCGCTTGCCCTGCTTTACGTGGTCGTACTTGATGTATTTAAAATTGATGCCGCCCACCCAGGCCTTCACCTGCCCATTCAGGGGGTTCATGGCCATAAAGCCGGAGTGCAGCAGGCGCTTGTAGTAGGCCAGGGAGTCCATCGGCGACATAGTCACCTCTTTCTCACCCCCGTTCCAGGTGAATACCTTCATCTTGTACTTCTTGTTGAGATAGTACTTGATGGAGTCCTTATTGCCACCAAAACGGGTGTTGAGGGAGCGGTACCGCTCGGTGCGCTGAATGGAGGTGCTCAAGAAGTTAGGAATGATGCGGCCGTTTTCGTCGCGCCAGGGTTGCTGCCCTTTCCACTGCTGATCAAACCACTTCTGCTGCAGTTTCATATGCTCCGCCACCGCCGACTCGGCGTACTTCTGCATGCGCGAGTCGATGGTGGTGTATATTTTCAGGCCGTCGGCATACAGGTCGTGGTCGGTTTCCTTAGCCCACTGCTTAAGCATCTTACTCACTTCCACCCGGAAATAGGGGGCAATACCTTCGTTCTGGTTTTCTACATTATAGCGCAGCACAATGGGCTGGAGAGTATCGGCGCGGAGCTGCTGGGCATCCATGTAGCCGTACTTGGTCATTTGGCGCAGCACCCAGTTGCGGCGGGCTTTGGAGCGCTGGGGGTTGAACTTGGGGCTGAAGCGGGAAGGCGCGTTCAGCACGCCCACCAGTGTAGCCGACTCCGGGCGCGTGAGGTCCCGGGGCTTTTTGCTGAAGAAGGTTTTGGCCGCCGTATTGATGCCAAAGGCGTTGGAGCCGTAGTCGTTGGTGTTCAAATACATGCGCAGGATTTCGCGCTTGGTGTAGCTGCGTTCCAGGCGGGTGGCCAGAATCCACTCCTTGGTTTTGGTGACGAGCATACGCACGCCCGGCACATCGTTCAGAATACCGTCGTTCAAATCCTCGCGGGTGCGGAACAGCACTTTGGCCAGCTGCTGGGTGAGCGTAGAGCCCCCGCCGCCGCTGCCGCCCGTGAGCAGGCCCGCCGCTACTCGGCCCGTGGCCCGGGGGTCGATGCCGGAGTGCTCCTCAAAGCGGGCATCCTCGGTGGCAATCAGCGCATCTACCAAGTGCTGGGGCAGGTCCTCATACTCCGTAGGCGTGCGGTTTTCCCGGAAATATTTGCCCATGAGCACGTTGTCGGCCGAATAGATTTCGGAGGCCAGCTCACTGCGCGGGTTTTCCAGGGTTTTCAGGTTGGGCATGCGCCCGAACAGATTCAGAAAATTGACGCTTACGGCCAATACGTACAGTATCATCCCGCCCACACCAAGCCCAAAAAGAACCCAGAGGCTGCGGGCCCAGCCCGTGAAACGGCCGGAAGAAGTTGGTTTGCGGGAAGAAGCTTTGCTTTTGGCGGGGTAAGCCATTGGGAGCTGAAAGGTGAAACCGAAGAATACGGGAGAGAGTGTGCTTGACGCCTCTGCCCGATTTTTCGACAAAGTTAACGGTAGGTCTGCTGGTAGAAGCGCTGATACTCCTCCAGATTCTGCATTTGGAGCAGCACTGGCAGATTATCAATACTGATTATCACCGTTTGGTAACCCGCGCCGCGTAGCTTGCTTATCGGCGACTGGGGCCCGCGCAGCTTCAGCGCATAATTCTGAGCTAGTTTGGCTCCGGGTAGGGCCTCCATTATCAGCAGTTCCTGCGTAGCACCCAGAGTCTGCTGCCGCACTAACAGGCTGCTCGATTTAAAGTAGCGCGCGTTATAGGTGCCGAGCTGGGTCGGCAAATCCTTCAGAGCCGGGGCATCCTTGGTGAATACCAGAATTACTGCATGCGAAGCCGTTGGGTTTGCTTTGAAGGGCGATGCAGGGACAGCAGGCGGAGCTACGGTTGCCGAAGCTGGCTGCGTAACAGTTGTGGAGCCCGGAGTTGAGCTGGGCGTGGCGGAAACGGGGGGTGATGTACTAGGCTGAGCAGCAGTTCCTGGAGCGGATACAGCCGGAGAGGAAGCAGGGGGCACTGTGGCCTTCACGGGCGCTACCTTTTTTCCTCGGGCCCGGGCTTGCGCGGCCGCCATGCGGGCTGCTTTAGCAGTTTCCTCGGGGGTAGGGGGGGCTGGGGGAGCCACTGGCTCAGCAGTTGCCGGCTGGGTAGGAGCTGTAGTAGTTACGGGAGCACTATCGGCCGGCACTGCAGCTGTTGAGGTTGAAGGTGTACCCACCACGGATGCGGGAGTAGGAGTACTACTAACCGGAGCGGATGCTGGAGGTGAAGCTTTTGGTTGTGCCATAGCTACCACCGGCGACTCATTTTCCTGGTAGTAGATACGCATCCGGTTTTCAACTTCACCGGGCCGGAATACGGATATCGGGGGCTTGTCGGTAGAAAACAGCGCGCCGGTAATCTGGCCTTCGTCGTACTTTTTGTACGTGGTTATCATGGCCACAGCCTGGTTGGCCAAGGGGCTTTCCGGGTAAGCTTTATAGAACTTTTCCACCGCCGCTTTAGCTGCCACGGGCGGCTGCGTGCGGATGGTTAGCAACGTGTTCAGGAAATCAACCTTATCATTCAGGTCATTTTCCGGGTACTGTTTGCGGGTGCGGGCCAGCACAGCCGCTGTTTTTTTGAACTCCTGCTTCTTGTAAAAAGTAAAGGCCGAATCGACCAGGATGGCTACCTGCGCGTTAACTACCGACGTGCGGCGCAAGTATTCAGGGTCGGCTACCAGACGGGCGTAGGACGAGTTGGGGTAGGACTCCCGGAGCCGGGCAGCATAACCTTCGGCCTTGCCCGTGTCGTTCTGCTCCTTGTACAGCAGGTACAGGATATACAGGGTTTCGGGTGTGTGCGGGCCTTTGGGGTAGCGGGTAAGTAGCTTCTCGTAGGTTTCGGCGGCGCGAGCCGGCTCTTTCAACTGTTGGTTATAGATACCGCCCAGCGCGTATAGCGCCTCTTCCGTCTGCGCGTCTGATTGCAGCAGCTGAGTACTCGTCAGCGGCAGGTTTTGGCGGTAAGAGCTTACTAGAGTACGTAACTGCACCGCTGGGTCGAGGGAGGCGCCGGGCTGTTCGGTGCCATTCACAACGGTATTGCTGTTGCCGGCAATGCTAACTGGTACATTGCCCCCACGGGTAGTTACTGCCGAGTTGCTGGCCTGGTTTACCGTCCGCCAGTTGTCCTGCAGCGGACGGTCGCCCCAGCGCCGAATAAAGTCGTTGCGAGCCGTGCTCAGAGCCGTGGGGTTATCAAAGTACCATTTGGCCCCCGTGTTGCCGGCCAGAAAATCCTCTGCACTCACGTTGGGCTGCAGGTCGCGGCTGCTGCTAAGGCCGGTGGCAGTTTGAGCCTGGCCACGCTGGGCTTCCACGGCCTGCCGGGCTGCCAGCAGCTCGGCGGCTTTGCGTTGCCGGTCCAACTCAGCCTGGGCGTAGGTTATCAGGCGGGTGCGAAGGGTAGCCGTATCCAGGCGGGCCAGGGTTTGCAGGCTGTCCTGGGTTTCGATGACGGTGAGCTGCTGCGCAAAATCCTTTAGAATAGCGGCCCGCTCAGCCGTAGCAGCGTAGTCGGGCGCTTCCCGGGGCAGGTTTTGCACGGTGCTGTCGTAATAGGCAGCGGCGAGGCGGTATTTCTGCAGATTTTCGTAATAGATGCGGCCGTCCAGCAAATAAGTGTACGACTTCTGCGCCCGGTTGGTAGCGGGCACGCGGGCCGACTTCTGCAACAGGGCCAGGGCCTCGGGGTAGCGTTGCTGCCGGTATTCCAGCCGCGCCATCTCGTAGTAGATTTTGTCGCGGTACTCTTTGTTCTTCGTGTCCTTCAGCAGCTTGGCAAAGTACTTGTCCAGCCGCGTCCGGTCGTTCTGGTTCAGGTCCGAAACCTGACCCAGCATCAGCTTGCTGTAGAAGTCCAGCTCATAGGGTGGGTTCTTCTTCAGAATCTGGTTGAGCTGGGCGTAGGCCTGCTTGTCATTACCCTGGTTTTGGTACAGCTGCGCCAGAATGTAGCGGGTACGTGACTGTTCGTTCTTCGGCTCGATGTAAGGAATAGCCTTTTCCAAGTTCTCGATGGCGCGGGCCGGTTCCCCTATTTGCAGGAAGTAGTCGGCCCGGGTCAGAAACAGCTCCCGGGCGTTGGCCTCCGAGCCCTGTTCCTTGTCCAGCAAATCGGACACGGCGGCAGCATTTTCCAGCTCCTTCAGGGCCACAAACGTGCGCATTAGCCAAATCAGCGCTTCGTGGCGGGTATTGGAGTCCTTGCTGGTGGTATTTACGTACTTAAAGGTCTTAGCCGCGTCCTCCAACTCTCGCTTGTAGTAGCGCGCTTTGCCAATGAGCAGGTAGCTGTCATCCGTCCAGTCGGAGCCGGGGCGGTGCTGCACTGGCAGAGAGGCTTTCTTAATGATGTCGTCCATGTCGGCCGTGGCGCGGGCCACGGTGGCATCATCCAGGGTAGGGAAGATGGGCAGGACGCGGTTGTAGTCGTTGAGGCGGGCGGCGTTCAGCGTGATTTCGGTGGCCCGCAGCTTCTCCCGCGCCAGAAAGTACGCGTTGTCGCGCGCTACCACGTTATCGTACGCGTGCCCGATTAGTGAGGGGCGCTCCGAGGCACACCCGGCAATGCCAGCTGCCAGCACCACAGTGGCCGAGGAGGCAGAAAGTACGCGTAAAAGCAGAGAAGGTATCGTTGTCAAAGCGGCAGAGAAGCTCAGGACAGAAAAGATGTTGACCGGAAAACGCAGCACTGCGCCCAAATCGTTCGGCGGTGCGCACTTCCCCAACGAAGCAGCGTAGGTAAAAGTACAGGTTTCCCAGCTACCCGTAATCCAAGTACGGGCTGGGGCCGGTTGCTAACCCGCTACCACGTAATTTTGTCGTTCCTACCGCCTTTGGTTTGTCTGCTCATGACTTCGCCTACCCCGCAACCACCCCGCCCCGATCCAGAAAACAACGCCGACCGGATGCGCTCTGTAGCCCGTTACTCCGGCATCGGGGCCCAAATGCTGGCTACCATTGGCCTCAGCACCTGGGCCGGCTACTGGCTTGATGGGCATTTCCAGAACAAAACGCCGTGGTTTACGCTGAGCCTGATGCTGCTGGGCCTGTTTGCGGCCTTATATAACGTCATCCGTTCCGTGTCGAAGGACTCATGAATGGCTATCCGACAACAGTTTCTATTGCGGAACTGGAACAGATTCTGTCTCGCGCCTTAGAATCTCTGAAGCAACAGTATGGCCCGCAAGGGCATATACCGCTTACGCAGGATTTCTACTGGGATATTCCTGCAGACCAGCTTTATGTCGTAGAGGAGGAGCCTTCTGAACTCACCATTGGTCAACTCAGTGAAGACAGTCAGATAGTGAAAGACAGCCATAATGGAGAGCTTCTTCTAGGTTTCGACCTGTTGAAAGCCTCACACTTACTCCGCTACATCAGCCATACTCATCCAACTCTGCCTTGAAGTCCTTCCTGCGTCCCTATCTGCTCTTCTCCCTGCTGCTGGGCTTTATCCTGTACGCTCTGTACAGCCAGTTCGGGCCGCGCTTCGTGCATCCGTTCACGCTGTACACCTTCGGCTTCTTCTTTCTGCTGACGCTGCTCACCTACTGGGTCATTGCCAAGCTCGTGCAGAGCGACGCGCAAAACTTTATGGTCGCCTATATGGGGAGCATGGTTGCACGGTTGCTTTTGTCCCTTACGCTGGTGCTGGTGTACCTTTTTACCGGCGGGCGGCACGAGGGCAGCGGCCGCTGGGCCTTCCTCGGGAGCTTCTTTCTCCTGTATTTTCTGTTTGCCGGGTTTGAAGTGTGGAGCGTTCTGAGTAACTTGCGCCCGTTTTCAAAACCGGGTGAAAATCCAAGATGAAGGTTTTGTGAACCCCACCCCAATCCCCTCTGAATGAAGCGCTTACTTTTAGCACTCTTCTGCTTCCTATCGTTCTCTGTCTACGCTAACGAACCAACAGCTACCACGGAAGAAGCCACCGATAAGGAGGCCTTCAGCCCCGGGGAGATGATTCTGCACCACATCGGTGATTCCCACGAGTGGCACTTTGCCACGCTGGGCAATGAGGAGCACGGCACGCATTTTACTTTGCCCCTGCCCGTAATTGCCTACCGCCCGGCCCACGGCCTGAGCGTATTCTCGTCCTCGCAGCTGGCCGAAGGCAAGGCGTATGAGGGCATGAAGCTGGAGCACGAGCATTTGGTGTCGGAAGATGGCAGCAAAATATACGACTTCTCCATCACCAAGAACGTAGCCTCCCTGATGCTGAGCGCGGCTCTGCTGCTCATCGTGTTTACGGCCGTGGCCCGGGGCTACGCCAAGCGCGGCAGCGGTGCACCCAAAGGCATTCAGTCGTTTTTCGAGCCCATCATCGTGTTCATCCGCGACGAGGTAGCCAAAAAGTCCATCGGCCCGAAGTACGAGCGGTATATGCCCTACCTGCTCACCGTGTTCTTCTTCATCTGGTTCAACAACCTGTTGGGCCTGATGCCCGGCGGCGCCAACCTCACCGGCAACATTGCCGTCACGCTGACCCTGGCCGTGCTAACGCTGCTCATCACCCTGTTCAGCTCCAACAAGAACTACTGGCACCACATCTTCGCTACGCCCGGCGTACCAAAGGCCCTGCTGCCCATCATGATTCCCGTTGAACTCATCGGCATCGTGGTAAAGCCCTTCTCCCTGATGGTGCGTTTGTTCGCCAACATCACGGCCGGCCACATTGTAACGCTGAGCTTTATCTCGCTCATCTTCATTTTCCAGAGCATTTACGTAAGCCCGGTTTCTGTTGCTTTCGGCCTGTTTATTAACGTGCTGGAACTGATGGTAGCCATTCTGCAAGCCTACATCTTCACGCTGTTGACGGCCATGTACATTGGCGGCGCAGTAGAAGAGCACCACGACGCCGACTACCAGATGGGCGGCGGTGATGGTGCCGAGCCGGCTCACGCGCACTAAGCTTTCACCACCCCCTTGATTTTTTTGTTTTTCACTCCCCACAAACCATTTTTTTATGCTTCTTTCTCTGTTGCTGCAACTCGCTAACTCCGTTGGTCTGGCTGTATTTGGTGCCGCTATCGGTGCCGGTCTGGTTGCTCTGGGCGCCGGTCTGGGTATCGGTCGTATTGGTGGTCAGGCTATGGAGGCCATCGGTCGTCAGCCTGAGGCTTCGGGCAAAATCCAAACTGCCATGCTGATCGTAGCCGCCCTGATTGAAGGTCTGGCTCTGTTCGCGGTAGTAGTCTGCCTGCTGATTTCGTTCAACCTGTAGGGTTTGAGATAGTACAAGAGCAGCCCGCTGCGCGCGTCGCTTCAGCGCACGGCGTAGCGGGCTGTCTTGGCTTTTCTGGTACCGTACTGCTTGACCAGTTCAGGCGGAACTTCCGCCTCAGTTGCAGCGGTTAGGGTCACCTATCACTCACACTACCTACTAGTTTTCCAGATGTCAATTGTAACGCCCGAATTAGGCCTTATTTTCTGGCAAATCTTCATCTTCGGCATCGTTCTGTTGCTGTTGCGTGCATTTGCCTGGAAGCCCATCCTGGCCTCGCTGAAAGAGCGGGAAAGCTCCATTGAAGGCGCTCTGCGCATGGCCGACCAGGCCAAGCTGGAGATGCAGGAACTGAAAGCCGGGAACGAAAAACTGCTGGCCGAAGCCCGCATGGAGCGTGACCGTATTCTGAAGGAAGCCACCGACGTTTCGAACCAGCTCATTGAGCAGGCCAAAAACAAGGCTACGGAAGAAGGCAGCCGCATGATCATGCAGGCCCGCGAAGCCATCCAGAACGAGAAAAACTCGGCCCTGGCTGAGGTGAAAAACACCGCCGCCAAGCTCTCCATTGATATTGCTGAGCGCATTCTGCGCCGTGAGTTGGCCGACCAGCCCGCCCAGCAGCAACTCGTGGACTCGTATCTGCAAGAAGTGAAATTGAACTAGTCCGTTGGGGGTTGTCAGTTTTCAGTTGTCAGTTGTCAGTAATTCGCTGGCACCAACAGCTAAAAACTGACAACTGACAACTAACAACTGACAACTACATCAATGTCTGAACTACGAGTTGCCTCCCGTTACGCGAAGTCGTTGCTGGATTTGGCGGAGGAGCGCGGGACGCTGGAGCAGGTAAAGCAGGACATGGACTTGTTCACGAAAGTGCTGGACGAGAACCGTGAGCTGCGCTTGTTGCTGCGCAACCCTATTGTGAAGCACGATAAGAAACTGGCTATTCTGAACGCAGTGTTCACCGGCAAGGTATCGGACCTCACGAGCAAGTTCTTCACCATCATCACGCAGAAGAACCGTGAAAGCGCACTGGAGTTTATTGGCACCGAGTTTCAGCGCCAGTACAACCAACTGCGTGGCATGCAGCTAGCCGAGGTAACCACGGCGGCTCCGCTGGATGCGCCTACCCGCCTGCAAGTCGTTCAGCTGGTACGCCAGCAAACCGGCCAGCAGGATGTTACCCTGACCGAGAAAGTTGATCCGGCGCTGATTGGCGGCTTCGTGCTGCGCATCGGCGACAAGCTGATTGATGACTCGGTAAGCTACCGGTTGCGCAAGCTGCGCACCGAATTCTCAAAGAACCCCTACCACTCTTTAGTATAACCCACCATGGCAGAAGTACGTCCGGATGAAGTATCCGCCATTCTGCGGGAACAACTCTCCAACTTCAAAACCGAAGCCGAACTCGAAGAGGTAGGTACGGTTCTGCAGGTTGGTGACGGTGTAGCCCGTATCTACGGTCTGGGCAAAGCCCAGTCGGGGGAATTGCTCGAATTTGAAAACGGCCTGCAGGCCCTGGTGCTGAACCTGGAAGAAGACAACGTAGGTGCCGTAATGCTCGGCGACTACTCCGAAATCCGGGAAGGTGCTACCGTGCGCCGTACCAATAAAATTGCATCTATTAAAGTAGGTGAAGGCATCATTGGCCGCGTGGTAAACACGCTGGGCCAGCCCATCGACGGCCGTGGCCCTATCCAGGGCGACACCTACGATATGCCTTTGGAGCGTAAGGCTCCTGGTGTAATCTACCGTCAGCCGGTAGCTGAGCCCATGCAGACGGGTATCAAGGCTATTGACGCCATGATTCCAATCGGCCGGGGCCAGCGGGAACTCATCATTGGTGACCGTCAGACGGGTAAGTCGACGGTAGCCCTGGATGCCATCCTGAACCAGCGCGAGTTCTTCGAGCGTGGTGAGCCAGTTTTCTGCATCTACGTAGCCGTAGGTCAGAAAGCCTCGACCGTTGCGCAGGTAGTAAATGCCCTGACCAAAGGTGGTGCTATGGACTACACCGTGGTAGTGTCGGCTTCGGCTTCCGATCCGGCTCCCATGCAGTTCTTCGCGCCCTTCACTGGTGCTGCCATCGGCGAGTTCTTCCGTGATACGGGCCGTCCGGCCCTGGTAGTGTACGATGACCTCTCCAAGCAGGCCGTAGCTTATCGTGAAGTGTCGCTGTTGCTGCGTCGTCCTCCCGGACGTGAGGCGTATCCCGGTGACGTATTCTACCTGCACAGCCGCCTGTTGGAGCGCGCCGCGAAGATCAACGCTTCGGACGCCATTGCTCAGGACATGAACGACCTGCCCGCCAGCATCAAGCACTTGGTAAAAGGTGGTGGTTCGCTGACGGCTCTGCCCATCATTGAAACCCAGGCTGGTGACGTTTCGGCTTACATCCCGACCAACGTAATTTCGATTACCGACGGCCAGATCTTCCTGGAAACCAACCTCTTCAACTCCGGTGTGCGCCCCGCCATTAACGTAGGTATCTCGGTATCGCGCGTAGGTGGTAACGCCCAGATCAAGTCGATGAAGAAGGTAGCTGGTACGCTGAAGCTGGACCAGGCCCAGTTCCGTGAGCTGGAGGCCTTCGCCAAGTTCGGCTCCGACCTGGATGCTTCGACCAAGCTCACCATCGAGCGGGGCCGTCGTAACCTGGAAATCCTGAAGCAGCCCCAGTTCTCGCCCCAGAAGGTAGAGGACCAGGTGGCCATCATTTACGCCGCTACCAACGGTTTGCTGGACCAGGTGCCGGTAAACAAGGTGCGCGAGTTCGAGCGGGAGTTCACGCAGGTGATGAACACCCGCCACCCCGAGGTGCTGCAAGGCCTGAAGGCGGGCAAGCTGGATGACACCACCACTGGTGCCATCCGTCAGGTTGCCAAAGACCTGTCGGCGGTGTACGCTTCTAAGTAATTCATTGGTTGTCAGTTGTTGGTTGTCAGTTGTCAGGAAAGGGCTATTCGGCCCCGTCCAAACTGACAACCGACAACTAGCAACTGACAACTTATTTTCACAAGAATGGCTAGCTTAAAAGAAGTCCGGAGCCGCATTACGTCGGTGCAGAGCACGCAGCAGATTACCAAAGCCATGAAAATGGTGGCGGCGGCCAAGCTGCGGCGGGCTCAGGATAACATCCTGCGCATGCGCCCCTATGCACAGCGGCTCAACAGCATTCTGGGCAACCTGACGGCTTTGGCCGGCGAAGATGTAGTAAGCGAGTACGCGGAGCAGCGCGAGGTGCGCCGGGTGCTGATTATTGCCGTTACCTCCGACCGGGGCCTAGCTGGTGCGTTCAACAGCAACGTGTTCAAGGGTGTGAATGCCGTGGTGCAGGAACGCTACGCGGCCCAGGCCGCCGCCGGCAACGTAGCCTACATGGCCATCGGCAAAAAGGCCCACGACTTCTTCGGGCGGCGTGGGGAGCTGGTAGGCAACTACACGCACGTGTTCGGCAAACTGTCGTTTGATACGGTGCGCGAAGCGGCTGAGCAGGCAATGGACGGCTTCCGGGCTGGTCAGTACGACGAGGTAGTGATGGTGTACAACGAGTTCCGCAACGTGGCTACGCAAATCGTCCGGACTGAGCAGTTGCTGCCGCTGGTACCGGCCGAGTTGCCTGCCGGTGCTCAGGCTACGTCGAACGTGGACTACATTTTCGAGCCTTCGAAGGAGGAAATCGTGCGTACTCTGATTCCGCAGTCGTTGAAAGTGCAGCTGTACAAGGCGGTGCTGGAAAGCAACGCCTCGGAGCACGGTGCCCGCATGACGGCTATGGAGAAGGCCACCGAAAATGCCGGTGAGCTGCTCAAGTCACTCAAGCTGACCTACAACCGGACCCGCCAAGCCGCCATTACCACCGAGATTCTCGAAATTGTGGGTGGTGCTGAGGCCCTGGCTGCCAGCCGGTAAGGTTTCGCCTGAGCCAGAACGTAAAACGGCCCGCTTCCGAAAGGAGGCGGGCCGTTATGCCATTGTACGCACTACAGTTGCGCGTATTGCCGTTTGGCTAGCTCCAGGCTAGGCTTAGGTAGTTTCGGGTTCTGGTCCAGCAGCTCCAGAATCCGTTGCGGTGTGAGTTGGGCGAAATCGGGGATGGTGAGGAGTGGGGCCTGAAAATCGGTGGCTTTGAGGTTGGTGGTAACCCCGATGCAGTGCATGCCGGCGCGGTAAGCCGCTTGCTCACCCAGAATGGCATCTTCCAGTACCACGCACCGCTCGGGTAGTACGCCTAACTGGCGGGCGGTAACGGTATAGGTTTCGCCGTGGGGCTTGCCTTTATCTACGTCATCCTTGCCCACTATCACGTCGAAATACCGGCGCAGGTCCAGATGGTCGATGATGTACTCAATGGTATCGGTAGCGGAGCCGGTGCCCAGGCCAATTTTGAAGCCAGCGGCGCGGGCTGCTTGTAGAAACCGGGTGAGGCCGGCCACTTCCCGCCGCTTGTTCCAGTACAGCACCCGGTACAGAAACTCCCGTTGGGCGGCGTACTCTTTAAGCTGTTTTTCGGGAACGGGGTTGGTGAAAACAGCCTTGAGAATGTTGGTGGCCGGCATACCATTGAGGCGGCGCAACAGTTTGCGGGCGTTAGTGGTCAGGCCCAGGTCACGGAACAGCAGTTGGAACGCTTTGGCTTGCTCGGGGGTGTTGTCGATGAGGACGCCATCCATGTCAAAAATGAGGGCGTAGGGCTGGATAGTAGGCATATAAGCGGGGGGTAACGTGGCAGAAGCTCCCAGCGTAGTACGCAACTCCGGCGAGGCAGGGCTATCTTTGCAGCTCCGAACCCAGCAGGGTCTGAAGGCGCTGCTTCATTCTTCTTTTCGCTTTGAAAACACCCTTGAGCCTGTTGCTGGCCGCTACCCTGGCGGTTCCGGCCTTCGCGCAAAAAGCTGGCAAACCCCTGGAACGCCCCAAACTGGTGGTGGGTATTGTGGTAGACCAGATGCGCTACGATTACCTCTACCGCTACTGGAACAAATACGGCAGTGGGGGCTTCCGCCGCCTGCTGGGCGAGGGATTCAGCTACGAAAATGCCCACTACAATTACGTGCCCACCTACACCGGGCCGGGCCACGCCAGCATTTATACCGGCACCACGCCCTCGGTGCACGGCATTATCGGCAACAACTGGCTGGAGCGGGAGCAGGGCCGGGGCACCTACGTAACCGAGGACAATACCGTGCAGGCCGTAGGTGGCACAGCCGCCGCCGGTCAACAGTCGCCGCGCCACATGCTCACCACCACCATCACTGACGAACTGCGGCTGGCTACCAACTTCCAGAGCAAGGTAATTGGGGTGTGCATCAAAGACCGGGGCTCTATTTTGCCGGCCGGGCACGCGGCCAATGCCGCGTATTGGTACGACGGGGCCAACGGGGCCTTTATCACCAGCACCTTTTACGCCCAGCAGCTGCCCGAGTGGGCTACGAAGTTCAACGCCGAAAACCGGGCCGCCAAGTACTTGGATCAGACCTGGAACACACTGTTGCCCATAGCACAGTACACCGAAAGCTCCCCCGATGACGTGGCTTGGGAGGGTACGTTTAAGGGAGAGGCTCGCCCCGTATTTCCCCACGATTTGCCCACCCTGAGCGCCGCGCCCAGCCGGGCCGTGAAAGGCAACATGG
The DNA here is from genome assembly GCF_032464715.1 of Hymenobacter endophyticus. Taxonomy (NCBI): domain Bacteria; kingdom Pseudomonadati; phylum Bacteroidota; class Cytophagia; order Cytophagales; family Hymenobacteraceae; genus Hymenobacter; species Hymenobacter endophyticus. The sequence goes on along the minus strand of NZ_JAWDJT010000006.1, from coordinate 181,221 downwards.
AGGCCGCCGGCGAAAAAGCACCCGTGGCCACTGCCCGCAACCTCGACCTGATTCGCTCCACGCCCTTCGGCAACTCGCTTACCTTAGATTTTGCTTTGGAAGCCATGCGGGCTGAACAGCTGGGCCAGCGGGGCCAAACCGATTTTCTGGCCCTCAGCTTCAGCAGCACCGACTATGTCGGCCACCAGTTCGGGCCCAACTCCATTGAGGCCGAGGATACGTATTTGCGTTTGGATAAGGAGCTGGAGCGGCTGTTTGCCTACTTGGATAAGGCTGTGGGTAAAAAGCAGGCGCTGGTATTCCTGAGTGCTGACCACGGCGCGGCCCACTCGCCCAATTTCCTGATTGACAAGAAAATTCCGGCTGGCTCAGTGGGGCCCGGCCTCATGCGCGACTCGGTGCAGCGGAAGCTGGTGAACTTGCACGGCCCCGGCAAATGGGTGCTCAGCTACGAAAACCAGCAGGTGTACCTGAACCGCCCCCTCATTGCGGAAAAGAAGCTGGACCTCTACCAGATGCAGCGGGAGGTGGCCGGTATTGTGCTCAGCTTTGCGGGCGTAACGCGGGCTCTGGCCGCCGAGGATGTGCAGAAGTCCCACTGGGAAAGTGGGATGCTGATGTACCTGGAAAACGGCTACTTCCCCAAGCGCAGCGGTGATGTGCTGGTAGTGCTGGAGCCGGGCTGGCTGGAGTCGTACCAGTTTCCCATCAACAAGGGTACTACCCACGGCTCCTCGGGCAATTATGACACCCACGTACCAGTAGTGTTCTGGGGTTGGCACGTAAAGCACGGACAATCATCAGCTCCGGCAAAGATTACCGATATTGCACCCACATTGGCCCGCTGGCTCCACATTCAGGAGCCCGACGGCTGCACCGGCCAACCGTTACCGGAAGTGCTGGGCTGGTAAACTTAATGGCGCGGCTGAGTACAGGGCAGTATCCTACGCAATTCAGCTACGTTAAACACGCTCCAAACTCGAACCTTACATACCTCCTGACGGGGCCAAATTGGTTGGCCCTCCTATTTCTCTCACATGGCCCATTTTAACCCCTGGCACGACGTAGAGCGTGGCGAAGACGCTCCCAAAGTTGTTAACGGTATCATTGAAATTCCCAAAGGCTCGAAGGGCAAATACGAGCTGGACAAAGACAGCGGCCTGCTGAAGCTGGACCGCGTGCTGTTCTCGGCCGTGCACTACCCGGCTGCCTACGGGTTCATCCCGAAAACCTACTGCGACGACAAGGACCCGCTGGATATTCTGGTGCTGTGCTCCGTGGACATTGTGCCCATGTGCCTGGTAGATGCCAAGGTAATTGGGGTGATGCAGATGATTGACCAGGACGAGGAAGACGACAAAATCATTGCCGTGGCCGCCAACGACGTGTCGGTGAACCACTACAACGACATTGCCGACCTGCCCCCGCACACCCTGCTGGAAATGCAGCGCTTCTTCGAGGACTACAAAGCCCTGGAGCACAAGCAGGTAACTGTAGAGCGTTTCATGGGCCGGGAAGATGCTTACCGCATCATCGAAGACAGTATTCAGCTCTACGAAAAAACTTTCCCCAAGGGCAACCCCAAAGATGAAGAGGACGTAAAGGAGGCCCTGAGCTAATCCACCCTACTTCCTTCTACACACCATGCAGCCCCCGGTCGTCATTCCTGACGCCGGGGGCTGTTGCGTTGGCAAGCGGATGACAATCGGCGCGTCGGTTTCGGTGGTATCTTGCCCCGCTACTTTTGCCCTGCCTGTGCCTGCTTTTCTTTTCCTACTCCGCCGCTGCCTGGATGCCGTGCTGTACAGCAGCGTGTGGCTATCGGGAGCGGCGCTGGGGCTGATGTGGGCCACGTTTCTGTTCTGGCAGGTACACATTCCGGCGCGGCTGGGCGGACTGATTTTCGCGGCCACGCTCTTCCTCTACAACCTCGACAGCGTGCTGCCCTACAAGCAAGGCCAACACCCCGGCCTGTCCAAGCGCAAGCAGTGGATGCAGCGGCACCGGCGCACGTTGCTGGTGGTGGCGCTGGTAGCCGGGCTGGTGGCGGGGGGGCTGTTTCTGCTGGATGCGCGGCTGCTGCGCCTCACGCCGTTTCTGCTGCATCTGGGCCTGATTTCAGTACTCTACTCCATGCCCTTACTCAAGCGGCGGGGCCGCTGGTGGGCTTTGCGGGATTTACCGTTGCTGAAGGTATTTCTGATTGCCTACGTCTGGGCCGGCGTAACGGTGTGGATACCGGCGCTGTACTTGGGCCGGGCATTGATGGAGCCGGTGGTGTGGCTGCTGTTTCTGCGGCGCTTCCTATTCATTCTGGCCCTGGCCTTCGTGTTTGATATCCGCGACTATACCAAGGACCAGGCCACCGGTACCCGCACATTTCCGGGGCTGGTCGGCGTTAAAGCCACCAAATTTATTGCTCTGGCGGCTTTGCTGCTGGCGGCCGGGCTGGTGCCGTCCGGTACGCCGGCTGGTCAGCACCTACCGCTGCTGCTGCCGTTGCTGGCGGCGGCGGCCGTTATCTGGTTTGCCGAGGAAAACCGGCCCGATTACTACTTTGCCCTCCTCACCGACGGGGTGATGGTTCTGCAGTTTGCGGTGGTGTGGTGGATAACGCGGGGGCAGGCGGTGAGTTTCTCCTGACAGTGTGCGGGTTCCTGCAGAAAATCGGCTATTCTTGCCCTGCCTGTGCAGTGCAGGCACTTGATACTGTGGTGCTATGCTGAAACGAGTACGGGCCGGACTGGCTCTGGTGAGTTGCTTGCTGACGGGAATGGCCCAGGGCCAAACGCTTGACCCCGTGGACCTGGTGAATCCGCTGATGGGCACTGATTCCAAGCCCAGCCTCTCCAATGGCAACACCTACCCGGCCATAGCGCTGCCCTGGGGCATGAACTTCTGGCTGCCCCAAACCGGCAAAATGGGCAGCGGCTGGGCCTATCAGTACTCGGCCGACAAGCTCAAAGGCTTCAAGCAAACCCACCAGCCCTCGCCCTGGATGAACGACTACGGGCAGTTTGCTCTGATGCCCATCACCGGCAAGCTGCGGTTTGAGGAAGAGGAGCGGGCCAGCTGGTTTTCGCACAAGGCCGAGGTGGCCCAGCCCCACTACTATAAGGTGTACCTGGCCGACCACGACGTAACCGCCGAGCTGGCCCCCACCGAGCGGGCCGCCCGCTTCCGCTTCACTTTTCCCCAAACCGATAGTGCCTACGTGGTGCTGGATGCCCTCGATAAAGGCTCCCACGTGCAGATTCTGCCCGAGCAGCGCCGCATCATCGGGTACACCACCCGCAACAGCGGCGGCGTGCCAGCCAATTTCAAGAACTACTTCGTGCTGGAGTTCGACCACGCGTTCAGCAGCACCACCATCTACCAGGACAAGATGCTGGATGGCAAGCTGCTGGAAGCCACCGCAGGCCACACTGGCGCGGTAGTGGGCTTCAAAACCCGCAAGGGCGAGCAGGTGCAGGTACGGGTAGCGTCGTCGTTTATCAGCCCCGAGCAGGCCCTGCGCAACCTGGAACAGGAAATAGGGGCCGCTGACTTTGAGGCCGTGAAGCAGAAAGGCCACGCGGTCTGGCAGGAGCAGCTAGGCCGCATCAAGGTAGAAGGGGGCTCGGAAACCCAGCAGCGCACGTTCTATTCCTGCCTGTACCGCAGCCTGCTGTTTCCGCGCAAGTTTTACGAGCTGGATGCCGCGGGTAAGCCAGTGCACTACTCGCCCTACAACGGGCAGGTGCTGCCCGGTTATATGTACACCGATACGGGCTTTTGGGACACGTTTCGGGCCTTGTTCCCCTTCCTGAACCTGCTGTACCCCGGCGTAAACAGCCAGATTCAGGAGGGCCTGGTAAATACCTACAAGGAAGGCGGCTGGCTGCCGGAGTGGGCCAGCCCCGGCTACCGCAACATCATGGTGGGCAACAACTCGGCCTCCATCGTGGCCGATGCCTACCTGAAAGGCGTGCGGGGCTACGACATCAATACCCTGTACGAAGCGGCTTTGAAGGGCGCTAATAACCAGGGCCCAATGGAAGCCGTGGGCCGGGCCGGCGCGGGCTACTACACCAAGCTCGGCTACGTGCCTTACGACGTCAAAATCAACGAAAGCGCGGCTCGTACGCTGGAATATGCCTACGATGACTTCGCCATTGCCCAACTGGGTAAAGCCCTGGGGCGGCCCAAGAAGGAAGTGCAGCTCTACGAAAAGCGTAGCCAGAACTACCGCAACCTGTTCGACAAGCAAACCGGGCTGATGCGGGGTAAAAACCAAAACGGCACGTTCCAGTCGCCCTTCAACCCCTTTAAGTGGGGCGACACCTTCACCGAGGGCAACAGCTGGCACTACACCTGGTCGGTGTTCCATGATGTGCAGGGCCTGATGAACCTGATGGGCGGCCCCCGTCCCTTCGTGGCGGCGCTGGACACCGTGTTTACCTTGGCTCCGGTGTTCGATGCCTCTTACTACGGCTCGGTTATCCACGAAATCCGGGAAATGCAGATTGCGGGCATGGGCAACTACGCCCACGGCAACCAGCCCATCCAGCACATGACCTACCTGTACAACTACGCCGGGCAGCCCTGGAAAACGCAGTACTGGGTGCGCGAAACCCTCAACCGCCTCTACCAGCCCACCCCCGACGGCTACTGCGGCGACGAGGACAACGGCCAGACCTCGGCCTGGTACGTGTTTTCGGCCCTGGGCTTCTACCCGGTGTGTCCCGCCACCAACCAGTACGTGCTGGGCGCCCCCCTCTTCCCTAAAGTGACGCTGACGCTGGAAAACGGCAAGCAGGTAGTGCTGAACGCGCCCAACAATAGCGCCGCCAACCGCTACATCAATACCCTCACCCTGAACGGCCAGCCCTACAACCAGAACTGGCTCAGCCACGAGGCGCTAATGCAGGGCGCCACGCTCAATTTTGATATGACGGCGGACCCCAACCGCAGCCGGGGTAATACCCTGCAGGCCGCGCCATTCTCGGTATCGAAAGCGAAATAAGTACAGAGTTAGAAGGACTTGCTTCTACAGGAGCAAGCCGGCCTTACTCTACGATGTGGGTCAGTGAATCGGCTAGTTCCTGGAGGGCGGGGCCGATGAAGCGCACAATGTCACCCGCCACAAGGCCGGCTTCACCGGTTTGCTGAACTGCTAAGTCGCCGGCGCGGCCGTGGGCATAGAGGCCGATAAGGGCGGCGTTGCAGGCAGACAGGCGCTTATCGGCGCGCAAGGCCAGCAGCAAACCCGTTAGCACGTCGCCGCTGCCGCCGGTGGCCATACCGGGGTTGCCGGTGCTATTGAAATAGATCTGACCATCGGGAGTAGCCAGGGCTGTGTACGCGCCTTTTAGCACACAGAAGCACCGGCGCTGCCGCGCAAACTGGCGGAGCTGCTCCAGGCGGTGGTAATCGTCGCGGGCGGGCTCTCCGGTTAGGCGCTCAAATTCCTTGGGGTGGGGGGTGAGCAGCGTATCAGGTGGTAGCAAGTCCAGCAACTCTTGGTTCGCCCCCAACAGATTCAGGGCATCAGCGTCGATAACCAGAGGAACCTTAGCCGCTTCGAGCAGTTGCCGCAGTACCTCCCGGCTGGCCTCCTCCTGGCCCAGGCCCGGGCCTATACCTACGGCGGCGTAAGGCTGCAAGTCGGGGAGTTCGGAAAGATGGCCAAGGGCCGGGTCAGGCAGGCACATGGCCTCGGGCGCGGTGGCTTGCAGAATATCGTAGCCCACTTGCGGGATGCACGTGGTCAGCAGCCCGGTCCCCCCGCGCAGACAAGCTTGGGAAGCTAACACCGCCGCGCCAATCTTGCCCCGACTTCCCGCCAGCAGCAACGCGTGACCAAACGTGCCTTTGTGACTGAACTTCGGGCGCTTGGGGTAACGGCCTACCAGAAAGTTTTCCTCAATAAAGCAATTATCCACAGCCAATTTGTGGATAACTGTGGCTTCCAATCCGATTGACAACAATTCCCACTCGCCCACAAACTCCGCATTTTGGGGCAGGAAGAACGCCAATTTAGGTAGCTCGAAGCTGAGCGTGTAGTGCGCTTGCACCACGGCGCTGTCGGCTGGTTGCGGCGCGTCGGCCAGTAGCCCAGAGGGCATATCTACGGCAATGCACAGAGCCTGAGACTCATTCAAGTGCGCAACCACCTGCGCCGCCAGTCCTGTCAGCGGCCGGCTGAGTCCGGTGCCAAACAGGGCGTCCAGCATCACTGCTCCCGCCGGGAAAGTGGGTAGCCGCCGGGCGTGTAGCTCGTGGCGGGGTACGGCCGTAGGCAGGCGCTGCAGGTTGGCAGCATAGTCAGCAGAGGATTTTTCGGTGGGCAGCAGCCACACCTGGGGCTGGTAGCCGGACTGGTGGAGTAGCCGGGCCAGGGCCAGCCCGTCGCCGCCGTTGTTGCCGGGGCCGCAGAGGATATGGAACGGCGTATCGGCCGCGGGGTGCAGCGCATCGAGCAGCCAGTTGAGCAGGGCCGTGGCCGCGCGCTCCATCAGCTCCAGGGAGGTAATGCCTTGGGCCTTGATGGTGCCTTCGTCGAGGATGCGGGTCTGGGCGGCGGAGAGGATTTTCATACAATACCTATACTTGAAACCGGATTTATCGGATACACCATGCGCTATTCTCTTTTTCTACTGGCCCTGGGGGTGCTGGGCTGCTCTGAACCCCAGGCTGATAAGGCCGCTGGCTCTTCTGCGCCGGATACTCCAACGGCAACTGCTGCCCCGGAAACTACGGATGCTGTAACGGTGCAGTCGTTGCCTGCCAACCAGCTGCCGGCTGGAGTGCCCCGCCAACCCGGCAAGGTGCTGGAGCTAAAGCAATGGACGGATGCCAACGGACTGAACCTGTTGGTGATAACCCGAACCCCGGAGCAGGACGAGCCCGCCAGCCCCGATGAGGCCGACGACGCCCGCCACATAGAAATGTACGCCCGCCAATACGTGCAGCGGGCCGGTACATGGCAGGAGCTATGGCATCTGCAGGATGGAGTCAGCCACTGTCCTTTTGATTTGTGGATTGGCCCGGTACCCGGGGCCACAACGGTAACCGACCTGGACCACGACGGGCAGACGGAAACGACTCTGCTCTACTCCCTCACCTGCACCAGTGATGTAAGCCCGGCCACCTTTAAGCTGATTATGCGCGAAGGAGCCGCCAAATATGCCCTGCGCGGGTACACCGTAGTGCAGTACGATTCGGTGCCCGCTGCCCAGCGCGTGCCCGCCAACCCCTGCTGCCTCGATACTATTAGCGCGGCGCGGCTGGAGGAACACTACGAGCTGCTGGCGGGCCGCTACGAAACCGAAAAGGAGTTCCGAAATGCCCCGCCCGCTTTTCTGCCGTTTGCCCGGCGGCAGTGGCAACGTTTCTCTTCAAAGTCCACCAGCGAGGAGCTTTAACCAGCAGCTGAAAACTTCCGGCCCAGCCCCCGCGTTTGCATACCAGTTGAGTTTCTGACCATATCCTCCGCAACCATGCAAACCTGGAATGATGTAATCCGGCTGGCCAACCACGGCGGCCCGGCCCCCGATAAACGCGTAGAAAAAACCGACGCCGAGTGGCGCGCCCAACTTACTCCTGAACAGTACCACGTTACACGGGAACACGGCACCGAGCGGGCCTTTACCGGTGAGTATTGCGAGGCCCACGAGGCCGGCCTCTACGCCTGCGTGTGCTGCGGCACTCCGCTCTACGACTCGCGCACCAAGTTCGAAAGCGGCACCGGCTGGCCCAGTTTCACCCAACCGGTGCAGGAAAACGCCATCCGTTACAAGAAGGACACCAGCTACGGCATGACCCGCGTGGAAGTGCTCTGCAACGTGTGCGACGCCCACCAGGGCCACGTTTTCCCCGACGGCCCGCCACCCTCCGGCTTGCGCCTGTGCATCAACTCGGCCGCTGTTAAGCTGGTAAGCGAAAAGCAGGAAGTCTAGCAGTAACTTGTTTTGCCATGAAGCAAGGACCCCTGTGCATTGTACTGGGGTCCTTGTTTTTGCTGGCACTAGCGGAACTGCCAAATTTCTGCCGACTTTCGTAGCCCGCTTCCGCAACTTGCTGGAAACGGCCCGTGTTATAGCTGCTTTCCCACCCATTTTCCACCCCACCCATGTCGTTGCTTTTCACTGATTTTGCCAGTTGGCAGGCCCATTGCGCCACTACTGGCGAACCGCTTTATCAGCCCGTACTCGCCTACGAAATCGAGCAGAAAGGCCGCACGGAGGAAGAAATCTGGACGGGCCTGCAGCGGGCCTACGATGTGATGCGCGACGCCGTGCACACCGGCCTGACGCAGAATATGACGTCCCGCTCGGGTATGGTGAACAACGGGGCCAAGAAAATTGCCGCCTCGCCCGTTACGGTGCTTTCGCCCGAGTTCAAAAACCTGATTACGCGGGCGTTGGGAGCCAAGGAGGTGAACTCCTGCATGGGCCGGGTGGTGGCCGCACCCACGGCCGGGGCCTCGGGCATTCTGCCGGGCGTGCTGGTTACGCTCCAGGATTTGCACAAGCTGGAAGACCGCGCCATTCTGGAAGGGTTGCTGGTGGCAGCGGGCGTAGCCCTCATTATCGAGCAGAACGCCTCCCTGGCAGGTGCTGTGGGCGGCTGCCAGGCCGAAACCGGCTCGGCAGCGGCCATGGGGGCCGGCGCCATTGTGTACTGCTTGGGCGGTTCAGTAGACGAAACCTTCGCGGCCGTAGCCATTACCATCCAATGCATGCTGGGCCTCGTTTGCGACCCGGTGGCGGGTCTGGTGGAAGTGCCCTGCGTGGTGCGCAACGCCTCCGCCTCGGCCATTGCCTTCAGCTCCGCCCAGATTGCCATTGCCGGCGTCGACCCCGTAATTCCCGTGGACCAGTGCGTGGCCGCCCTCGGCGAAGTGGGCCAGAGCATGGAAACCCGCTACAAGGAAACCGCCCTCGGCGGCCTGGCCAACACCACCCGGGGCCGTGAAATCGAAAAAATGGTGCTGGTGCAGGACGTCCAGATTCTGCCTGATGAGGAAACGCAATGAGGTAGCCACCGTGGTTGAGCCAACCGGAAGAAACCTCCCGCTTTGGCTGCACTCAGCCTAGCGTTCCGGCATTTTCCCAAACATAAAGCCGGGAAGCAGTTCCGCGCATAGCTTCTTCAACAAGAAAAGCCCCACCGAATCAGAATTTGGTGGGGCTTTTCTTGTTGGAGCCTGAATGAAAATATTGATTAACGCTTTAGCAGTTTCTCACGCTGCTGGGAGCCATCGGGCAGGGTAAGGTGGAGGAAATAGGCTCCGGCAGGCAGTCGGTCCAGGGCATCCAGTGCAATTTCGGCGGCTCCAACTTGCACTTGGGTACTAGCGCGGTACACTTCCCGACCAAGGCCATCAAGCAGGCTGGTGGTTACGGTTCCCGCCACAGCCGACTGTATCGGAGCCCGGAGGCTGTAGCTGAACGGATTGGGGTATACAGTGCGTGCGGCCACGCCAAAAGCTACCGTGCGCGGCCCATATGTAGTGGCTTGGCCATTGAGGTCGAGCTGGCGTAGGCGGTAGTAGCGCAGGCCACTCTTGCCGGATTCCCGGTCGGTGTACTGGTAGGTGCGGGCTTGCTGAGAGTTGGCCGAAGCAGCGGGTACGGTTGCCAGCGTGCGAAACACCTGGCCGTTAGTAGATACCTGCACCTCAAAGCCGGCATTATTAAGTTCCTGGGCGGTAGCCCAGCGCAGCAGCGCATCGGAACCCTGGCGTTGCGCTTCAAAGCTGGTGAGCGTAACGGGCAAAGGATTATTTCGGTCGCCCAGCGTGAAGAAACTCAGCCGATCCACTCCGGCTTTGGTTATGTCATTGGCATTCTGCTCCTGCCCGTCCTTGCCCACAAACCCCCAGGTAGCTCCACTGTTCTGCGACTGAAACAGTACCAGATCTGCCTCCGGAATGCCGTTCAGCTCACGGTCGAGGTAGCGGAAGACGAGGGTAGCATTCAGCCCCCCGTTCACATCGGGCACAAGGTTGAACTGGCGCTGCACGCTCCGGCTGCTACCAGCTCCCGAAAAAGTCAGGCCCGTAAGGCGGGAGGCCAGGGTCTGGCCGGCGGCGCGGCCGGTGGTGGTCAGCGTAAAGCCTATGTTGCCAAAGTCCTGAGTTGCGCCTAAGGTCACTAGCCGGTTGGTCTGTACCACGCCCAGCAGGAAGCTGCTTTCCGTTTCGTTCTCAATGCGGGCGTTAGCAAACAAGTTGATATTGAAAACGTTCGGGTCGTTGACGGAGGTTTGTAGAATACCGCTGACAAACGTAAGCCGACCCACAATGCTGGCCGTGTTGGTCAGCGTTTTCATACCGCCACCCTCCACGCGGACGTTGAAAAATACGTCACCATCAAACTGCTGGTCGCCGGTGCGGGCTAATACAAAAAAGCCGCCGCTCTGCTCATATCCTGAAGCTGGGTTAGAAAAATTGCCGAATACCTGCAGCTCGCCCTCCGTCAGGCGCAGCACGGCGCGGTTCGTAGGATCGGTACCGGCTACGGTGAGGTTACGGGTTTGTGCGATGCCAGCGGTAATATCCGGAAAGTTGATGGGGCCTACCGGAATCAGGGCGTCGGTTATGGCCGTGGGTACGCCGGCCGTCCAGTTATTGTCATTAAACCAGTTGGTGCCCTGGCTGCCCGTCCAGGTGGTGTTGGCGGGCGTGGCCCCGGTTACTGTGAAGGTGGCGCGGTAATTTTGCCCCCCCCGGCTGTCATATACTTGGTATCCATCCCCGTTGTTCACGCCGCTACCCTCAAAGTATACATCCAGCACGTAAGTGCCGTTGCCATTAGTGCGAGCCAACAAATCAAGGTTAGCAGTGAGTACATCCCACTTTTCATTGGTGGGGTTGCCATCTACGCCCCGAGCCCGGAAGCCCAGCTCAATCGACTGAAAGCCGGCTGCCGCCGTGCTCTGGCGGTAAAGGCGGTAGTAGAGGCGGGTAGCCTGAATATCGTCGCCGTTGTTTTCAAACGTGTTGGCTTCCGCGCCATTCAGCAACAACTGGCCGGTAGTACGGTCGAATGACCCTAAGCTACCCCCAAAATTGGGGTTGCTGGTGTCGGTCAGCTCCGTATCATAATACACATTGCCCCGGCCGGAGTTGAGAACTACAAAGTTCTTATAGAAGCCGGAGCCAGCCCAAGCGGGAGCCGATAACAGGAGGAAAAGCAGCAATGCTCCCAGCCGCCGGGAAGTACTATTCCCAAATTGGTAGATGAATGTAGCCATATAAGTAAAACGAAGGCAAAAACGCAGAAAATCAACTAGGTCACTGTCCCATGTTGAACACAGTTGGGGCGCTTAACGCAGGTGTACCGGAAAAGTTGAAGTACTACTGGTAAAATAAATCAATATTAAATTTGAAAAATTATATATAAAGCACCCTCAAATAGATCTTTCCCAAGCTCTACAGTAAGCTACTAGGCAAATAAACATTTCTATTTGGACGAAAGCAGGAAGCAGGTAAACTGAACCAGGCAGGCTTTCGGTCATAGCTATTTCAGCGCCTCATCAATCAAAGTAAAGCTGGGGCCATGCCAAGGCCAGAAGCCTGAGCTTCAGAGCAAGTGTGGCCAGAAGCTGATGGGGTATTTAGATGGGCTCGATGACCGGGGCCATGATGAGGCGAGCCAAGTAGGCAATGGCCCCGGCGTAGCGGCTGCGTAGCTCCTGATACTGCTCCCAGGCTACGGATTCATCGTGTAGGGGCAGCCCAGCCGCCTGGAATTGCTGGTAGGCACTCTGAAAATCGGCGCGGCTGGGCGCGGCCGGGGCCTTGCCCGCCGATTCTTCAGCGCCGGCATCGTACTTGAAGTAGCGCGACACGCGGTTAAGTGACACGCAGCCGGCTTTAAAGCACAGCTCCAGGTGGGCGTCGCGGGGGTGGTTCACGGTACTGCTGATCATGGCGGCCGTATCCAGAATGATGTCGGCGGCCGTAATCCAGGAGCGGCCGGGCTGTGGTGAGCGGAAAAACGCCATAATGGGCAAGGAGGTGTGGGTTTCCTCTATTTCCACAAACCACTCCTCCCACTCGCGCCACTGAGTACCATCGTTCTGTAAAGTACCGGAGCCGTGCAGCCACAGCAGCAGCTTCACGGCTGAGGCCTTAATGCCGGCCCGCAGTTCCAGCCGCGCCACCGTCAGCTCCCGCCTGGAGAAGGCCTGGTACATGGTGGGGAGGTAGGAAATGAGCAGGGTGAGCAGCAGCAGGCCCAGCGTGGCCTCGGAATACGACATTGCCGTGGGCAGTACGTCGTGGCTGGGGTCCTCGGAGCCTAGTGTGAGCAGAGAACTGTTGCTGATGCGGAAGCAGCGCTCCAGGTCTCCTTCTCCCAAGCCCCAGAAAATGGCGGTGTAGCCCAGGCTAACCATCGTGAGCCAAGCAATAGGCAGCATAACCAACCCCACGGGCGCGTACAACGCCAGAATTCGGTCACGCTGCTCATATGAGCGGCCCAGGCGGGCGGCATTCTCAAATACCCAGCGCACCAGCCGAAACACGGCCGTATTCAGCCACGCCGAGTCACTGCGCGGTAGCACAAACGAGCGGATAGCGGCCAGCACCGTATCGGCCACCAAGTAAACGCCCGCTATAAAAGCCAGCGCCCGAAATACTACATCAAGCATATACAGCAACCACGCGCGGCTGCAGTGCCGCCATGCTTGTACTACTAGGTGGCAGCCAGGGTTGGCCGGCAGCAAGCGGCTGGCAAGCTGGTTGTATTAGCCGGGCTACGTCTTAAGCGTTACTTGCGCTCCTTCCAGAGCTGGCGGAACGTTTTAGGGGCTACCTGCACGGCGTCGCGGCGCTTGTTCCAGCCTACTTCGCCCAGCAGGCGGCTGAGTACCCAGTTTTTGCCGGTGGCGGGGGCCAAATCCCACACCCATCGGTGCTTCATACCGTAAAGCCATAGGCCAACAGCCCGCCGTTCTTCCTTGTCAGTGTGACCTTCCTGCACGCTTTGCTGGCGGTTTTTGAGCAGGATGTTGTGAATCGGGATTCGGACGGGGCATACCGAAGTGCATGCCCCGCACAGGCTGCTGGCATAGCTCAGGTGCTTGTTTTCGGCCATGCCCGAGAGGTGGGGCGTAATCACGGAGCCGATGGGGCCGGAATAGGTAGCCTCGTAGGTGTGGCCGCCAATGTTCTTATACACCGGGCACACGTTCAGGCAGGCTCCGCAGCGGATGCAGTTCAGGGCCTCGCGCTTGTCGGGCTGGGCCAGCAGGTTGGTGCGGCCGTTATCCAGCAGAATCACGAACATTTCCTCGGGTCCGTCCTTTTCCAGGGGCTGGCGAGGGCCAGTGTAAATGGTGTTATACACCGTTACCTGCTGGCCGGTGCCGCTGGTGCTGAGCAAGGGCCAGAACAAATCCAGGTCCTGCAGCCTCGGAATCACCTTCTCAATGCCCACAATGGCAATGTGGGTTTTGGGGAAGGTGGCCGAAAGGCGGGCGTTGCCTTCGTTTTCGGTCACGCACACGGCCCCGGTATCGGCAATGAGGAAGTTGCCGCCGGTGATGCCCACCTCGGCCGCCGTGTACTTGTTGCGCAGCAGGTGACGGGCCGTGAGCACCAGTTTCTGGGCGTCGTCGGTGTACTCAATGCCCAGGTGCTTCACGAAAATGTCGGCAATATCGAGCTTGCTCAGGTGCATGGCCGGCGTGACGATGTGGTAGGGCCGCTCCCCGTTCAACTGCACAATGAACTCACCCAAATCCGTTTCTACCGACTCAATACCACGCTTTTCCAGGTACTTGTTGAGGTGAATTTCCTCGGTGGTCATGCTCTTGGCCTTCACCACGGTGCGGGCCTGGCGGCGCTCCATAATCTTGCCCACTTCAAACAAAGCCTCCTCCGCGTTCTGGGCCCAGATAACCTTGCCGCCCCGGGCCGTGAACTTCTCCTCGAATTGTAGCAAATATTCATCCAGGCGGTTGATAACCTGGGTTTTGAGGTAGGAGGCTCGGTCCCGGGCCAACTCGTGGTCCTGGTAAAAGCCCATACCTGTCTGTACGGCCGCGTTGTACTTGCCAATGTTGAACCGAATTTTGCGCCGGTGCTCCAGGTCGAAAGCCTTACGGTCGGAGTCAACCAGAAACTGGGCCGATTTTTTGGGGGCGGGCGTGGGTATCGTCGGGTTCATGGCAGCACAGCGTACAACGGGTTCTTAGCAAATATAAAAACCCGCCGGCCCTCATTGGGTTCAGCGGGTTTTATATTTGGGGAGGGCTCTTGTTATTCCGAGTGGAGCAAGGAATCTGGGTATGCCTTCTGGTGGCTAACTCAGATGCCTCGCTCCGCTCGGAATGACAGCAATCTTACTTCTTGTTCGAGTCCACCACGATGCGCTGGTCACGGTTGGCTAGGTCCCAGGCAGTGTAGAACACCAGGCGGGCGCGCTTTTCCATCTTCGGAAACTCGATTTTCTCTACTTCGTCGCCGGCGCCGTGGTAGTCATCGTGCACGCCGTTGAAGAAGAAGGCTACCGGAATGCGGTGCTTGGCGAAGTTGTAGTGGTCGGAGCGGTAGTAGAAGCGGTTGGGGTCTTCCGGGTCGTTGAAGCGGAAGTCCAGGTCCATCTTGGTGTACTTCTCGTTCTGGGCCTGCAGAATGGTGTGCAACTCGGAACTAAGCTTGTCGGAACCAATAACGTACACGTAGTCGCCCTTGCCCTCGTGGTCTTTGTCGGTGCGGCCCACCATGTCGGTGTTCAGGTCTACTACGGTGCTGGCCAGCGGGAAAATGGGGTGGTCGGTGTAGTACTCCGAGCCCAGCAGACCCTTTTCCTCGCCCGTTACCGTCAGGAACAGAATGCTGCGGCGGGGGCCATGGCCCTCGGCTTTGGCTTTTACGAAGGCCTGGGCCATTTCCAGCACCGTTACGGTGCCGGAGCCGTCGTCATCGGCGCCGTTGTGCACCTCGCCGTTGATGATGCCGATGTGGTCGTAGTGCGCCGACAACACCATGATTTCATCTTTTTTGTCGGTGCCTTCCAAGTAGCCCAGCACGTTTTCGGTGGTGAAGTCCTCGGTTTTCTTGGGGGCTTTCACCAGCACTTTAGCCACTTTGAAGGGGCTGGCCGTGGGTTTGGCGGCCTTGCTTACGCCGGCCGTGTACTTGGTAACGGCGGGGGCCGTGGTGCCCAGCAGCTTGTAGCCCAGCGCCGGACTCACGAAGTAGGCCGTGGGACGGGTAGTCTGGGAGGCTTCCTTGAAGGCAATGCTGGGCCGGCTGATGTAGGGCGTCATGCGGGCGGCCAGCTTCTCGAAGTTGCTGTTGGGATTGAAATCCACGAAGATGACCGAGCGGGCACCTTTCTGGGCGGCCAGCGTGAGCTTGGCCCGGTAGTCCTGGCCCCACTTGCTGTTCTGGCCATCCTTGCCCAGCAGGGCAGTGCCCTTGTCGGTCTGGGGCTCACCCAGCAAAATCAAGAGGTCTTTGCCTTTCACGTCGCCCATAGCCGCGTAGTCGGAGTAGCCGTCCTGCTCAATGCCGTAGCCCGCAAATACGGGCTGCACGTTGGTTTCCTGCTGGAAACCATTGCCGCCGAGAGCATAGAAATCCGTGAGCCATTTGTAGCTAGTCGGCCCGATTTTCATGGTGGCTCCATCGGCCCAGGAGCTGCGTACCATGGTAAAGTGCTGCAGGTAGGGGTTGTCGGAGCCGGTAACCGGACCTTTCAGGCCCAGGTCGGCAAACTGCTTGGCAATGTAGTCGGCGGCCATTTTCTGGCCTTTTTCGCCAGTTTCGCGGCCCTCGTAAGCATCCGAGGCCAATACGGTCAGGTGCTGGCGCAGGTCGGCCTGGGTGATGGTTTCGGCGTAGCCCTGGGGCAAGTCAGTGGCAGGGGCCGGAGCAGCCGTTTCCATTACCGGTGTGGCGGTTACCTCGGTTTTGGCTTTGCGCTTGGTTTTAACCTTGATTTTTTCGGGAGCCTGAGCCACTGCGGCGGTAGCTACGCCCGCGGCCAGCAGCCAGGTGAGCAGGGAAGTTTTGTTCATACAGAGTAAAACGGTAGGGGTGGAGTTCGGCTAAAGACGAAGCGGTGGCAAAAGGCTGCATTCAGCGGGAGCCGTAGCACGAAGCTTTGCTTTGCGCTGCGGCCCGGCAGCAGGCTGCTACTTGGTAATCAGCACCGCGGCGTAAGCGGCCACGCCTTCGCGGCGGCCCACAAAGCCCAGCTTTTCGGTGGTGGTAGCCTTAATGCTGATGTCGTCGGCTTCAATGCCCATCACCTCGGCCAGCACGCGCTGCATTTCGGCAATATGGGGGTTGACTTTGGGGGCTTCCAGGCAAACGGTGGAGTCGATGTTGCTGATGGTGTAGCCGCGTTCCGTGAGCAGGCGCACCACTTCCTTCAGCAGCCGCTTGCTGTCAATGCCCTTGTACTGCGGGTCGGTGTCGGGAAAGTGAAAGCCAATGTCGCGCAGGTTGGCCGCGCCCAGCAGCGCGTCGCAGATGACGTGAATGAGCACGTCGGCATCGGAGTGGCCCAGGGCACCGTGGGTATGGGGCACCTGAATGCCGCCGAGCCAGAAGGGCAGGCCTTCCTGCAGTTGATGAACGTCGTAGCCGAAGCCAGTCCGGATTTTCATAGGGGTTCGAGGCGAAGGGAAACAGAATTGAGTGGCAAGGTACGGGAACCGCGCCGTTGCGGGCCGGGAAAAAAATGCCCCACGGGTAAAGTAAAAACTGGCCGCGTGCGTCAGTAGCGGGGAAGAAGTCGGCCCGCATGGAAAAGGATAGCAAAAAATTAATGGAAACTAAGGAATCGTTAAAAGTTTCCATAGTACCTTTGCTGCCGTAGTCATGGAAATCAAAGACCGAATTCTGCAAGCTGCCATTGGCCTCTTCACCCGCAACGGGATTAAGAGCGTGTCGATGGACGACATTGCCACCCACCTGGGCATCTCCAAGAAGACGCTCTACAAGTGGTTTGAAAACAAGGACCAGATTGTCTCGGCCGTCATTGGCAACCACCTCAATGGGGTACAGGGCGAGTGTGAGGGCATCATCGGGCATGCGCGCAACGCCGTGGATGAGATGGTGCAGATGATGGACTGGGCCAAGCGTCAGTTCGCCAACATCAACCCCAACGCCATCCACGACCTGCGCAAGTACTATCCCGCCGCCTGGGGTCTGTTTCACGAGCACAAGAGCGGGTTCATTCTGCAGCAGATTCAGGCCAACCTGCGCCGGGGCGTGCAGGAGGGTCTCTACCGCGCCGACCTCGACATAGAGGTGCT
This sequence comes from Hymenobacter endophyticus, assembly GCF_032464715.1. NCBI lineage: Bacteria > Pseudomonadati > Bacteroidota > Cytophagia > Cytophagales > Hymenobacteraceae > Hymenobacter > Hymenobacter endophyticus. The sequence goes on along the minus strand of NZ_JAWDJT010000006.1, from coordinate 163,956 downwards.
TTCGCGCCTGCGCCTAGCCCAGATAGATATTCTGTTCAACCCCGATGTATACCCCCCGGCCCAGTTCGACCAGATGCGGGTACAGATGGCCTGCAACGAGCATTTCCTGCTGGGCGTGGTGTCCCTGAAAGGCCACAAACTACTAAACGAGTACCGTCACGTGACGGAAGAAGAATAAGCTTCATCACCTGCTTTCCCTGATATGAAAAACAACCTCCGCGTTATGTTGCTGGCTGCCGGGCCGGGCCTGCTGGCCCCCGCCGGCACCGCCCTGGCGCAGACGGCCCCGGCTCAGCAGCCGGCGCTGGCCACCTCCGCGGCCGCCGGACTGATGCCCCTGAGCCTGCAGCAGGCCATCGACTACGCCGTCAAGAATAAGTCGACGCTGCTTTCCACGCGCCTGAACGAGCAAACTGCCAAGGCGCGGGTGGGCGAAATTAAAGCCGCCGGTCTGCCGCAGGTGAACGTGGCCGCCAACGTGGCCGATAACTTCAAGCTGCAAAAGTCGCTGGTTGATTTCGGGGCGTTTGCGGGCGGAGGCTCGGCCACCACCCTTACCCCGGCGGATATTGCCGCCGTGCAAAGTGGGCAAACAGTAAATCTGGGTACGGTAGCGCTGCCCTCAGAGCCCGTGCCGCCCCAGGCCCTGGCTTTTGGCTTACGTAACGCCGGCAACGCCAGCGCCTCCGTGTCGCAGCTGCTCTTTGATGGTTCCTACCTCATTGGCCTACGGGCCGCCAAGGTGTACGAGGACCTGGCCAAGAAGCAAACCCAACAGGCCGAAATTGACGTGGTGGAGCAGGTAAGCAAGGCCTATTACAGCACGCTGGTAGCCCGGGCCCGCTTGTCGTTGCTGGCCCGCAACCTGCAGCGCCTTGATACGGTACTGTACCAAACCAACGAAACCTTTAAGGCCGGCTTTGCCGAGAAGCTGGACGTGCAGCGCCTGCAAGTGCAGCGTAACAACCTGCTGGTAGAGCAGCAAAAAGCCCAGCGCCTTACCGAGCTGAGCGTGGCCCTGCTGAAATTCCAGATGGGTTTACCCCAAAACCAGGACATTCAGCTTTCCGATTCGCTCGGCGCAGCCGTGGTGGATGCTGGGGCCCTGCGCCAGCGCCTGGGCGTGGCCAGTGCTACTAACGGCGGCGGCGTAACGGGCCTGGGCGGTGTGCCCACCGGCACGGCTCCCACCTCCGGCAGCACCGATGCACAGCGCCAGCAAGATCAGCAAACGGCTCTCAGCGGGGCGCGCACCGGCCAACTGGCTGCCGCCTTCAACTACAACAACCGCATCGAGTTCAGCACGCTGGAAACCCAGCAGGCCCTGGCCGGACTGGACCTGGCCAACCGCCGGGCCGGGGCCTACCCCCGCCTGCTGTTCACGGCAGCGTACGGCTTCTCGGGCTCGGGCCAGACCAAGGGTGACCTGTTTGCCTTCCGGGGGCCTGACTCCCGGGCGGCCAACGGCTTCCCCAACCAGAACTGGTTTGGCTTTGGCAACTACGGCCTGAGCCTGCAGATTCCGGTGTTTGATGGCTTCCGTCGCAAGTACCAGGTGCAGCAGGCCCGCATTGCCCAGCAAACCATCGAGCGGGGCTTCGAAACCCTGCGCCAGAGCATCGACCTGCAGGATGCCCAGAGCCGCACCACCCTGGTGAATGCCCTGGACGTGCTGGATAACCAGAAAGCCAACCTCGACCTGGCCGCCGATGTGGCCCGGGTGTCGCGCATCAAGTTTCAGGAGGGCGTCGGCTCCAACCTGGAAGTGGTAACGGCCGAAACCAGCCTGCGTGAAGCCCAAACCAACTACTACGCCGCCATTTACGACGTGCTGGTAGCCAAAGTAGATCGGGACAAAGCCACCGGCGAGTTGTACAACCAAGCCAAAAAATAAGAAGCTAGACGTCAGAAGCTAGGAGCTAGAAGCTTCTGACCCAGCTGCCAACCCCATAAATCTAGCTCCTACCTCCTTAGCTCCTAGCTTCTCCTCAAGATGAAATACGCTACTTCCGCCTTTATCCTAACGTTGGGCCTGCTGACCGCCTGCGGCGGCGACAAAGACCCCAACGCCCAACTGGCTGAGCTGAAAAAAGAACAGGCCGCCAACCAGGCAAAAATTGCCGAGCTGGAAGCCAAAACCGGCGCCAAGGCCGAGGGTGCCGCTGCCCAGACCACGCCCGTATCGGTTATCAAAGTAGCCCCCGAAAGCTTCAAGAGCTACCTGGAGCTGCAGGGCCGTGTCGACTTCGACCAGAACGCCAACGTAGCGGCCCGCGCCGCCGGTACCCTCACCAGTCTGCGCGTGCAGCGCGGCGACCGGGTAAGCAAGGGCCAGACCCTGGCCACCGTGGATGCCTCCGTACTCGACGCCAGCATTGCCGAGCTGCGCACCCGCATGGACCTAGCCCGCGTGGTATACGAAAAGCAGGACCGCCTCTGGAAACAGCAGATTGGCACCGAAATCCAGTACCTGCAAGCCAAAAACAACTACCAGGCCCTGCAGCGCAACCTGGCAGCCCTCAACCAGCAGCGCGCCCTCTACAGCGTGGTGGCTCCCTTCTCGGGTACCGTGGATGATGTATTGCCCAAGATTGGCGAAACCGTAGCCCCCGGCGCGCCGGTGGTGAAGCTGATCAGCAGCAGCGGCAGCGGTAAAATTCTGGCCGATGTATCCGAAGCCTACGCTTCCCGCATCAAAGCCGGCGACCGGGCCCTGGTAACCATTCCGGACCTGGGCGGGGAGGAGTTGCCCGCCACCGTGCGCGTGGTATCCAGCACCATCAACCCCACCAGCCGCACCTTTACTACGGAGCTACGCCTGAGCGGCAGCAAGGCGGGCCAGCTGCGCCCCAACATGGTGGCCAATGTGCGCATCCAGAACTACGACCGGCAGAACGCTACCGTGCTGCCCGTGGATTTGGTGCAGAAGGATGAGCAGAACAGCTACGTGCTGGTAGTGAATGAGAAGGGTGGTAAAAAAGTAGCCGCCAAGCGCGTCATCCAGACCGGCCAGACTTACAACGGCAAGGTGGAAGTAACCAGCGGCCTCCAGGCCGGCGACCAGGTGATTTCCGCCGGTTATCAGACCCTGAACGAAGGCCAACTGGTAACGCTGTAAGCGTAGCCCCAACCGCCAAAAACCCAACAACATGCAGGATCTAGAGAAAGAGTTTGGGCCGACCAGTTGGTCGATTAATAATAAAACCAGCATCTACATCATCACGGTGCTGCTGTGCGTGGCGGGGATTTTTGCCTACATCAAGCTGGGCAAGGAGAAATTCCCCGACATCGTTATTCCGCGCATCATCGTGGCCACCATTTACCCCGGTACCTCTCCGGCGGATATTGAGAACCTGGTGACGCGCCAGCTCGAAAAGGAGCTGAAAAGCATCAACGGGGTCAAGAAAATCAACTCCACCTCCAACCAGGATTATTGTATCGTTGATATCGAGTTCAACTCGGGCGTAGACGTGCAGTATGCCAAGCAGCTCATCAAGGACGCCGTGGACAAGGCCGCGCCCGAGCTGCCCAACGATTTGCCTTCGCCGCCCACGGTAAACGAGGTAAACATCTCGGAGCAGCCCATCATGTTCGTGAACCTGAGTGGCAACCTGCCCGCCGTACAGCTGAAAAAGTACGCCGACGACTTCCAGGACAAGATTGAGGCCCTGCCCGAAATTACCCGCGTGGACATTGTGGGGGCCCTCGACCAGCAGGTTAACGTGGATGTGGATCTGAACAAGCTGCGGGCTTCGCGCCTAAGCTTCTCCGACATCAGCAACGCCATTGCCCGTGAAAACGTGACCATTTCGGGCGGCTCCGTGGACGTGGGCTCCCAGAAGCGGGCCGTGCGTGTGGCTGGCCAGTACGTGCGCGCCGAGGACATTGCCGACATCCAGGTGAAGAACCTCAACGGCGCCGCCGTGCGCCTCGGTGATATTGCTACCGTAGTGGATGGCTTCAAAGACCGGGAGTCGTATGCTCGCCTCGATGGTAAGCCCGCCATTACCCTGAACGTGGTAAAGCGCCAGGGCGAAAACCTGATTGACGCCTCCGACAAAATCAAGGCGCTGGTGAGTGATGCCGAGAAAACGCTGCCCAAGGAGCTAAAAGTTACCATCACCGGTGACAGCTCCAACGACACCCGCGTAACCCTGCACGACCTGATCAACACCATCGTTATCGGTTTCCTGCTGGTAACGGCCATCCTGCTGTTCTTCATGGGCACCACCAACGCCATGTTCGTGGGCCTGTCCGTGCCGATTTCGATGTTCCTGGCCTTCCTGATTATTCCGGGCTTCGACTTCTCCCTGAACATGATTGTGCTCTTCGCCTTCCTGCTGGCGCTGGGTATTGTGGTGGATGATGCCATTGTGGTAATCGAAAACACCCACCGCCTCCTGCACGAGCACCCCGAGTTGAGCACCGAAAAGGCCGCTAAATTTGCGGCGGGTGAGGTATTTGTGCCGGTACTGGCCGGTACGCTCACCACTGTGGCCCCCTTCGTGCCGTTGATGTTCTGGCCCGGCATTGTGGGCTCGTTCATGTACTATCTGCCCGTAACGCTCATCATCACCCTGATGTCGTCGCTGGTGGTGGCCTTCATCATGAACCCGGTGTTTGCCGTGAGCTTCATGGAGCGGGAGGAGCACTTCGAGGAAGACCTGCACAGTAAGCCCAAGCTAAGCAAAGGCCTCAAAATTGCCGTGGGCGTACTGGTACTGCTGGGCATTCTGTTCAACGTGCTGGCCTTGGGCGCTACCCCCGAGGTAGGCCCCGATGGCGAAACCAGCGGCCTGATCGGGCACTTCATCGGCAACGTCTGCCTGGCGCTGGCCGGCTTTATCCTGCTCGACAAGTTTGTGCTGGTGAAGATGATTGCCTGGTTCCAGACCCGTGCGCTGCCCAAGTTCCAGAACGGCTACGCCAACCTGGTGCGCTGGTCCATCAACCACCCGGCCATCGTGATGGTGAGCGTGGTGGTGCTGTTTATCAGCTCATTCGTCGCCATTGGCATGCGCAGTCCCAAGGTGGACTTCTTCCCCAAAGGCGACCCGAAATTCATCTATACCTACCTGAAAATGCCGGTGGGTACCCGCGTAGAAATTACGGACTCCATCACCAAAGTGCTGGAAAACCGCATCTACGGCGTCATCGGCCGCAACAATCCCGATGTAGAGTCCGTCATCAGCAACGTGGCCATTGGTGCCGGTGACCCCGGCGACGCCTCGTCGGCGAGTGGTACGGCTATGTCGAACATGGGTAAGGTAGCGGTGGCCTTTAAGGAGCTCAGCGACCGGACCGGCCCCACTACCGGCACGTATATGGACAAGATTCGGGAGGCCGTAAAGGGCATTCCCGGCGCCGAAATTTCCGTCGACCAAGAGGCCAGCGGTCCGCCCCAGCAGAAGCCCATTGCCATTGAGGTTATCGGCGACGATTACCCCACCCTGGCCAAGCTCAGCAAGAAGGTAACCCGCTACGTTGACTCGCTCAATATTGGCGGCGTGGAAGCCCTGCGCTCCAACTTGGAGGACCGCAACCCTGAAATTGCCGTGAACATCGACCGGACCCGCGCCAACCGGGAAGGCATCAGCACCGGCCAGATCGGGCTGGAAGTGCGCACAGCCATTTACGGCTCGGAGGCCAGCAAATTCAAGACCCCCGATGATGAGTATCCCGTGCAGGTGCGCTACGCCAAGCCCTACCGCAACGACGTGGACGCCATCATCAACTCCCCGCTGACTTTCCGCGACGCTACCGGCGCCGTGCGCCAGGTGCCTATTTCGTCCATTGCCCAGGTGAGCTACGGCTCCACCTACGGCGGTATCCGGCGTAAAGACACCAAACGCGTGATTACCATCAGCTCCAACGTGCTTAACGGCTACACCGGCCCCGACGTGGTTGCCAACATCCGCACGGCCCTGAAGTCGTTCCCGACACCAGCCGGCTACACCATCAAGATGGGCGGCGCGGAGGAAGACCAGAAGGAAACCACCGACTTCCTGCCCATGGCTGGTTTGGGTGCGCTGGCCCTCATCTTCCTGATTCTGGTAACGCAGTTCAACTCGTTCAGCAAGCCGGTTATCATCCTCTCCGAAGTTCTATTCTCCATTGCGGGTGTGTTCTGGGGCCTGGCCATTACGGGCATGAACATCTCCATCGTAATGACTGGGGTAGGTATTATTGCCCTGGCCGGTATCGTGGTGAAAAACGGGATTCTGCTGGTTGAGTTCATGGATATTCTGCGGGCCCAGGGTATGCCCCTGCGCGAAGCTATTGTGCTGGCCGGCCGCACCCGCCTCAACCCGGTAATCCTGACGGCCACAGCCGCCACTCTGGGCCTGATTCCGCTGGCCATTGGCCTGAACATCGACTTTTATGAGCTGTTTGCCAGCGGCCACGCCCACTTCTTCATCGGCGGCGAGTCGGTGGTGTTCTGGGGCCCGCTGGCCTGGACCATCATCTTCGGCTTGGTGTTTGCCACCGGCATCACGCTGGTAGTAGTGCCCGTGATGTACCTGATGAGCGAAAGCCTGAAGCTGCGCCTGAAAGGCACCCCCGAACCCGAAGCCTTGGCCGACGCCGAAGAGGTGAAGGCCGCCACGCCGCCGGTGCTCACGCACTAAGCGGCCGCGCAACAGCCGGGCTGCTACCGCATGGTGGCCCGGCCGTTGTTTTTTTCTCTCCTGGCTTGCAACCATTTCGGCCTTCAGAATACTCCTCCGCCCGAACGGGCGGGCTCGTGCTGGTACCAGCCTGGTTTGCTCGCTTTTTTCTCTCTCGTACCCTGTCGTTCCTCGTATGGTTATCTCAACGACTACCGCCCCCAAAACCATTCAGCAGCAAGTGCTGCGCATCATCAGCAAGCGCAAAGCCATCAAGGCCCGCCGCCTGCGCATCGGTACCGACCTGAGCCGGGAATTCGGCTTCGACACCGTGGACGTGGTCGATATTATCCTGGAACTGGAACGCAACTTTCACATCACCATTCCGGATGAAGTACCCCTGGCTACCGTCGGTGATTTTGTGAAGTACGTAGTATCGCATACCCCCGCTCGTCAGCAGGCCGCGTAAGTACCCAGCCCGGGCCAGACGAGCCCAAAACCAGCCTTTAGTATACGTATGAAGCCCCGTGGGGGCGGCGCACTGCTTGTGCGGCCGCCTCCACGGGGCTTCCTCTCGTCTGGTCAGTATGGGTTAGCGCACGTTGCCGCCGGCGTCACCGCCACTGGGGCGGCTTTCGGCGGTGGCGCTGGGCTCCCGGCTGCTGTCGGTGGTGTTGCTTACCTCGGTGGCGCTGCTCAGATCGTCGGCTTTCTTGCCGGTAGGGTTGTGGGCCGCTGGCGCATCCACATTCGCGAATACAGGACTAGCCGCGGCTTTGTCCTCGGTTACGCGCGAGTCCGTTACCAGGCTGGGGCGGGTACTTTCCCACTCCAAAAACTTGTCCATCTCTTCCTTGATGGTCGTGCTGAACCAGGCCACTAGGGCAACATCGTCCAGCAGGCCCAGCACCGGAATAAAATCCGGAATCAGGTCGATGGGGCTCAGGAAGTAGATGGTAACGGCCACCGCCGCCACTACTGTGGAAGTGGGCAGGCCCGTGTACTCGCCCGAAACCGAAGTGCGAATCAGGCGCAGCATGGTTTGCAGGGTTTCCCAAGCCTCGTGGGCAATGGTTCCTACGTCTTTTTTGTCGCTGGCTTTCTGGTACGCGTCATTCAGCAGCTGCTTCATGCGCGTGGGCTTCTTCACATATTCCTCGGCTTTCCCGACGAACTTCTTAAAAATAGGGGAGGAGGCTATGTCCTGGCCTTTGGGGTTGTGCTTATCCATGACGGCGGGAGAAAGAAAGGTAAACCGATAGAGTAATCCGGCGGTGTGCTATACCGCTGTCGGGCCAAAATGGTTTTCCGGCCTGAAGGTCGCGGAAAAAACAGAAAGGCCCCGTTCGGAGGAGCGGGGCCTTTTCAGAAAACCAAGTAGAAAATGGAGGCGTTTAGCGCTCCACGCGGCCCGCCGCGTAGAAGTTGCGGCTGTAATACGCCTGGTTCAGGGAGCTTACCATTACGCCACCCCCGCAGGCCGAGTGAGCAAATTTGCCATCCTTGAGGTAGATGCCCACGTGGTAGATGGGCTGGCCCGGACCCCGGCGGAAGAAAACCAGGTCGCCGGTTTCCATGGCGTCTTTCTGCACGTGCTTCACGCTGGTGAACATGGAGCGGGAGCTGCGCTGCAGCGTAATGCCGTACACCTCTTTGAATACGCGGGTAACAAAGCCCGAGCAGTCGGTGCCGCTTTTGCTATTGCTGCCGTAGCGGTAGGGAGTGCCCAACCACGATACTACGGTTTCCAACAGGTTTTTATCGGCGTCGTAGCTGGCTTCAATGCCCAACCGGTGAGCTACTTTATCGTATGCTACCGAGTCGGAAGCAGTAAGCGTGCGGGTTTCCTCCTCACCCGAAAACAAGGCGCCTAATAGGGAGGCTTCTTGCGTAACAGCCAGCGGCGCAGTAGCCGTAGCGGAAGGATTTTGTTCGAAGAAAAAAGACAGGACCATCGAGGCCGCGGCGAGGCAATACAGAATGCTGTTTTTCATTGTCCGTCGTGGGAGGAAGAAGGCCCGCTGGGGTCAGCCGAACGGGAGTAAGCGTGCTGTTGAGTATTCGATAGGCAACCGGAAAACCGGATGACAAAAGAGAGTAAATAAGACCTTTCTGGTCGTCGAAAGCCGAAGAGTTGACGACGGCCATTGGTTAAAGCTAAGCCCAAAATTTCGGACTCAATCAGTTTTCAACCGTTTTGCTACGAAATTCTTCTATAGGCACAACTAAACTATAGAAAATTCCTACTGCTGCTGGCAACCTCAGCCGGAAGCCTTCCGTACATTCCGCCCGATTTTTTTCCTTGCCTCCTATGCAACTGCCCCGGATAGTTGAAAACTCGCCTTTCGCCCGCTTAGCTCGCACGAAGCTGGGCGCTAAGAATGTGGCTATGGTACTGGGTACCAGCATTCATTTGAGTGGAGTAAGCCGGGAGCAGTTTCTGCAGGACCCGTACTGGGTAGCACACGAAATGGAGCACATCCGGCAGTTTCGGCAGTACGGGCGGCTGGGGTTTCTGGCCCGCTACCTACGCGACTGGATGCGGCACGGCTACTATAATATCCCGTTTGAGGTGGAAGCCCGCACTGCGGCCGAACTCAACGCCCACCTCTACGCCCAGGGCAAACCCCTGCCCAGCCTCGCCGAGCGACACCCCTCCCCGAAGGTAAAATTGTGAGGCTGGAGTTCCGATATCATATAAACAAACGTCATCCGGAGCGCAGCGAAGGACCTTATCAGGCTACTACAACTTGCAGTAACGGGATAAGGCCCTTCGTTGCGCTCCGGATGACAGTGGGCGTTTACAACAGTAAGTCCGCCTTACTACAGGGCTGCCAAACGGCCGCCATCTACTACTAAAGTGGTGCCGTTGATGAAGCTGGCTTCCGGAGAAGCTACAAAGCAGATAGCAGCGGCCAACTCTTCCGGGGTTCCTACCTGGCCGGTAATTTTCTCCTTGCCGCTCTTTACGTTGGGGTTGCTCCAGAGCATGGGCGTATCTACGGCGCCGGGCGCTACGGCATTGATACGGGTGTGCGTGTGCGGAACCTCCTGGCTAAGGCCGCGCACGAATGCCTCAATGGCCCCCTTGCTGGTGGCGTAGGGCACTACATTGGAAGTGGTTTGCTGCGCATGCACGGAGCTGACGGCTATAATGCTGCCCTGCTTCATGTGCGGCAGGCAAAGCTGCGTTAACCGGAACAGGGGCCGCAGGTTTACCTGCATGAGCTGGTCCCAGTCTTTGGGGTCCAGCTTCAGGATGGGTTCAAACGTCATCATACCGGCGTTGTCCACCAGCACATCAATGCGGCCCCACTCCTTTAGGGTGCGCTCCACGGCGTGTACTAACTGCGAATCCTTGCTTACATCCGTGCGAATGAAAAGGGCGTCACCGCCAGCCTGCTTGATGAGTTGCACCGTGGTTTTGCCGTCCTCGGCGTCGCGGCCCAGTACGGCCACGCGCCCGCCTTCCCGGCCCATGCGCACGGCCACGGCCTGGCCAATACCCGAGGTGGCACCGGTAACTACGCATACTTTGTTCTGAAAACGTTTATTGGCGTCGGGTAGGGGAGTGAAGGGCATACAGAGAAGCACAAAAATGAAAGACGTTTCCTGCTAACGGGAAGCTGAACGGGAGGTTGGGCTGCCCAGCAGAGCTGGAAGCAAAGGCCTGACCAGCAAAAGAGCAGGAAACCGGTAGATTCAGGGCGTTCGGTAAAGTAGTGGTAACCTTCTGTCGGCTTTTCACGAATAGGGAGGCAAATGGCCTGATGGTCACCCGTATCTCCCTTTCTACTCAACCTAATCTCGTCGCTCATGAGCACGCAAAAATCACATCAGCCCGGCGCCCCAGCCCATAAGCATATCACCTTTACCCCCGCCAGCGAAGTAAACGGCTCGTCGGACGCTTCGGCTTCCACGGAAAGCTCTTCGCAGGAATCTTCGCAGCAAGAAGGCCAGCAGAAGTCGTGGCTGGACCAGCAGCAGTGGCTGAAGAACATTGACGTAAATCAACTCTCGCAGCAGGTAAAAGACCTTAGCTCGAAAGCCAAGGACTTCAGCACAAAGGCAGTCGATCAGGTAAATAGCCTGTCGCCTACCCAAAAGGTAATTGGCGGGGCTTTGCTGGTAGGCGGTTTGAGCTGGCTAGCCTTGCGCGCCAAGAGCAGCCCAAAAGGCGAAACCTACCGCGGCAGCAGCGACGAGGACGGCAGCTGGAATAAATCCAGCGACTCGGTATACCGGGGCGCTACCCGTAGCTACGGCGAAGACGATTACGCCGCCGACTTGTAAGGCTACCCGTTGGTACTACATACATGAAAAAGCAGGAGCCGCCGGAGCATATCCGGCGGCTCCTGCTTTTTTGGATGAACGCAAAAAAGCCCCGCTACTTTACAGCAACGGGGCTTTTGAGCCTGTTATTGGACTCGAACCAACGACCTGCTCATTACGAATGAGCTGCTCTACCAGCTGAGCTAAACAGGCGTTTTCCGTGGTAGCAGTTCTACTAGGGGCAGCAAAGATAGAAAGGCGCGGGAACAACGTGCAACTGCCTCCCGTATTTTTTTCCAAACTGACGCAAACCCTTTCCTGGGCTTCTCTTTAACAAAGCCGCTTTGCTGTATGGCAACTTCCTTCTCCTGTAACCTGCCCCAAGCCGTTGCCAGTGGTTTCGCTGGGGCCCTTGTATTGAATGTCCTGCACGAAACGGTACGCCGTATTCGCCCCAACGATGCCCCGCGCATGGACTTGCTGGGTGAGAGGGGGCTGCGGAAACTGCTGGCCAGCGCTGGGGCACCCCAGCCTAACCATGCCACGGCCTACAAGCTCACCTTGGCGGGTGACATCCTCAGCAACGGGCTGTATTACAGCTTGGTTGGAACAGGAACGGGAGTGTGGTGGCGGGGGGCAGCCCTGGGGCTGGCGGCGGGTGTTGGTGGCGTGCTACTGCCCGGACCACTGGGGTTGGGTAAGGCCCCCAGCAACCGCACTCCGCAAACCAAAGCCATGACGGTTACCTGGTACCTGGTAGGCGGTTTAGCAGCTGCCGCAACCTCGTGGGCGCTGAATAAGGTGCAAGAAGCAAACGGCCCGCAAAGTTGAGCGGCCGCAGGTTCTGGGTTTGCGGCGTTTCCGGCATCTTTGCAGCGTTATGATGAAACAACTGCGCAAGCTGCTGGTCCGGACTCTGGGTTTTGAGCGGTATATCCGGCTGGTGAGTCGGGTGTACCTGCGGCTGGTTGGCTCGGGCTGGGGCCGCCAGAAGTATCCGGAGCTGTTTTTCTTGGAAAAGATAGTGCGCCCCGGCTTTGTCTGCCTAGATATTGGGGCCAACCTGGGGTACTATTCCGTGGCTTTATCGAAGCTGGTGGGTGCCCAGGGCCAAGTGCTGGCCGTGGAGCCCATACCTGATTTTCAGGCCATCTGGAAAGACAATGTGGGCCTCAGCGGCGTTGCCAACCTCACCCTGTTGCCCTACGCGCTGGGCGGCGAAAACCGCACCGTGCAGATGGGCACGCCCGAGCGTAACGGCCTGCTGCACCACGGCATGACCAAAGTAGCGGCAAGTAACCCGCATGAGCACTACGCCCGCACCTACGAGGTGCCCATGCGGGTGCCTGATGACCTGTTTGCCCACCTGCCCCGCCTGGATTTTGTGAAGTGTGATGTAGAGGGTTTCGAGTATGAGGTGTTCCGGCACATGCAGGAAACCCTGCGCCGCTTCCGCCCGCTGATTCAGACGGAGCTGAACGGGCTGGAAAACCGCCGGGCCGTAGCTGGCTTACTGGCCGAGCTGGGCTACAAACCATTTGTGCTGTCGGAGCGTTTGGAGCTGGTGCCCTGCACTACGGCGCAGCTGGAAAGTGCCGTTACGGCCGATTTTTACTTTCAACCCCTTGCCTAAGCGTTTTTAACCAGCGCTCTGCCCATGAAGTTTTTTCTTGTTCTGATTGTCCTGTGGCTGTTTGTGCGGTACGTGCTGCCGCTGGTCCTGCGTTTCGCAGTGAAGCATCTACTCAAAAAGCAGGCGCAGAAGTTTGGCCAGCACTACGGAGCTAATCCGTTTGCTAACCCTTCACAAACCAGTGCCCGGCCCAGCCACACTCCCACTGGTGAAGTGCAGGTTGAGTATGTACCGCCCCGGGCAAAGCCCCCAAGGCCCAGGGAGTTTAATGGCGGTGAGTACGTAGACTTTGAGGAAGTGAAGTAGCAGCATATTGAAAGAAAAAGGTCAAGGCTCCAGAAACCGGGCTTTGACCTTTTTCTGTTGCGCTTCACCTAAAACCCAAAACCTACCCGGATGCCGGTGCCAGCCCGCTTGCCCGATTGGAAGCCGGTATAGAAATCGGCGCGCAGGAGTTTGTAGATGTGCTCAATGCCCACGCCCAGCTCCAGGTAGTGGTTGGCGGTAGGCGTGGTGAGGTAGTTGAGCGAGGCCACTTCCTGCCAGTGCAGCTGCCGCAGCAACGGAATTTTGTTGAGCAGAAACCCATTAAAATGGTGGTTGTAGTGCACCTCTACAAACTTATCGGCGGTGCTGTAGCGGTAATAATCCAGGAGCTGAAACTTGGCGAAATCCTCGGTGAGGTAGGTACGGTTACCACTGAAGTGGCGGAAATCCATGAAAGCTAGGCGGGTGCTGCCGCCCGGGAAAAAGCCCGCCTGCACTTGGTAATTGCTAGTGCCCAGCAGCCCGAGGCTGACGGAGTGCCGCACACCTGCTTCCAGCAGGGTGTAGCGCACCTCGGAGCCCAGTATGCCGCCAATACCCTGCCGCCAGGTAATCTGAAACGTGGGGTACTTAGAGCCTAAGTTCACCTTGCCGTTGGGACGGGTAATGTAGCGCTGCCCGGGCCGGAAAGAAGCCGTTAGCTCCGTAGTCAGGGCCTTGCTTTGGCCAAATCGGGTATTATCGGGCCGTTCCTCGTTTACGGGTACGTTGGAGGTAAATGCGCGCCCTTCCCGGTCGGTAATCAGTTTAATAGTGGTGTTCTGGAGTTCCCGCCGCACAAAGTAGCTGCTGGCAGCCTGCACCGTAAGGCCATTTACCGGCTCCCACTGGTAGCCCAGCGCCAACCCGTCGCGGCGGTAGAGCTTGGCGTAGTTGCGGTTCTCAAACAGGGTGTAATAAGAGTTGATGAAGGGCGTAAGCTGGCTGTTGGGGTCGAAATTCTCGATGGTGCGGCCGGCGGTCAGGCTCAGGCGGGCCAGCTTTACGGGGTGTAGCTGCCAGGAGGCAGCCACACTAGGACTGAGCAGCTCGTTGCTGAAGCCGTAGCGCAGGCTGGGCGTAACGGACCAGGTTCTTCGGTCGTCGGTGCGCTGGGTATACGTTACCTGGGGGTTAGCCACAATGCCCTCAACCGTGTTGTAGTTGATGATATTGAATACCGGGGCTACGTACCACTGGCGCTTCCGGAAAGTGTTGCCGTAGGTATAGCCGGTAAGCAGAAATTTGCCGATGCCCAGCTCATTACGCTTGCGGTCCAGGGAATCCTGGTAGGGGCGGGAGTTGCGGATTACCTCCGTGCTATCCTTCACTAAATAGTCTTTTTGCTCTTCCTGGGTAAGGGGCAGGGGCCGGATGCTGGCCCAGTAGCTGGTGTCCCGCTCGTTCACGCCTTTTTCCACTAGCATCACCTCCCCGCGCTTAAGCTTGCCCAGGCCCAGCCCGGTTGTGTCGCGGGCGGCGGCCTGGCGGCTTTGCTGGCGCGCGGCCCGGCTCAGGCCATCCAGCTTGGGCTTCTGCTTTTTCACCTGGGCCACGGTTTCGCGGGTAACGGGTGCATCATCGGGCCCGGAAGATGCGGGCGGGAGTGGGCTGGTAGGGGCGGGGCGGTTAGGGTAGGTGGGCGATACTTTATAGTTGGAGAGAATAGCCGTGATATAGCCGTTGCCCTTGAAGCCCAGCGCCGTAAAGCCCAGCGTTACCTTCTGGCTCTGCATTACCCATACATCGGAGGGGCCGGGGGCGGGGGCAAACAGCTGCTCAATGTGCAGGCTTTCCACGTAGTCGAGCTGGGCATCCTTAGTCAGGTCCAGACTCACGGAGTGCAGCCGCCAAGTGCCATCTACCACGTAAATATGGCCTGCAAACACGGGGTCGGTGCGGCGGCGGGGCATCACCTTGATTTTGTGCAGAAGCAGGCCGCCCTGCTGGGTACTGCCCTCCAGCTCATAGCGGTAGAACAGGGGCGCATTGGCCGCAATAGGCGACACAAACCCCCGCTCCGAAAAGCCGCTTTTCAGTACGTTCTGGTAGAAGTTGAGCCCCCGGCCCGCACTGGCCCGGTTGAAGCTGATGCCTTTGGTGTCGCCGCTCACGCGGGAGGAAATCATGCGTTCCTGCACCACGTTGGGTTGGCGGAAGCTCATTTCCGATACGGTTTCGGAGAGGTAGAAAATGCCCGGCTTAAAATCGGGGCCCACCTTTACCAGCCCCAGAATTTTGCCCGGTACATCGGTAAAACGGGCCAGGGTTTTGACGTAGGCGCGGGCTTTGAAGGCTGCTACCTCCCGCTGGTGGTAGCGCCGCCACTGCATGGCCTGCTGCACAATGCTGTAGGCGGGGTCTTTGTCGGTGGAGCGCACTACTACTTCGCGCAGCTGGTAGCTTTCAGGAGTAAGCGTCACGTTCAGTACCGTGGCGGTGTCGCCGCCGGCCACGCGCACCGTTTCCATCCGGGGCTTGAACCCCACGTACTGAAATACCAGCTCATAGCGCCCAGGGGCCAGGCGCAGCTGGTAGCTGCCCTGCTCGTTGGTGGCCGTGTTGGTGGTAGTGCCCTTCACTGCAACGTTGGCAAAGGGTAGTCCGGTATTCTTGGAGTCAGAAACCAGCCCCCGCACAATGCCAGCGCGGGCCTGGCTTAAGCTGAAGAGAAAAAAGCAGAGCAGCAGGTAGGGGTAGCACATAGAGAAGATATCCACAGAGGTTGTCAAGATAGATATAAACCGAGGCCAGCCGGTTGCCTACGCCGATGAAGTTAAGTAGGCGGAACGCGGGCAACGCCGTAGCTTGCCGCCTCCCCGAACGTTTCCTGGCTGATCTGCGTCCTATAAGGCCACTCTTTACCTTCCTGTTTTTTTCTGCTTTACCGATGATGCAGCCCGCCAAAAAGAAGTTTTATACCCCTACCGAGGCCCTGCAGAAAATTCTGGCATTTTGCGTGTACCAAGAGCGCAATTTCAAGGAAACGGAAAGCAAGCTGCGCGACTACGGCCTAACGGAAGACGAAGCCGGCGAAATCATGATTCGGCTAAGTCGGGAGGGTTTTCTGGATGAGGAGCGCTACGCCCAGACGTTTGTGCGCGGCCACGTGCGCAAGAAGTGGGGACGCCGCCGCATCACGCAGGAGCTCAAGCAAAAAGGCCTCACCGATTACTGCATCAAAGTAGGCCTCAAGGAAATCGACGGCGACGAATACTACCAGAACCTGGTAGACCTGCTGGAGAAAAAAGACCGCCAGGAAAAGGAACGCCACCCCGGCAAGCGCCGCCAGAAAATACAGCTTTACCTCACCAGCAAAGGCTACGAGCAGGACCTCATCAAGATGGCCCTGGAAGACCTAGGCAAGGAGCCCGGGCAAGACGAGGAATAAGCCGCACCATGCACGGAGCCTACCAGTGCGGCACTTAGCCCACGATGCGCACCCGGTACGACTCGCCCTCGTCGCGGACAAGACAGGCTCCATCCAAAAGCACCATGTTTGGGTTCTGCAGATGCTGCACGGCGTTGCGCACGAGGGGAATTTCGTGGTGGCAGGCGGCGCATTTGGGGCCGGCGGTGGGCGTGAAGTGGCCGCCGCAGGGGCAGGCGGGCAGGGCGGCAGCAATGCGGGCCAATAGCTCGGGCGTGGCTTCATAATAAACCAGGTCCTGAGCCTGCCGGTTCAGGTACACATTGGAGCAGTGGGAACAGTAGAAGTGCGGAAAAGCCTCACTCATGCCGCTGGAGCGCCAGCCAATGTTGTCGTGCTGGCAGCTGGGGCAGTGCAAGTGACCCACCCACTGCAGGCTCCGTTCATACTCAACCACTTTCATACGGGCTCGGCTTAGCGTTTTTGGGGTAGCACTGGGTTCGGCATGGGCTTGGTAAGCACCACGCGGCGTCCGGTCATGGTTTCCAGCATGGGCCGCAGAATCAGTTCGGCGTTTTGGGTGGTCTGGGCCAGAATGCCGGATTGCAGGGCGGCGGTGCGCACGTTAGCTTCGGCGTATTTGTAGCCGGCATCTACTAGCTCGGCATCCTGAAAAAAGCCGTTTTCCACGCTATATACCTTGCTTTTGGAATGGTCGACCTGCCAGACGCAGAGTTCCGGCTCCGGCAGGGCCAGGCGCAGCACGGAGTCGCCTTCCAGCACCACATCCTGGGGGCGCACCTTGCGCAAATCGAGGCAGCCCACGGCGTGGCCGGCCACAATCAGGGCCACCTTGGCATCGGGCAGGAAGCGGTAGGTGCTCTTTTTGTACTCCACCACATCCTTAAATTGGTAGCGAACCAATTCCATACGGCCCAGGGCTTCCACCTTCTCCAGCACGGTGTTGTGCGTAACGGTGATGCGGGGAGCGGGGTCCAGGGGATTCTCAAAGCTGCTGAGCGCCGGGCGCACTTTCGTCCAGAGAAACCAGCCTAACCCCAGCAGAAACAACAACGGCAGCAAACGGCGGAGCAAATAGGGCATAGGAATGAATGAGCAGAATGAGGGAAGAATGTGGCGAATGTACCGGGTATGTGGAGCAGCGTGGGCCTGCTGCCGCTATGCGGTGGGCTAGCTTACCGCGTGCGGTGGCAGAGGGCTAAACCAGTATTTTACCGAGCGACTCTGAGGATGAAATACGCATAGTTGAGCTGCGCGGTGCGAAAAGTTTTACGGCTTCTGCCGTCCTTTGCAGTTCATGCTGAAAGTCAACCCGCTGCCCGCTGCCCTGCAACCCGCTGCCCGCCCCTACCTGGTGTGGCTGGGGCGCTGGCATGGCTGGCTGCTGCTGGGGCTGTGGGTGCTGGTGCAGGTTTCCTTGCTGGTGCAGCACCACGGCCCGCGCTACGTCAACGATAGTGGCCGTTACCTGGCCTACGGTACCCGCATTGCCCGGGAATGGTACTTCGAGCACGATCATAACCTCCGCTACGTGGGCTATCCGCTGTTTATCAGCCTCTGGCTGAAGCTGGGGGCGGGCTGGTGGGGCATTGTGCTGGGCCAGATGGCGGTGAGCGGCCTGGCCGCCCGCGCCTTCTACCGCACCCTGCGCCGCCTCACGCCCACCCCCGCCGACTGGCGGCCTGCGGCCCTGGCTACGGCCGCCCTCGTCGGCTGGCGCGACGCCCAGCAGTTTAACGTGTACATTCTCACCGAAAGCCTGTTTGCCAGCCTGACCATCCTCTCGTTCTGGGCGTTGGTGCGGGCCCGGCGCGGGCCAGCGGGGCGCTGGGTGGTGTTTGGCCTGCTGGTGCTGCTGGCGGGCATTGTGCGGCCCAACGGGTTTGTGGTGGCCGCGGCGGCGGGGCTGGCGGGCCTGGCCCGGCTCTGGCAGATACCAGGGCGGCGGGCCTTCGGGCGGGCCCTGCTGGCCGGGGCGTTGCTGACGCCATTGTGGTGGTGGGTGCTCAACAAGCTGCTGCTCACCTTCACGCTGGTCGAAACCTATCTGCGGGGCGAAATCATCTACGGCTTCACGCCTTGGGTAGTGGAGCCCACCGAGCCGTTGCGGCTGCCCCCACCTGGTTTGGCCCCGGTGCTGCGGCTGGGCTACTTCATTCTGGCCAACCCGGTGTACTTCACTAAGCTGGCGACGCTAAAGGGGCTACTCTTTTTCAGCTACGTCAAAACCTACTACTCCTGGGGCCACATCGGGCTGATTGTGCTGTTCATTTACCCTTGCTACTGGCTGGCAGTGCGGGGGCTGCGCGCCGGGGCGGCCTGGCTGCCGGCCCGGGTGTTTCTGGGCGGGGTGGTGGCGGTGCAGGGGCTGGTGGTGATGCTGACGGTGGAGGACTGGGACGTGCGGTTTCTTCTGCCGGTGCTGCCCTGCGTGTTTGCCCTGGCTGGCGTGGCCGTAGCGCATTGGCTGCATGCCCGCACCCTGGTAGCTCAGGCGGAGCAGTAAGCTAACCTCACTCCGGCGCGCCCCCAAAACCTGCCCAGGCCTGTAAGCCACCCGTGTGTACCGCCACTACCGTGCTGCCCGGCCGGAAGTAGCCTTGTGCCAGCAAATCCAGCACGCCCACTAGCATTTTACTGGTATAAACAGGGTCGAGGAGGACGCCGTGGCGCGCCTGGAATTCCTGAATGAACTGCCGGAGTTCGGGGCTGAGCTGGGCGTAGCCACCGCCGTGGTAGGCCGTGTGTAGCTCCCAGTTGCTGTAAGTACGGCCCGTAGCTGCCTGCGTCAGCTGGTCAATATCCTGACGGAGAAAATCCGCACCTTTCAGCGCCGCAAACCCCAGAGCCAGTTCCGGGCCCTGCAAGCCGGTGGCCAGGCCTGCCAGCGTGCCGCCCGTGCCGCAGGCCACGCACAGATAATCGAAGGCAGTGTGGGCCCGCAGCTCCGTTACCAGCTCGGCGCAGCCAGGCAGGGCCAGGGCGTTGGAGCCGCCTTCGGGCAGCACATAGGCCGGGCCGGTTGCTTGCAGTAGCTGCGCCACTACCTCGGGCTCCTGCTTGCGGCGGTAAGTGGCCCGGTCCAGGAAATGCAGCTCCATGCCATCGGCCCGGGCCTGGGTGAGGGTGGGGTTGAGCGGCCGGTGGGCTAGCTCCTCGCCCCGCACCACGCCCACCGTGCGCAGCCCCAGCAGGCGGCCCGCCGCCGCCACGGCCGCCAGGTGGTTGGAGTAGGCCCCGCCGAAGGTCAGCAGTGTATGGTGGCCCTGGCGGCGTGCCTCCCGCAGGTTGTACTTGAGCTTACGCCACTTGTTGCCCGGTAGCTCCGGGTGGGTCAGGTCGTCGCGCAGGAGCAGTAGCTGTACGCCGGCCCGCTCAGCCGCCGGTTCCGGTAAGGGCTGAAGAAGCATGGGTGGAGGTTGGTCTTCGTGTAACAAAGAAGAACGTCATTCCGAGCTTGCCGAGGAATCTAGCGTGTTGATGTTGCAGTAGTAGCCCAACATCAGCACGCGAGATTCCTCGGCAAGCTCGGAATGACGTTCTGATTCAGTGATACTGGCCCTTTACGCCAGCAGTGTATCGGTTACGGAGCGGGGCTCGGGACGGTGCTTGAGGGCGTAGAACAAAGCCACCAGCATAGCGGCAATCAGCAGCACCGAGGATACCAGGGAAACAGTATTGCCAATGGCGTACTCGGAAGGCTCAAACTTGAACTCAATAGTGTGGTTGCCGGCTGGCACCTGGAGGGCGCGCAGCACGTAGTTGGCCCGCAGGTAGGGCACTTCCTTGCCATCAATAAAGGCTTTCCAGCCGTCGGCGTAGTAGATTTCCGAGAAAACCACCAGCCCGTCCTGGGCCGCGTTGGTGCGGTAGGTGAGGGCGTTGGGTGTGTAATCGGTGAGGGCAATAGTAGAGCCTTCGGCCGAGTACGCCGTTTTGCTGAGCGGAAACTTGGAGGCGTCCACCACGGCCGTGGTAGCGGTGTTCAACCCGGTCAGGGCCTTAATTTCCTCGTCGGGATTCTGTACTTTCTGCACCTCGCTCACAAACCAGGCATTGCCCAGCGCCCCAGGGTTACGCTGCACTTGCTGAGGCTGGCCCTGCTCGCCGGGTACAATCACGTAGCGGGTGTTCAGCATGTTGAGTACGGCGGTGTTGTTGGCCGAAATCTGGCGCTCAATCAAATCCTGATAGCGGCGCAGCTTGGCCCCGTGGTAGCCGCCAATGCTCTTATGGAAGTAGGAGGTCTGGGCTTCGTTGAAGGGGTTTTGCACGTTCAACACCCGGTAGCTCAGGTCTTTGTCCTGCCGGATCTGCTCATCGGCGGGGGAGGCCACAAACTGCTCGGCAATGGTTTCCTGCTGGAAGTTGCCGTCGTTGAGGTAGCGCTTATCCACGCCCCACAAATCTACCAGCGTGAGCAGGCCCACCAGCGTAGCCGTGAGGCCCGCCGAAAGCTTGCGCTGCAGGAAAAACCACAGCAGCCCGCCGGCCACCACCACAAAAAACAAGGAGCGGAACACGTCGGTGCGCAGCAAGCCGGCCCGGTCGGCGCGCAATGCCTCCAGCGGGAAACCCTGCTGCTGCAACTGGGCGTCAATGGGCGCCGCGAAGTCAGACACCAGCCCGGCCAGGAAGGCCAGTACGCACAGCCCCGCCGTAATGGCTAAGGCACGCACTACGTGCTTTTTCAAGTCGGCCGTGTCGGCCGTATCTACGGGCTTACCGGTAATGCCGGACAGGCTGGGGTGGGTGCTGGCCGGAGCCGCCGCTATGGCTGAGGGGGCGCCGCGCAGCACCCGGGCTAGGGCCAGCACTGCCAGCACCGGCATAGCCAGTTGGGCAATGGTGAGGGCCATGCTCACTGCCCGGAACTTGTTGTAGCCCGGGAAATAGTCGAACATCAGGTAGTTGAACGTCTCGAAGTTCTTGCCCCAGGCCAGCACGATGGACAGTAACGTACCCACCAGCAGCCAAATGCGGGTGCGCCGGTCGGCCACCATCAGGCCCAGCACGAACAGGAAGAACACCACCGCGCCCACGTACACCGGGCCGCTGGTAATGGGCTGGTCGCCCCAGTAGGTGGGCATATGGGCCAGTACATCGGAGAGCTGGGCGGGGGGCACGCCGGCCGCCGCCAGGGCCTTACCCGACTCTGAGTTATCAGACAGCTTCATCTGCGAAGCCCCGCCATAGAAGTTGGGAATCAGCAGCGTAGCCGTTTCGCCGATGCCGTAGCTGTAGCTGAAGGCGTAATCTTTGCCCAGGCCCGAGCCGGCATCGTCCTCAGCCGGAGCGGGCGTCTGGCCGGGCGCCACGGGCGCGGGCGTTTTCAACTCCGACTTGCCCCGAATGCTGTATTTGCTGTACTCCAGCGTGGTATAGAGGCGGCCGAAGCTCACGCCCACGGCCAGCAGCGCGGCCACGGCCAGCAAAGCCGTGCGGGTCAGGAAGTCGGGCAGACGCTTGTCGCGGAAGGCAAATACCAGCTCTACCACGCCAAATACCAGCACCAGCAGCAGCAGGTAGTAGGTGATTTGCAAGTGGTTGGAGCGGATGTTCATGGCCAGACCCAGAGCAAACAGCGCCGTACCCAGCCACTTATTGCGCCGGAAGGCCACCAGAAGCCCTGCCAGCACCAGGGGCGCGTAGGCCAGGGCCAGACTCTTGGTGTTGTGGCCGGCAGCCAGAATAATCAGGTTATAGCTGGTGAAACCCAGGGCAATGGCCCCCACCACGCTTACCAGCGGCGGCAGGCCCAGGGCCACGCACAGCGCGTAGCCGCACACCAGGGCCAGAAACAGGTTGGCCACCACCGCCGGCAGGCCCAAGGTGAACAGTTTGTGCAGGTACTGGCTCAGGTCGCCGGGGAAGCGGGTGCTGATCAGGTAGGTGGGCATTCCCGAGAACATGGAGTTGGTCCAGAGGGCTTCCTCGCCGGTTCGTTCCCGGAACTCGGCGGCCTCGTGGGCCCCGCCGTTAAACTGCACAATATCATGCTGGGCTAGCGTCTTACCATCGAAGAGGATGGGGGAGAAGTACGCGGCGGCCAGCACCAGGAAAAACAATACGGCCAGCAGGTGCGGCAGCACCCGCCGCCACCACGGCGCCACGGCCTGACGGGGAGGAGTAATCATTCGGCTTACTAAAAAGTCGGCTACGGGCAGAGGATCAACCCAAGCCCGAAGGTAAGCAGGATGGTCGGGAAGTAGTGCCCGGCACCGTTACTAGCCACCGCCAAGGCCGAGTTAATGCTCCTTCCCTAGCGCCACCCGCCCAATGTGGAGTCGCACACGCCCTTCTCCTGGTTGACCAGTGGTAGGCACTTATAAAGCGCACGAGCAAACACACCTACGCGTTTCTATGCCAGCGGCGCGGCGCTGAAGCCACCGCTTGCGCCGTTTTGCGGGGGCATCGGCTTTTTCCTTTTAGACCTTTGCAGCGGGCCGCCAGTTGTAGAGCACAATAGACAGAAAAATAACCCCGTAGGCCCCTAGTTCCAGTCCCGAAGCTTTTTCGCCGAAGTACAGAAAAGCCAGCAGAAAGCTCAGCAGCGGGTTGATGTACATGAAAATGCCCACTGCGCCCGAGGGAAGCACGTTGAGGGCGTACAGGTTCAAAAACAGCGGCAGCACCGTGAACACAATGCTCAGCAGCACAACCGTGGAAAGTAAATGCGCATCGTGCAGGCCGGCTGAGGGCTGGGCACCCAATAGCGGGGCCAGCGGCAGAATTACCAGGGCCGATAAGGTTAGTTGCACCGTCAGCAGCACCAGTCGGTCGTAGCCCTGCAGGCGGCGTTGGCTAATGAGGTAGGCCGCATAGGTGGAGGCTACCACCAAGCTCATTAGCAGCGTCCGGACTTCGCCGGAGCCTAGTAGCGCGCAGCTGGCCGCCGCCAGTCCAATAGCCAGCCACTGGTTACGCCGTAGCTTTTCTCCCAGCACCACAAACCCCAGCAAAGAGGTCAGAATCGGGCAGATGAGGTAGGCGAAGGAGCCGGCCTGCACGCTTACCTGATTCACCACATAAATGAACAGCAACCAGTTGGCCGTGAGCAGAAAGCCGCCCACCACCGTACTCACCGAAGCCCGCCGCCGCTCAGGAGCCGGTGCCGCCCGCCACTGCCGCCACGTCTGGCGCACCGTGTCGCGCCGCGCCACCCCATGAATCAGCAGGAGGAGCACCAGGGAAAACAGCACCCGGAAAAACAGAATCTGCCCGCTGGGGTAGCCGGCCAGCCAGCGCAGAGGTATCGGAAAAAAGCCCCAGATGAAGAAAGCAACAAAAGCAGCCAGGTGGTAGCGGG
This sequence comes from Hymenobacter endophyticus, assembly GCF_032464715.1. Taxonomy (NCBI): domain Bacteria; kingdom Pseudomonadati; phylum Bacteroidota; class Cytophagia; order Cytophagales; family Hymenobacteraceae; genus Hymenobacter; species Hymenobacter endophyticus. Next base: position 140,437 of record NZ_JAWDJT010000006.1, on the reverse strand, counting down.
AGATTTTCAAGGGCACAAAGTAAAAGGGACGCAAAGTTAGTATGCCACCACTGACGCCCCCGGCAAAACGTATGAATCGTACTGCCTACTGGCCCAAGCCTGCCAACAACAAAGCGGGGCGGTTGCAGCTTGTTACGGCGCACTTGCTCACCTGCCTACCTTTGCGGCGCTATGCTATTCTTCTCTGACCTGCCCCCGCTGCTTGGCGGTACCTTGCTGCAACTACCCACTGCCCTAGCGGCCGTGCAGCGGCTGCTTCTGGATAGTCGCCGCGTTGAAACACCTGCCGACAGCCTGTTCTTCGCCCTGCGCGGCCCCCAGCACGATGGGCACCGCTACCTGCCGGAGCTATACCGGGCCGGCGTACGGCAGTTTGTGGTGCAGGATGCCGTAGCCGTAGCCGCTTACCCTGGGGCTGGCTTTGTGCAAGTGCCCGATACGCTGGCGGCGCTGCAGACACTGGCCGCCCGGCACCGGCAGCGGTTTGCCCTGCCCGTATTTGGCATCACGGGCTCCAACGGCAAAACCATCGTGAAAGAGTGGCTGGCTCAGCTGCTGAGCCCCGATGAGCTGGTGTGCAAAAGCCCGCGCTCCTACAACTCCCAGGTGGGCGTGCCCCTGAGCGTATGGGAGCTGACGGCCCAGCACACGGTAGGCATATTTGAAGCCGGCATTTCGGAGCCCGGCGAAATGGCTCGGCTGGCTCACGTAATTCGGCCCACCATAGGCATCTTCACCAATTTGGGCACCGCCCACGATGCCGGCTTTGCCTCCCAAGCGGAGAAGGCCGCCGAAAAAATGCGGCTATTCGAAGGCGCAGACACGCTGTTCTACTGCGCCGACCACGAGCTGGTGCACGCCACTGCCCGCCGGCAGCTGAACCCCACCCAGACCGCCCTAGTAGCCTGGACACGCCACCGCCCCCTCTACGATGCCCACCAGGCCGATGTGCTGGTGACGGTGCAGGAAGCTGCCGCCGGCCGCACCGTGGTGCGCTTGGAGCGCAACCGGCCCCGGCCCCAGGAGCACACCTTTACCTTGCCCTTCGCCGATGAGCCCTCCGTGGAAAACGCCCTGCACTGCCTCGTGGTGCTGCTGTGGCGGCAGGTAGCCCCCCCCGATATTCAGGCCCGCCTCGACCGGCTGCAGCCCGTAGCTATGCGTCTGGAAATGAAGCAGGCTGTCAATGACTGCTACATCCTCGACGATACTTACAACAACGACCTGGCTGGCCTACGCCTAGCCCTGGATGCGTTGGCTCGCCAAACCCGTCGCGGCCGCCGCACCCTCATCCTCTCCGATGTACTGGAATCGGGGCTGAGCGGAACTGAGTTGTACGCCCGGGTGGCGGCTTTGCTGCCCCTGCACGGCGTGGAGTGCCTCATCGGCATCGGACCCGATATCAGCCAGCATCAAGCCGCTTTTCAGGGGCTAAATACTAGTTTCTACCCCGATACGGCCGCTTTCCTGGCTGATTTCAGACCTGAGCAATTCCGCCAGGAAGTGCTGCTGGTGAAGGGGGCCCGGCGGTATGGGTTTGAGCGGATTGTGGCCGCCTTCCAGCAGAAAATCCACGGCACGGTGCTGGAAGTAGACTTAGATGCCTTAGTGCACAACCTCAACTTCTACCGCCGCCGCCTGCAGCCCGGCGTGAAGCTTATGGTAATGGTCAAGGCCTTCGCCTACGGCAGCGGCTCCTCCGAGGTAGCCAACCTGCTCCAGTTCCACCGCGCCGACTACCTGGCCGTGGCTTACGCCGATGAGGGCGTGGACCTGCGCCAGCACGGCATCAGCCTGCCGCTGATGGTGATGAACCCCGCCCCCGATGCCTTCCAGAAGCTGCGTCAGTACCATTTAGAGCCGGAAATCTACTCCTTCGAGCTGCTGCAGGAGTACTTGCGGGCCGCCCGGGAAGCGCCTCTGCCCGCCATTCACCTTAAGCTCGATACCGGCATGCGCCGCCTGGGTTTTGCCGAGGAAGACTTACCGGAGCTCTGCCGCTTGCTGAAGGAAAATGCGGCTCACGTGCGCGTGGCCAGCGCCCTCACCCACTTAGCTGGCGCCGATGAAGCCCAGCACAACGACTTCTCCCGGGCCCAGCTGGCTGCCTTCCAACGAATGACGCCGCTGGTTGAGCAAGCGCTGGGGTACGGTATTCTCAAACACGCCCTCAACTCGGCCGGCATCGTGCGCTTTCCCGGAGCCCAACACGACATGGTGCGCTTGGGTATTGGGCTGTACGGGGTGGAGGCCACCGGGCAGGAGCAGGATGCCCTGCATCCCGTCAGCACGCTGCGCACCACCGTTTCTCAGGTCAAAACCCTGCCGGCGGGCCATACCGTAGGCTACGGCCGCCGGGGCCAGGCCGCCACGCACGAGCGGCGCATTGCCACCCTGGCTATCGGCTACGCTGATGGCTACGACCGACGCTTCGGTAATGGGGCCGGGGAAGTAGTAATACGAGGGCAACGGGCCCCGCTGGTGGGTAATGTGTGTATGGATATGTGCATGGTGGACGTGACGCACATTCCGGGTGCCCAGGCCGGCGACTTGGCCACGGTATTTGGTCAGGGCCTGCCGCTTACGGAACTGGCGGCTCGCATTGGCACCATTCCCTACGAGCTACTTACCAACGTGAGTGAGCGGGTAAAGCGGGTATTTGTGGCGGAAGTGTAGCCAGCAATGGCAGGCTAAAATAGCGAGGCGCATAGTCAGGGCGGCCGGATTTACGTATATAGGCCCCGTAACATACTTTCTCTCCCCAACATTTACTTTCCCATGCGTAAGACATTCCTGTCGGTGCTGGCCGCTTCCACGCTGCTGGCCTCCTGCTCCGACCTTAAGAAACCCGAGGACAAAGACCAACCCCAGGAAGCCACCGCCGATACAGCCGTAGTGTTCCGCAAAGGTGAAACGGCTGCTGAGGCCACTACCGCCGCCGCCGGCGAAGTAGGGGCCGCTGCCGATAAAGCCGCTAATGCGGTGGAGCGTTCCTGGGACATGACCAAGGCTAAGCTGACCGATGTGAAGCTGGAGGAAATTGACCTGCCCGAAGTATCGGTGCGGGGTGATGATACCTACAACGTGTACGGCCTGGAAGAAAAAGTGCTGTTTGACACCGATAAAGCCGAAATCAAGCCTTCCGCTACGCGTGCCTTGTCTGAAATCAGTGCTTCCATTGCCCGCCGCTACCGGGGCAAAGATGTGCGGGTATTAGGCTTTGCCGACGCGCGCGGCGACAAGAGCTACAACCGGGAGTTGAGCGCCCAGCGCGCCGCCGCCGTAAAGAAATGGCTGGTGAGCAACGGTATGATGTCTGAAACCCAGGTAACGCTGGAGCCCATGGGCGAATCGGCACCGGTAGCCACCAACGCTACTCCTGCCGGCCGCCAGCAAAACCGCCGCGTAGAAATTGCCGTCATCAAATAAGACCACTGATTGCACGGATTTTTCGCGGATTCCGCGGATTTTGTGGACGGCTCCTGCCCTGGCAGGGGCCGTTTTCTTTTTATACCTTGATACAGTTCGTTTTCACTATCATCACTGCCACTGCTACTACTCCATTTGTCTTTCTTATGCTGGTTGATATTCGGCACAATGAGCTGACCAAAAAGATAATCGGCTGCACTATGGCAGTACATCGGGAACTGGGCCACGGTTTTCCCGAGCTTATTTATCAGCGTGGGTTATCTGTTGAGCTCAGTGAAGCCGGCCTGGCACACCAATGTGAAGTTTCGTTGCCGGTTTATTACAAAAGCGCTGTTATTGGCACCCGACGGGCAGATTTGCTGGTTGCTGGCAGTATTTTATTGGAACTGAAGGCTGTCAGTGAATTACAGGTAAGTCACTTTACCCAAGTGATAAACTATCTGAAAGCCTACCGTCTTGAAGTAGCGTTGCTGCTGAATTTTGGCGAAACCAGCCTGAAATTCCGTCGATTTTTGCACAACCCCGATCATACACCTAACTGAACCCACGCATAGCCATACCAAGCAAAACTCAAAAAGAAAACGGCCCCTGCCAAGGCAGGAGCCGTCCACAAAATCCGCGGAATCCGCGAAAAATCCGTGCAATCAGTGGTTAGTCTTTAATCTGGTCTACTTCGGCCCGGATCATGGCGTTGTAGCGCATGCCGTTGTTGGCCAGGGTAATCAGGCTCCAGCCCCGGCCAATGGTGTAGTTCCAAGTGCGGGCTTCCTTGAATTCGAAGGTGGGGCGCAGAATCTGACCGTAGGGCGTGTAGTTGTCCATGAAGTTGACACTGTAGAAATTGTCCCCGCTCACAATCCACTCCATGGCTACAAAGAAGCCCTCCAGCGGTGCTTCAATGTTGTACTGCGTCAGGTCAACGGTGTACCACTCGCCACCTTTCGGGGCCGATACCACAATGTTTTCCGTCAGCAAATCGGTATTGGGCGAGTTGTAGTTGCCATCGGCCTTGTACAGGCGCACCCGGAACGGCTCCCGGGGGAAACCGTTTTCACCAATGTAAAACGACACTGAGCGAACGTTGCCCAGCTTCTTGCCCTTCTCGTTCTTCACGAAGAAAGCGTACTGGCTGCCCGGCATCCCCTGAATCATGCCCTCGCCGGGCGTATTGGAGTTGGAGCCCAGAGCCAGGTTTTTCACCTTGCCGCCCTTTACCGTTACGTTGGCCAGCTCAATGGCACGCTTGGGCACCTCAATAATCATATCCTGCACCTTAATGCCAGGTTTGATGAGGACTGCCTTGCGGAAATAACCCAGCGCATTCACAATCAGGGAGTCCTGAGGGTTTTTCTGGGGCATGGCTAGCTGAAAAAAGCCATACTCGTTGGTAAGGGCCCCCGTTTGCTCTTCTTTCAAACCAATGGACGCAAACGGAATGGGTTCCTTCGTCTTTTCGTCGACGATGCGGCCCGTCATTTTCGCATCCTGAGCAAAGCTTAAAGCTGGCAGTAAAACCAGTGCAAAAAGAGAAAGTACGCGTTGAAGCATATGCGAGCAAGCTAGTGTATATCCCAAAATTACAATGAAATGCAGCAAGAAAAGCAATACTTCCCTGAATATTTATACCGGTGCAATTCCTTTTCGGAATAATCACAAATCAGCGAATTGCCAGGGCCGCCCGAAAAAACAGGTGCTTCAGCGAATGTTGGCTGAAACATAATTGGGTGGTACCTTTGTTTGAAGTAAGTCTAAATAGTCCCGCCCGTGTCTGAACGCCCACTAGTTACTCCTCCCGTTTCCGCTCCTCGTAGCGTGAAAGACCTCCAACTGGGAGAAAGCGGGACTATTTGTTGCCTGAAAGACCCTGAAATGGCACTTAAGCTGCTGGAAATGGGCTGCATTCCGGGCACGCAGGTTCGCCTGAACAGCCGGGCTCCGTTGGGTTGCCCCATCACCTTAGTGGTAGGTGACATGGCTGACTATACGTTGTCGTTGCGGGTAAGCGAGGCGGCAACCATTCTTCTGAAATAAGTACGCATACATGACAGGTGGGCAATTACTTTCCGGACGGGCCGGGGCCGGTGTTTCGGCCAGGCAGCTGGAAACAGCCGCTCAGCGTCATCCTGGGGCCCTTACCCGTATTGCGCTGGTAGGCAACCCCAACTCCGGCAAATCCTCGCTGTTCAACCAGCTCACGGGCCTCAACCAAAAGGTCGGCAACTTCCCCGGCGTCACGGTAGACCGTAAAACGGGTATCAGCCAGTTGACTTCCCAGCACCGGGCCGAAATTATTGACCTGCCGGGCACCTACTCGCTCTATCCCAAGAGCCTGGATGAGAAGGTAATCACCGACCTGTTCTACGACCAGACCAGCGCCCAGTACCCCGATTTTGTGGTGGTGACGGTGGATGCCAGCAACCTGCGGCGTAACCTGCTACTCTTTACGCAGCTAGCTGACATGGGCCTGCCTACGGTACTGGCCCTGAACATGATGGACGTAGCCGAGCAGCACGGCGTCCAGATTGATATTCCGGCGCTGCAGCAGGAATTGGGCGTGCCCATTATCCCGATGAATGCCCGCAAGGGCGTAGGTATTGCGGCCCTGAAAATTGTGATGGCGCAGACGCTGGACGCGCCTACGGGGCAGTTTTACCAACCCACTGAAGACCTGCTGCCCATGATCCGGCAGATTCGGTATTACTTCAACCTGCACAACGACTACCTGGCGCTGCACTACGCCCACCAGTGCCAGCACATCAGTTTTTTGTCGGTTGATGACCGAACCTACATTCAGGAACTGACGGAGCAATACGGCTTCAAGCCCACCGAGCAGCAGGCCCAGGAAACCATCAGCCGCTACCAGCGCATCAACGAGATACTGCTTAACTGCGTGTCGGTGACGCGCACGGAGCAAAACGAGCCCTATAGCAACCGCCTTGACCGGGTACTGACGCACAAGGTGTGGGGCTACCTGATTTTCTTTGGCATCCTGTTTCTGATGTTCCAGGCGGTGTTTGCCTGGGCCAGCTACCCCATGGACCTCATCGACCAAGGAGTGGCGTGGATCAACGGGCTCATCCAGACGAACTTCGACGGGCCGCTGATCAACCTGCTCACCGAGGGCGTGCTGGCAGGTCTGGGTGGGGTGCTCATCTTCATTCCCCAGATTGCCCTGCTCTTCGCCTTTATTGCGGTGCTGGAAGAAACCGGTTACATGGCCCGCGTGACGTTTATGATGGACCGAATCATGCGGCGCTTCGGGCTGAACGGTAAGAGCATCGTGCCCCTGATTTCGGGGGTGGCCTGCGCCGTCCCGGCCATTATGAGCGCCCGCACCATCGAAAACCGCAAAGACCGGCTCATCACCATCTTCGTCACGCCCCTGATGTCGTGCTCGGCCCGCATTCCGGTGTACACCGTGCTCATTGGCTTGGTAGTACCCGATGAGCCGGTGCTGGGCATCTTCAACCTGCGCGGCATTGCCCTGATGGGGCTGTACTTGCTGGGCTTCTTTGCGGCTATTCTCTCGGCCTGGGCCATGAAGCTGCTGCTCAAAACCCAGGAGCGGAGCTACTTCATCATGGAGTTTCCGGTGTACCGCTGGCCCCGCTGGAAAAACGTGGGTATCACCATTGTGGAGAAGGTGAAGGCCTTTGTTTTTCAGGCGGGTAAGGTAATTCTGGCTATATCCATTCTGCTGTGGGTGCTGGCTTCCTACGGGCCTTCTGACCGCATAGCCCAGGCCGAAACGGCAGCCCGTACGCAGGCCGTTGCGCAACGCCTGACGCCGGAGCAAACCGAGGCCCGGGTAGCTTCTGAGCGCCTGGAAAACTCTTACGCCGGCGTATTCGGGCACGTACTGGAGCCGGCCATCCGGCCCTTAGGCTTCGACTGGAAAATCGGTATTTCCCTGCTGACCTCGTTTGCGGCCCGGGAGGTGTTTGTAGGCACCATGAGCACCATTTACAGCGTGGGCCAGGATGCCGACCAGCAAACGGTGCAGCAAAAGCTGGCCGCCGAAAAAGACGTGAACGGGCAGCCGTTTTTCACGCCGGCCCGGGCTTTCTCGCTACTGGTGTTCTACGTGTTTGCCATGCAGTGCATGAGCACGCTGGCCGCCACCTACCGCGAAACCAAGGGCTGGACCTGGCCACTGCTGCAGCTATTCTACATGACGGGCTTGGCCTACGTGTCGTCGCTGCTGGTGTACCAGTTACTGAAATAGTTGTCAGTTGCTGGTTGTCAGTTGTTTGTCTCTGTTTCAAAACTAACAACTGACAACCAGCAACTGACAACTACTCTACTGGCCTATCAGGAAAACGGCGGGCTGCTTGTGGATATCGGGCAGGGGGTGCTTTTTCCAGCCTGCTACGGTATCGGTGCGAATAAACTCGTTGGCGGCGGTGAGGCTGGCGGCCACGCAGAGGCGGGTGCCGGGGTGCAGGGTACTCAGCAAATCTTCGAGCAGGGGCAGGTTGCGGTAGGGCGTTTCGATGAACAGTTGGGTCTGGTGGTGTTGCAGGGCCTGCTGCTCCAGTTTTTTGATGGTCGCCATCCGTTTGCCTCGCTCAATGGGCAGGTAGCCGTAAAACGCGAAGCTCTGCCCGTTCATGCCTGAAGCCATGAGGGCCAGCAGTAGGGACGAAGGGCCGACCAGGGGCACCACCCGCACGCCCAGTTGGTGGGCGCGGCGGGCCAGCTCAGCACCGGGGTCGGCAATGCCGGGGCAGCCGGCTTCGGAAATCACACCCGCATTCAGGCCAGCCACCACGGGCTGCAGAGCTGCCTGAATCTGGGCTTCGGTGCTGTCCTTGTCAATTACGCTGATGCGCAACTCCTCAATTATGTGCTGGGGGGCCATGCTCTTGATAAAGCGGCGGGCCGTGCGGGCGTTTTCTACCAGGAAGTACTGCAGGCCCTGAATCTGTTCGGCTACCTGGGGCGGCAGCACCTGCGCGGCCGTATCATCGGCCAGAATGGTGGGAATAAGATAGAGCGTACCGGGCACGGGAGAGAAGCTGGGTAAGTGAGAGTAACGAAGTGCGGCTGGCCCCGCCTGAACGAGCGGGGGCTTACTGCCCTAGAAAGGCCGTAACCAGCCGGAAAACTTCCTCCGGCTTCTCGGCGTGTATCCAGTGGCCGGCATCTACCACTGTTTCTACCTGCGAGTTCGGGAACAGGGCCGGAATGGCGTAAAGCTTATCCTCGGGACTTACGTAATCGGACTTGCCACCCCGAATAAACAAGGCGGGCTTCAGGAACGGGTGGGCAGCGGTAATTTCGGCCCCAATGTCGTCCATTTCGGCGGTGAGGGCCGCCAGGTTGGGGCGCCAGGCAAAGGAGTTATCCTCGCGGCGGTACAGGTTTTTGAGTAGAAACTGGCGCACATCGGGCCACTTGATATGTTGGGCCAGGGCCTCATCGGCCTGCTGACGGCTCTCCAGAGTAGTCAGGGGCACCGCGTTTAATCCGGCCACAATAGCATCCTGGTGGCGCATATCGGAAAAGCGCGGGGCAATATCTACCACAATCAGCTTGCCCAGGCGCTCGGGGTAGTCGAGGGCGAAGCGCATGGCTACCTTGCCGCCCATGCTGTGGCCCATCAGGGTCGTATCAGGGCCCAGCTGCAGCTGGTCGAACAGGCCCCGCACATCTTCGGCCATGAGGGCGTAGGTGTGCTCCGGGGCGTGGGGGGAGCGGCCGTGGTTGCGCAAATCCACCACAATTACCCGGTGACCAGCTTCGGCCCAGCGCCGGGCCAGGGTTTGCCAGTTGTCGAGGGTGCCAAACAGCCCGTGCAGAATGACCAGCGGGGCTCCCTGCCCCATTTCGCGGAAGTGTAGTTGCAGCATAATAGCGCAAAGATGGGGCCTGCGAAATTGAAATGCCCGCCCACGGTTCCAGCCAAGGCAGGCCGGCGGCTAACGGGGCTGGGCCGCCGGCAGCGTGAGGCACACCTTAGTGCCTTGCTCCGGACTGCTAGTGATGGATAATGCCCCGCTCTGCCGATCCGCAAACGCCCGGCACAGTAGCAGCCCCAGCCCTGTGCCGGAGCGCGCCGTACGCGGCAACGGCATTAAGGGGCCTGAGGCAAGCAACGCCGCCGTTTGCGTGGCGGTCATGCCCGCGCCGGAGTCCTGCACGCACAGCGTTGCTGTACCGGCCCCATCGGTTTGGGCCAGCAAGTGAATAGAGCCACCGGCGGAGGTAAACTTCAGGGCATTGCTGATCAGGTTACGAAGAATGGTTTGCGTCATGTGCGCATCGGCCCACACAGCCAGGCAGTCCGGGCTGTGGCTATGCAGGCTGATTTGCTTGGCCTCGGCCGCATTTTCGTAGAGGCGTATCGTATCTTGGAACAGCTCCCGCACCAGTAGCCGCTCGGGCCGGAAGGCCAGCTCACCAGTTTGGTTTACGGCCCAATTCAACAGGTTGTCCAGCAGGTGGTTGAGCTGGTAGGCCGACTGCCGAACGAGTGTGGGCAAGCGGCGCAGACCATCCTCGTCGCCTTTTTTGAGGTAGAAGTCGATCAACTCCGTAACACCCGCAAAAGCCGTAACCGGGCCCCGCAAATCGTGGGCTACAATGGCGTACAGGCGGTCTTTGGACGCGGCTAGCTGCCGCAGTTCTCGGGTGGCTTCTCCCAGCACCCGGTGGTTGGCGGCCAGGGCACTGCGGCTCAGGCGCAGCTTGGTGTACAAATAGGCCATGCCGCTAAGCCCCAGCAGCAGGGTTGCCACCGTGCCCCACAATGCCCGGTTGCGCTGCTGCGTAGTCTGCTCCTGCTCGGTGAGGCGCTTGATCTGACGTTCCTTTTCAGCAGTTTCGTAGCGAGTTTGCAGGGCCGTGAGCATCTGCATGCGGGAGCGGCTGTTCAGGCTGTCATTCAGGTCGCGGTGCCGAACCTGCCACGCATATGCCTGCTCGTGCTGGCCCTGGCGGGCGCTGATTCGGGCCAGCAGCGCATAGGCCCCCAGTATCCGCTCCTTATACTGAATGCGACGAGCCGTGAGTAGCGCCCGCCGGGCCAGGCTATCGGCTTCCGGCAGCTGGTTGCGCAGCAGCAGGGCCGTAGCCAGTAGCTCCTGGTTGCCGGCCGTAAAACGCTCGTTCCGCTGGATTTCAGCCAAGAGTACGGCCTTGCGTAGTAACCCCTCCGCCGTTTCCAGCTGGTTTAGCTGGGTATAAAACGAGCCCATATCGGCCAGGTACTGCGCTTCCCCAGCCTGGTCGTTGGTGCGGCGCGCCAGCTGCAACGCCCGGCGGGTAAAAAGTAGGCCTTCGGGGTACTGGCCGAGGTCGAAGTAGAGGCTGCCGAGGTTGCCGAACACCAGTAGCCGGGTGCGGGGCTGCACGCCGGGCTGGTACACGTAGGTTAGGGCCCGTTGGTAGTGGCGCATAGCCGCCGCCGTATCATTGCGCTCCTGCTGCACCCGGCCCATGCCGGAATAGGCGCGGGTAATAGCATCGGGGGAGCGAAGTTGCCGGGCCAGCAGCAGGGCCTCCTGCTGCAGCCGCAGGGCGTGGGCGCCATCGGCTAGGTTGGCATAGCAGCCCGCCAGATTCAGCAGTGCCTGTAGCAAGCCTGGGTAGGAGCGCAGTTGCCGGGCCAGCGCCACGGCCTGCTCCCCGTAAGGCAGAGCCCGGGTGGGGTCGTTGTCGTGCAGCTGATAGCAAATTGTGGTCAGAAGCCGAAGCCGAACCGTATCAGCGGGCTGCCTTTGAAGTTGCCGCAGGAGGGTTTCCTCCGTAGCCGCGTAAGCTTTGGCAGTTCCCAGCAGGCCGCTGAGCAGAAGGGCAACCAGAACAAAATGCCGCATAAGCAATGGGGAGCAACAGGCAGAGCGGCTTCACTCACGGCTAGCCAGGCAGCGGCAGGAGTGAGGAACGAGGTAAACAAACAAATATAGGGAGCTGCGCGACTTATGCAGCCTACGGAGAAAAGTAAGTAAACGCGTGACAATCAACAAGTACATTCTGGGCCATGTGGACAGTCGCGTAGAGAGAAAGTCAGGCAGAGCAGAGCATTTCACGGGCTGCTGCCTGAATTATCCTTGCAACGTCAGCACGCGAGATGCTTTGCTCTGCCTGACTTTCCAGCAGGACAGTTTATCAACTGTCCACTCGCTCTGGTAGAAGAGCAGCTGGCTCAGAGCCAGCAAAACCAGCGCTGACGACGCTCCAACGGGGCACTGCGCAGGAACTCGACCAGCGGCGGCAGCTTCAGCAGCAGGGAGGTGATGGGCAGCACGTGGCCGGAGCGCAGGTGCAGCCGCACGTAGGCGTACGGGCTCCAGAACAGTTGCTCCGATTTACAGGTCACGTACTCCACGCGTACCAAGTCACTTTTGCCAAACGGAATACGGATAGCGCCCTCGTACACTTCCAACTGATTGTGCTTGGGGTCGAAAACCAAAGTGGTATGCTGGTTACGGGCGTAGTAGGCCAGATGCAGAAGGAAAGCAGGTACAGAAAATCCGAGTATCACCGCTGCCAGGGCTACCAGCAACGTGAGCTCGAAGGTGGAAAGGGTAGGAGCATAGAGGAAAGAGCCCAAGAAGGGCAAACCCACGCCCAGGCACAGCAGGGGCCAGAACAACAGCTGGAACTGGCGCAGCCCGCCAGGCCGGTACACCTGGCTTTTGCGGCGGAACAAGCCCGTAACCAGCCGCAGGCCAATAATAAGTGCGCCCACAAGCGCCGCTATTTCCAGCAGAGGGCGCAGAACAGAAAAGAGCTTCATGCAAAAACTAGCGGCGCGGGTATTGGCGAGAAAAATACAAGAGACGGGAAGAGAGGCTAGACTGTGTGGACATTCACTAGGTAAAGAACGTCATGCAGAGCGGAGCATCTCGCGTGCTGACGTCTGAATCGTATAGCAACGTCAGCACGCGAGATGCTTCGCTCCGCTCTGCATGACGTTCTACTTCGTGTCTTTTGTCAAATGTCCACGCAGCCTAGGCCGTTAGCAGAATCCAGGGCTCATCGGCAGCGTGTTCCCGCAGCCGGCCAAAGGCCTCCAGGGTTAGGCCATATTGTCCGAACACGGCCTGCGCGGCTTCCCAGCTGCCGGGCTCCACGCACACCAGTAGGCCGCCGGAAGTCTGCGGGTCGCAGAGCCAGGCGCGCTGTTCGTCGGTGATGGGGCCTACTTTGTGGCCGTAGGAGTCCCAGTTGCGCACGGTGCCGCCCGGAATGGCCTTCTGCTGGCGGTACTGCTCGGCCTCGGGTAGGCGGGGCACTTTCGTAAAGTCGATTTCGGCCGTGAGGTTGCTGCCCTCGCACACTTCGGCCAAGTGGCCCAGCAGGCCAAAGCCGGTTACGTCCGTCATGGCCCGCACGCCGGGAAGTTGGCCCAGCTCCGTCCCAATCTTGTTGAGCTGCATCATGCTCTGGGGCGCAATGTGAGCGTGCTCCGGCTGCAGAATACCTTTCTTCTGGGCCGTCGTCAGCATACCCACACCCAGGGGTTTGGTGAGGTACAGCTCGCAGCCGGCCGTGGCCGTATCGTTCTGCTTCAGGTTGTCGATGGCGAGCAGGCCCGTGACGGCCAGCCCGAAAATAGGCTCCGGCGAGTCGATGCTGTGGCCGCCCGCCAGCGGAATGCCCGCCTCCTGGCAAATGCTACGGCTGCCCTCAATTACCCGCCGGGCCACCTCAGGCGCCAGCTTGTCAATGGGCCAGCCCAGCACGGCAATGGCCATTACCGGCCGCCCACCCATGGCATACACGTCGGAAATAGCGTTGGCCGAGGCAATACGCCCAAAGTCGTAGGCATCATCCACGATGGGCATGAAAAAGTCGGTGGTGCTGATGATGGCCTGCCCACCCCCAATGTCGTACACGGCCGCGTCGTCGCGGGAGGCGTTGCCTACCAGCAGCTGCTCGTGCTGGGGCTGGGGCAGACTGGTGTGCAGAATCTGGTCGAGTACCTTGGGCGCAATCTTGCAGCCGCAGCCCGCACCGTGGCTGTATTGAGTAAGGCGAATATCGGCGGAAGCGTCGGGAAGGGTCATAGAAAGCAAAACGGAAAGCAACGATAAAACAGGAAACCTACAAGGCCCAGGCGGCGCGTTGGAGCACCACACGGTAGCCGTCGGGGTCTTCAAAAGTGCAGCCTAGCTGGTCCCAGTACGGGTTGTAGGAGGCAACGGGCGCAAAGCCGGCTGCTCTCATACGGTCTACGGCTTGCTGCCACTCGGCGGCGTTGGGCAGGTAGAATACCAGCAGGTTGTCGGCGGTTGGGGCGCGGCCTGCCGGGTGGCTTGGCTGGTGGGTGAACTCCAAGTGGTAAGGGGCCTGCGGATGGCCCAACATTACCCCATCGAAGCCATTATGCCCCGTGAAGGCCGCCAGCTCCGTGAGGCCCAGCCCGTCGCGGTAGAAGCGCAGCAAAGCCGGCAGATTATCGGTGGGGCGGGCTACGCGCAGCTTGGCAATCATCAGGCGTCGGATTATAGATTTTGGGCGGCCCGCAGCACCAGCGCGGCGTTTTCAGCCGGATCGGAGGTGTGGGATGCCACGCGCACGAAGGGTCGGCCTTCCAGCCCGTGCAGGTAGGTCCGGTCGTAGTAATCCAGCACCAGGCTCACCATTTTGGGCATATCATCGTCGCCAATGGCAGCCAGGGCTTCGCGGGTGGCCAAGCCGCCCAACCGCTTCCGGATGCGCAGGATGGAAGTTGCCAATGCCGCCGGGTCGTGGCGGCCGTACTCCTCAGCCAGTTTCTGCACCCGCACTTCCCGCGGGATTTCCAGCAGCAGCAACGGAGCCTGGCGCATCTGTTCGTAAAAACCACTGGAAAGGTGAACCGCCCCAATTGTCCGGCTTTCGTCCTCCACCCAAGCGGAAGCAGCTACCGGCAACGCTTCCAGGGCCGCCGCCAGGTTGTTCTCAAACTGCTCCTGGGTTGGTTGCTCGGGTTGGCCAAGGCTGCCAAACGCCGAGCCTTTGTGGTGGGCCAAGCCTTCCAGGTCTAGTACCGGCTGGTCCTGGGCCATTAATTGATGCAGCACATTGGTTTTGCCCGAGCCCGTGAGGCCACCCAGCACCCACAGGGGGTGAGGCTGCTCCAGGGAGGCCAGCACACCCCGGCGGTAGTCTTTGTAGCCTTTATCGAGGAGCTGCACCTCAAACCCGGCCAGCTCCAGCAGCCACTGCACTGCCCCGGAGCGCATGCCGCCCCGCCAGCAGTGCACGCGCACTTGCTTGTGCGGGGCCACCTTCTGGGCCAGCTTCACCAGTTGGCTCATCTTCGGCCCGAAAAAATCGAGGCCCAGCAGCACAGCCCTATCTTGGCTGATCTGCTTGTAGGTGGTACCGATGCGGGCCCGCTCCTCATCCGAAAACAGCGGAAAGCTCACCGCCCCCGGAATATGGCCGTGGGCGTACTCAATGGGCGCGCGCACGTCCAAGACGGGCACCTCGGCAGCACCCTGCAGAAAATCGGAAAGCGGAATACGCGGCACGGGAAAGGGGTAAGATGGTGAAATGGTGAGTAGTGAAATGGTGAGTTTGATGTTTTGACGGCGTATCTGGCGCAAGTAGGGCGTCAACCTCACCATTTCACCACTCACCATCTCACTTCAGCTGCCGCCGGTAAAGCTGAATGGTGTTTTCCAGACCCAGATACAGTGCATCACAAATAAGGGCGTGGCCGATACTGACCTCTTGCAGCCCCGGCAAGTGCTGGTGCATGTAGGCCAGGTTGTCCAGGTCCAAGTCATGGCCGGCATTGAGACCCAGGCCCAGCTCTTGGGCTAGCAGCGCGGCTTCGCGGTAGGGGCGCAGGGCGGCTTCAGCACCGGCGTGGTACTGGCGGGCGTAGTCTTCGGTGTACAGCTCAATCCGGTCGGTGCCGGTGGTAGCGGCGGCCCGCACCAGCTCGGCCACGGGGTCGAGGAAGATGCTCACCCGGCAGCCCAGGCCTTTGAGGTCGGCCACCACTTCCCGTAAGTAGTCCTGGTGTTTTATCGTGTCCCAGCCGGCGTTGGAGGTAATGGCGTCGGGCGCATCGGGCACCAGCGTAACCTGCTCGGGGCGCACTTCCCGCACCAGGTCCAGAAAATCGGGGGTAGGGTTGCCTTCCACGTTCAGCTCGGTGGTTACCACGTCTTTCAGGTCGCGCACGTCCTGGTAGCGGATGTGGCGCTCATCGGGGCGCGGGTGTACCGTAATACCCTGGGCCCCAAACCGCTCACAGTCACGGGCCGCTTGTAGCAGGTCGGGACGATTGTGGCCCCGGGCATTTCGCAGGGTGGCTATTTTATTGATATTTACGCTGAGCTTGGTCATATTCTGGAACGGCGCTACGGGTGAGTACGTGGTCAAAGATACGTAGCCCCAACAGCGTTGGTCGATTTTAGTTGAAGTAGCTATGGTAGCCCAATTTCCCGTTTCTATTCGTCCCGCGCTGGGGTTTGGCCTGCTGCTGCTAGCCGTTATTCTTATTGAATGGCTGATAATTCGGCAGCCGGTTTTTACACAGAAGCCGCTGCTGCCGGCCGCCGTTAGCTTCGATGTGCTGGTGGGGCTGCCGGTGCTGTTTTACCTGCTGATAGCGCGGCCCTACCGGCTGCCGGTAAGCACCGTGGCGGCGGCTTTTGTGGCGGCTGTGGCGCTGGGCCACTGGCTGATTCCGGGCCCGCAGCAGCAATACGTACGCTGGGCCGGGCAGGCGTTGGGCGCGGTAGAAGTTCTCACATTTACGCTGACGCTGCTGAACCTGCGGCGGCTGCAGCGAGCTTACCAGGCCGCCCGCCCGCACACGCCCGAAGTGGCGGAATGCCTCACCGCCGCTTTCCGGCAGGTGTTTGGCCGGCCAATGGTGCCGCTGGTGTTCGAGCTGATGCTGTTTTACTACGCGCTGCTGAGCTGGCGGGCCCAGCCGGTAGTGTCCGCAGGCAGCCGGGTGTTCACCAATTATCAAAACTCGGCATGTACGGCTTACCTAGGTACGGTAGCCTTGCTGTCGGTGGCGGAAATGGGCGCGCTTCATCTGCTGCTGGTACGCTGGTACCCGCTGGTGGCCGGAGCTGCGCTGGTCCTGCACCTATACGGGTTACTGCTGCTGCTGGCCCACGCGCGGGCGGTACGGCTGCTGCCCGTGCAGCTCACCGCCGACCAGGAGCTGGTAGTGCGGGTCGGGTTTTTCTGGACGGTGCGGCTGCCCCGCGCGGCGCTACTCACGGCCCAGCTGCTGCGCGATACCCCGGCGCCGGCCCCGGGCCGGCTGAATCTGGCCCGGCCGCTGCTCACGCCGCCCAATCTGCTGCTGGTGTGCGCCTCCCCTCAACCCGTAACGGGCCCTTACGGCCTGGGCCGCACTGCCTGCGAGCTGGCTTTGTACGTAGATGATGCGGCGGGTTTGCTGGCAGCCCTGGCGCTGCCCCCTAACTCGGCCGGTGGCCCCGTATTCGGGAATAAGCCGTAATCTTGCACCTTCATTATCCCCCCATTCCTATGGCTCTGAAAGAAACCATCGACGCCGATATCAAGAAGGCTATGTTGGCCAAAGATAAAGTGCGTCTAACGGCTCTGCGCAGCATCAAGTCGCAGATTATGCTGGCCGAAACGGCCGAAGGTCAGCACGGTGCAGCCCTCACGCCCGATGCCGAAATGAAGCTGTTGACCAAAGCCGCCAAGCAGCGCCGCGAAGCTGCCGACATGTACCAGAAACAGTTTCGCTCCGACCTGGAGGAAATAGAGCTGGCCGAGTTGACTATTATCGAGGAATACCTGCCCCAGCAGCTCTCCGAGGCTGATTTGGTAGAGAAGCTGGTGGGTATTATCCAGCGCGTGGGTGCTACCGGCCCCTCCGACCTGGGCAAAGTAATGGGCGTGGCAGCCCGGGAGCTGGCCGGCTTAGCCGATGGCCGAGTAATCTCTCAGACAGTAAACAACCTGCTGAACAACACCAATCTGTAAGGCCTGAAAGCGAAGCGGTGCGTGCCGGACAGTAGTCGGGCACGCACCCCTCCGCTTTAGCGCCTCCCTCTCCAATGTCCACCCTCGACATCCTTTTACTGATTCCGTTGGGCATTGGGGCCGTGCAGGGGTACCGGCGCGGGCTGGTGCTGGAGGTGGCTTCCTTGCTGGCTTTCGTGCTCGGCGCAGTAGGAGGGCTAGCTCTGCTGAATGATGCTATTCCGCTGGTGCGCCACTACGTAGGCGATGCTTTCGGCTTGCTGCCTCTGGTATCATTCGTGCTGGTGTTCACTGCCATTGTGTGGGGAGTACACCTGCTCAGCGGGTTCATCAGAACGGCCGTGCACCTTACCCCGCTGGGCATGCTCGATAACCTGGGCGGTGCGGCCAGCGGGGTACTCAAGTGGGTACTGGGCCTGAGCCTGCTGCTGCACGGGGTAGGGTTGGCCGGCCTGCAGTTGATATCTCCCCAGCTAGTGGCCGACTCGCAGGTGCTGCCCGTGGTGCGGGAGGCTACGCCCCTTGCTCTGAGTGCCGTAGCCTTCGTAATGCCCTTCGCCGGCACGCTGCTTAGCCGCCTGCGAGAGGTGTTTTAGAGAAGGCTACTCTAGCTGCCAGCTTCGTTACTAAATATTATGCGTATTCTGCTGCTGGATAACTTCGACTCTTTCACGTACAACCTGCTGGATTACCTGCGGCAGCTGGGGTGTGAGGTAGAAGTTCGCCGCAACGATGCGCCTCTGGCCGAACTGCGCCAGCTACCATTTGACGCGCTGGTACTATCACCGGGCCCCGGTACGCCGGCAACAGCTGGTAATTTACTGGCCGTTATTGCGGAGTACCACGCACAAAAACCGATACTGGGCGTGTGCTTGGGTCACCAGGCTTTGGGTGAGTTCTTTGGAGCGTCGGTGCAGCGGGGGCAACGGCCTATGCATGGCAAAGTATCGGAGGTAGAGTGGACCCAACCGGACGTACTTTGGCAGAATCTGCCCGCCCGTATGCCCGTTACCCGCTACCATTCTCTGGTGCTGCAGCAGTTGCCGCCCTGTCTGGAGCCCTTGGCCTTTACTATCAGTTCGGCCCCCGAAATAATGGCCCTACGGCATCGTACGCTGCCTTTGCACGGCGTACAGTTCCACCCTGAGGCCTTGCTCACACCCCACGGACTGGCACTTCTGGGCAATTGGGTCAAGAATTGTATCATTGCACAGCCCGCGCCAGCTCCGGCCGGCGGGCGTATTCCCTAGCAAAGATGGAGCTGCAGATCAAGGAAAAAAATGGATTTCAGTACGTGGATGAGGGTACCGGTGAGGTGCTGCTGCTACTACACGGCCTGTTCGGAGCGCTTAGCAACTGGCAGGATGTGGTGCAGCAGTTCAGCCTGCGCTACCGGGTAGTTATTCCACTGCTGCCCATTTACGACATGCCTCTACTGAAGGCCGGCGTACCCGGCCTGGTTGGTTTCGTGGAGGATTTTTTAGCTGAAATTGCCCTCACAGAGCCCTGTACGGTGCTGGGAAACTCTTTGGGGGGCCATATTGCTCTGGTATACACTCTGCAAAACCCCACGCGGGTGCAGCGCCTGGTACTCACGGGCAGTAGCGGCTTGTTTGAGGATGGCATGGGGGGCTCTTTCCCCAAGCGCGGCAACTACGGCTACGTGCAGGAGCGAGTAGCCTATACCTTCTATGACCCCGCCGTGGCAACGCAGGAACTGGTGGATGAGGTGTTCAGCGTGACAAACTCCAATGCCAAATGTCTGCGCATTATCAGCATTGCCCGCTCAGCCCAGCGCCATAACCTGGCCAAGGAACTACACAAAATTCGAGTACCCACTTTACTGGTGTGGGGCCTCAATGATACCATTACCCCGCCAGTAGTAGCCCATGAGTTCAACCGCCTGATGCAGAGCGCAGAGTTGCGCTTCCTTGACCATTGCGGCCATGCCCCCATGATGGAGCGCCCACGGGAGTTCAACCAGTTGCTTACTAAATTTCTGGAACGCACGGCCGCTTCAGTACCCACGTCGTAATATGTGCTGACTCGGTTGGTGCAACCTCTGGGCTGCTTTCTCCGCTCTTCTACTTTGTTACGAAGGCAGATAGTGGCCCAAAAACCTTTTGCAGGTGTTCTGGCTTGTATTGCCCCACCTCCGAGCTTCGTCCCGCTTTTCGCCTATTCTCCGATGAATTCCATTCTCGCCGAAGATTTACTGAATCAAATGATTCCGCCGCTGAAGGTGACGGACTCAACGGAAAAGGCTGCCCGCTGGCTGGAGGAATTTCACGTGGGCCAACTTCCCGTGCTCGATGACCGTCAGTACCGGGGCCTCGTAACGGAATCGGACCTGCTGGACCGGGAAGGAGTGGAGTGCCTGCTGGGGAGCTTGGCCCTCAACTATACCGATGTGCATGTGCAGCACGACCAGCATTTCTACAACATCATTGAGCTAGCCGTCCAGAACAAAGTTCAGTTGGTGCCAGTGCTGGATGCGCAGCATGAGTACTTAGGTGTGGTAACCGTAAGCGACACGCTGGCCGCCTTTGGTAAGGTTCCGGTAGCTACCAGTCAGCAAGGGATTATTGTACTGGCTATGGAGGAGCGAGACTACTCACTCACGCAAATCAGCCGGTACGTAGAGGAGAATAACGCCAAAATTATGAGCGCCCACGTAGCCCAGGACGAGCACGACCCCTACCGCATTCGTCTTACGCTCAAGCTCAATACGCCCAATATTACCCGCATTATTGCCACGCTGGAACGGTTCGGTTATTCCATCACGGCCCAGTTTAGCGGTACTGGCGAAGTAAGTGAAGACGAGCAGGAGCGCTATAATGCCCTGCTGCGCTACCTGAGTATTTGAGCTGGTAGGGGAGGTGCTACTGTCCGTATTGTTTCTGGGGCTGGGAGAAATTTCCCATGTCGCATCGGTTACGCAGCCACCACGGAGGCTTGTGTCCGCAGTGCAACTACCTGACTCTGTTCGCCGGTCCACAGCCGATAGCCTAATCCAGGCACAGTGCGCTGGATACTCCACATTGCGGGTCGGCCGCATTCTGTTTGTCGGCAACAATAAAACTAAAGAAGTTGTCTTGCGGGCTGAGCTTGATTTTGAGGAAGGCGATACGCTAGGCTCTGCCAGCCTAAGTCGCCGCCTCGAAACTAACCGCCGCCGTCTGTACAATCTGCAGTTGTTCCACCAAGTGCTGGTACAACCTGTCTGCCGAGACGGGGAGCTGACAATTTTATACAGTGTACAGGAGCGGTGGTACATTTTTCCCATTCCCATCTTCTCCCTGGCCGACCGTAACTTTCGCTCCTGGCTTGACCGCTCCGACCGGGCAAAACGGGTCGACTATGGCGTACATGTAGTGCACCGCAATTTCCGGGGCCGTAATGAGCAGTTGCTGGGAAATTTGCAGCTGGGCTTCAACCGCAAGTATGAGCTCTTTTATGAGGCTCCCGGGTACGGCCGCCGACGGCGGATTGGCTTTGGGGCCGGCTACTCCTACTACCGTAGCCGTGCCCTCGACTACGTCACCATAGATGATCGGCTCCGTAACCTGCGCCAACAAAGCGGTTTTCCAATTGAGCGTCAGTATGCCACGGCTGGTATCCGGTGGCGCCGAACAGTACAGCACCTAACAGCCCTTGATGTTTCCTACCATCGGGAGCAGGTGTCAGATTCTGTACTGTATTACAACCCTCGGTACTTTCTGCATGGGCCCCGGCGGCAGTACATGGAAGTTAGCCTTATAAGCACCCTCAACCAACGCAACACCTTCGCCTACCCGCTCACAGGGCAGTATGCGCAAGTGGGAATTTCGTACCGCGCATTTCTGGATAACAGCAACCCTGGTATCCTGACGTTACGCGGCCGCTACGCTCGTTACGTCGCCTTGGGTGGCCCGTTCTACTACAGCGTAGGAGCTACTGCCCAGCTTCGTTTTGCGCGGGCTTTGGCTTATCCCGATAGCCGGGCCTTTGGATATGATGTGCTGGTACGTGGCTACGATGCGTACGTAATAGAGGGCCCACACCTGGGCCTGTTGCAGCAGGGCATCACTTACCGCCTCTTCGACCTTGGCAAGCTGCAGGTAGGCAGCTTGCGCAGCTCCCGTTTTAATGGCATCCCGCTGGCGTTTTATTTAAATACCTTTGTCGATGCAGGATACGTCCGGCAGCCTGCCGTATTACGCGGCAACCAACTCCCTAACCGCCTGTTAGCATCCGCCGGCGTTGCACTTCACCTGGTTACGTACTACGATTGGGTATTCACGCTGGAATACGCCCGTAATCGGGAGCAACAGGGTGGCTTCTTCTTTCGCACCCAGTTTCCCATCTGACCCCTTCTTGCGCGGTAGTCAGGTTATGTTTTTGTTATGAAAATAGCCATTCTGGGAAAGCCCTTTGATGAGCAGCAAACTGCTTTCATGCAGGAAATGATGGATGACTTGATTCGCCGCCAAGCGGACATAAGTATCCTGGAATCCTTTCATGAGTATCTAAGCCAGCACATTCAGCTACCTGAAGGTATAAGCACCTTCCGGCGCGGCGACTCTCTCGCTGGAGCACGCTTCGTACTCAGTATTGGCGGCGACGGAACGCTTCTGGATACCATCACCTACGTAGGACCACTGCAGATTCCCATCCTAGGTATCAACACTGGCCGGTTGGGCTTTCTAGCCACCATTTCCCCCGATAAGATTGCCCAAGCTATAGACGCCCTCTTTAAAGGCCACTTCGTGCTGGAAGACCGGAGCCTGATTCGGGTAGATACCGATCCTGATACTTTTGGAGATATTAACTTCGGACTCAATGAGTTCAGTATTTTGAAGCGCGATACTTCCTCCATGATTGTAGTGCACACTTACATTGATGGTGAGTACTTGAATTCTTATTGGGCCGACGGTCTTATCGTATCCACGCCTACCGGCTCCACCGGATACTCTCTGAGCTGCGGCGGACCCGTGATGCTCCCGCAAACAAACAATTTTATCATTGCTCCCGTATGCCCTCACAATCTGAACGTACGGCCCCTTATTGTATCGGATCGGAGTGTGATTTCCTTTGAAATTGAAGGGCGCAGTAACAATTTTTTGCTCTCCCTTGACTCTCGTTCCAAAACAGTAGAAGCCAGTATTCAGATTGCTGTTCGCCGTGAAAACTTTAATGCTCGCCTGGTAAAACTTAACCACGTTAACTTCCTGAGTACCTTGCGCAGTAAGTTGAACTGGGGCCTTGACCGACGGAATCCGTCCGGAATACCAGTTTAGGTATATAGTTTTCTGTTAAACCTTTTTTAAGTTCCCGGCATCTTCTACTTTTGTCACTCACTGCGACCGTGCCCATACCGCTACTTCGCCCTTTTTCAGACCGATATTTTTAACCCTCGCTCAATATGAAGCAACTCTTGACTCACACTTTGGCCTTGTTGCTAGTCCTCGCGCTGGTAGCGTCGGAGGCAAGTGCACAGCAGTTTAGTAAGCGGAAGCAGTACAACTCGGTTGGCCTGACGCTGAACGGTATGGCCTATTTTGGCGATATTACTCCCAAGCCCAGCATTCCAAGCTTCCGGCCAGGTGCCACCCGCCCGAACGTTGGCTTGTCTATTACTCGCCGGTTCGCTCCCCGTATTTCGGCTCGTGCCGCACTAGCCTATGGCCGTATTACCGGCGACGACGCCAAAGCAGCTGACCAGAATGATGGAGATGCTAAGTTTCGCTACAACCGGAACATGAACTTCCGCAACGATATCCTGGAATTCTCAGCAACCGGCATCTTTGATTTGATTGAGAACCGGAACAATTACATCAAGCGTCCAGACTTCGTTCCTTATCTATTTGGGGGTGTTGGCGTGATTCGCCACAACCCCAAAGCCCTCGTTGGCAGCGATGCTACTAACTTGTCTTCCGGCTCATACGTTGCTCTGCAGCCGCTCAGAACGGAAGGTCAATCGGAAGGCTACAGCCTTACTCAATTCGTTATTCCCTTCGGCGCGGGTGCCCGCTATAAGCTCAACAAAAGCTTTGACGTAGGTATCGAGCTGGGCTTCCGTAAAACATTTACCGACTATCTTGACGACGTAAGTGGCAATTATGTAGCCAGCCGTGACGTTTTGCAGTCGGATGCTTCTAAGTACTTTGGCTGGGACATCACCCGTGAGCTGCCCGGCACTTATACAGAGGCGCAACAAGGCGGTGAAATGCGTGGCAAAAGCAACGAGAAAGACTGGTACTCTACGTTGGGTATCTCTGTCAACTACATCCTCGCCCCCCGAGTTCGTAACCCCAAATTCAGATAGTCAGTTTAGCTGACTGTCTTTTACTCAACAGTCAGCCTAATGACAAAGTCGTTTCCCTTTCAAATGCTCCTTATCGGCTCTGTGTCGATAGGGAGCATTTTTTTTGCCCATGTCACCGCCGCTCAGAATACCAGTGAAATAGGTATCGGGTTAGGAGGTTTATCTTATAAAGGAGAACTGTCGCCTTCCTACCAATTTCGCAATAACCGACCCGCAGTAACTGCCTTCTACCGCAAGGATATTTCGGCCCCGATAACACTGCGGGCAAGTGGTCTATTTGGAATGCTACGAGCCGACGACCGGAACGTGAAAGGAGTGAATGGGGGAATTACGCCCCAAGCCGCATATCGGGATGCCAGTATGAAGGGCAATCTAGCAGAGCTGGGCGGCGGTATAGAATACAACTTCTACGATTATCATAACCGGAAAGACAAGGTTCATTTTACACCATATGTGTTCGTCGGTCTGGCAGGGTTCTTCGCAAATCCTAAAACGAGGATTCAAGTAGAAGGACTAACAGCAGAACAAAATGAAACGCTGCAGGACAATATAAACAAGGAAGGCAGCATCGTTAATTTATCCGTTCCAATGGGGCTGGGCTTCAAATACGCACTATCTACGCACTGGAATTTTGGCCTAGAAGCTGGTGCCCGCAAAACTCTTACTGATAACCTAGACCATATTGATGGAAAATCGGGTGGGCAGGATGACCGTATAGGTAACCCGCACGACCAGGATTGGTACTTCTATAATGGGCTAAGTATTTCTTACACTTTCTACAAAATCCGCTGCCCCGATGAGAGTCAGGGGAAGAAGAAAAAGGGTCGCTAGCCGCAGCCACTCCATTTACACCGCCCCCAACATACTAAATGTTGGGGGGCGGTGCGTATTTTAGCCGGTATAGCGCAAGCACTTATCAGGCAGAGGGGAATGCAACCATTTGCGTAACTTGCGGCCTCTTTACGCAAAAGGTACTAATGGCCGTCCGGTCCGAACTTGATTCTCAGAACATACCCGCTCACGTAGCTGTCATCATGGATGGCAATGGTCGTTGGGCGAAGAAGAAAGGCGGTTTACGCATCTTCGGTCACCAGAGTGCCATTACGGCCGTGCGGGAAACCGTGGAAGTTGCCGCTGAAGTAGGGGTGCGCTTCTTGACGCTTTACGCCTTTTCCACCGAAAACTGGTCGAGGCCGGCGCATGAAGTAATGGCCCTGATGCAACTGCTGGTACACACCATTCGGCAGGAAACGCCCACATTGCTGAAGAATGGCATCAAGCTGCAGTCCATCGGGCAGATTGAAAACTTGCCGGCTTCCTGCCAGAAGGAGTTAGCGGAGGCTATTGAGCTCACGAAAGGCGGTACCCGCACCACGCTGCTGCTGGCCCTCAGCTACAGCGGCCGTTGGGACCTTACGCAGGCCACAAAGCGGATAGCGGTAGAGGTAGCTGCGGGCCGCTTACAGCCTGAGCAGGTAACGGAGGCTACCGTGGCTGGGTTTCTATCGACGGCGGGTATTCCTGATCCTGAACTGCTGATTCGTACTAGTGGCGAGCAGCGCATCAGTAATTTTCTATTGTGGCAGTTGGCCTATACGGAACTGTTTATTACCGATTTGCTGTGGCCGGATTTTCGGCGGGAGCATTTTTATGATGCTCTGCGGGCGTACCAGCAGCGGGAGCGTCGGTTCGGTAAAACCAGTGAGCAGCTAACCGTTTCGTAATTCCAGAACATGCGTTCTTCTTATCACAAGTTACTTCCGGCAACTGCACTAGCCTTAGCGTTAGGTACTGCCTCGGCTCCAGCTGCCTTTAGTCAGACTCAAGCGCCCTCAGCTGAGGGCGAGCAGGGCCAGCGTTATACGCTGGGCGGCATCACTATCAGTGGCGCACGTTACCTGGACCCCAATACCCTGATTGGCTTGACGGGGCTGAAAATAGGTGACCCAATTACCATTCCCGGCGAGGAAATTGGACGGGCCATTCGGAAATTGTGGGACCAAGGCATCTTGGGCGACGTGAGCGTAAGCATTGCCCGCGTGGAAGGTGACCGGGTATTCCTGGACTTCAACCTGAAAGAGCGCCCCCGGTTGTCCAAATTTGAGTTTACCGGTATTGGCAAAGGCCAAGCCGATGAGCTGAAAAACAAAATCAAGCTAATTCGGGGGAAGGTGGTTACGGACGCGCTGCTGAGCAACACCCGTTCCCAGGTACGCAAGTTCTACACCAACAAAGGCTTTCTGGACGCCAAGGTGAATATTGTGCAGAAGCCGGATTCGGCCCTGTCCAATAGCGTAGTGCTGCTCATCAACGTTGATAAGGGCGACAAAGTCAAGATCAACGAAATTGTGTTTGAGGGCAACACCGCCTTCAAGGACAGCAAGCTGAAAGGCAAGTTCAAAAAAACCAAGGAGAAGAAGTTTCCCAAGCTCTTCAACTCAGGTAAGTATCAGCCCAAGGAATTTGCTGATGACAAGCAGAAGCTTATTGACTTCTACAACAGTGAAGGCTACCGGGACGCGGTTGTTGTATCCGACTCCTTGTCTCGGGAGGGTGATGGCCTGCGCCTGACGGTGAAGGTGGATGAGGGGCCGAAGTACTACTTCCGCAACATTACCTGGAAGGGCAACTACCTCTACGACGATAAAACCCTGGCCTCTGTGCTAGGTATTCGGGAGGGCAGCGTGTACAGCAAGGAAACCCTGGACAAACGGCTGAACTATAATCCTACGGGACAGGATGTGTCGTCGTTGTACATGAACGACGGCTACCTGTTCTTCCAGATTGAGCCGGTAGAAACCAAAGTGGAGGGCGACTCGATTGATATTGAGATGCGCGTGACCGAAGGTGTGCAGGCCCGTATCAAGGATGTGAACATTGCCGGTAATACCAAAACCTCCGACCACGTAGTGCGTCGGGCATTGTATACGCTGCCGGGCGAGAAATTCAGCCGGGAGAACCTCATCCGCAGCCAGCGCGAAATTGCCACGCTGGGCTACTTCGACCCCGAGAAGATTGGCCTGAACCCTGTGCCTAACCAAGCCGATGGTACCGTAGACATCAACTACACCGTGGAGGAGAAACCTTCCGACCAAATTACGCTTTCGGGTGGCTGGGGTGGTTATGCTGGCTTTATCGGTACGGTTGGGCTGGTGTTTAACAACTTCTCCCTGCGCAAAGCCGGTACGCTCCGCAACTGGACGCCCGTACCGGCCGGGGACGGGCAGCGCCTGGCCCTGAACGTGCAGGCCAACGGCTTGCAGTATCAGGCCTATTCCTTCTCGTTTACAGAGCCCTGGCTGGGCGGGCGCAAGCCCAACTCCCTGTCGGTGAGCCTGACCAAAACGATTTACCGCCTCGGCACCAACTTCGATGCCGAAACCGGAAGCTTCCTGAAAACCAACGGGGGGAGTGTGAGCTTAGGCCGCCGCCTGCGCTGGCCCGATGACTACTTTACGCTGAGCAATGCCATGTCGGTAACGCAGTACAAGCTGCAGAACTACACGGCCCTGGGTACCAACTTCTTCCCTACGGGGACCGGTAACGCCACTAACGTAACGTTCAATACTACCCTGTCGCGCAATAGCATCGATAACCCTACGTTTACCCGTCGGGGCTCCTCGTTGTCGTTGAGCGTGAACCTGACGCCGCCTTACTCCCTGTTCCCGGGCTCCCACCCCAGCGTGAACGAGTGGGTAGAGTTTCATAAGTGGATGTTCGATGCCTCGTGGTTCTCGCCGATGGTGGGCAAACTGGTACTGAATACGCGGGCTCACTTTGGATTCATTGGCAGCTACAATAGTGCCCGTCCTATTGGCCCATTTGAGCGGTTCAAGCTCGGTGGTTCAGGCCTGGGCTACGGTGGATCCAGCAACTTCATAGCCGGTACCGAATACGTGGGCCTCCGCGGTTACGCCGACCCCAACGAAGCTGATGCACTGCCTCCATCCCGCCAGAACTCGGCCGGGGGCGTGGTGTACAATAAATTTGTGATGGAAATGCGTTATCCCGTCAGCCTCAACCCAGCGGCTACGGTGTACGTGCTGGGCTTCGCAGAAGCGGGTAATGCTTTCGAGCAGTACGCTACCTACAACCCTTATAAATTGTACCGCTCGGCGGGGATAGGGGCCCGGATTTTCATGTCGGCATTCGGTTTGCTAGGCTTCGATTACGGCTGGGGCTTCGACAAAGTGCCAGTGGCCACCCCTGGTCAGAAGCAGGAAGCCGGCCGATTCCATTTTATCATTGGTCAGCAGCTCCGCTAACCCTAGCGGCGTTGCGGGCCATTCATCTTCCCTCTTATCTGTATGAAAAAACTGTTTTCGGGAGCAGTAGCTCTGCTGGGGCTGATGTGGATGATGCTGGCACCGCAGGCGGCGCAGGCCCAGAAGTTCGGCTATGTGGATTCGGAGTTTATTCTGAGCAAGATGCCCGCCTACACTCAGGCGCAGCAGGAGCTTAACACGCTGTCGGGCAACTGGCAAAAGGACATCGAAACCCAGAAAAAGGATCTGGATAAGCTGTATCGGAATTATCAGGCCGAAGAAGTGGTTCTCACAGAGGCCATGAAGAAAAAGCGCCAAGACGAGATTCTGAAAAAGGAGCAGGATATTAAGTCCTACCAAAACAAAATCTTCGGCTTCGAGGGTCAGCTTTTTAAGAAGCGCCAGGAGCTTACCAAACCCGTGCAGGATAAGGTATTTGAGGCCATCGAAAAGGTGGCCAAAAAGAAGCAGCTGGCTATCATGTTCGATAAATCCGGCGACCTGACTATGCTGTACACCAATCCCGTGCATGATTACACGGAATTTGTACTGGAAGAATTGGGTTTAGCATCTGAGGAGCGCAACCAGCCGGCTCAGAAGGGCACGGTGAAAACAGTGGCTACTCCCGCGGCTCCGTCCGGTGATGGTGCCGTGGAGGAGGAACCCGTAGCTGGCAAGCAGCCCGCCCGTCCGGCCGCACGACCTTCTACCCGAAAGAAGTAACTTTACGCATCTAACTCTCTGACTTTTCCCTTTTTGATGACCACCATGAACAAGTTCCGCGTTGCGCTGGCTGCTGCCGCCCTTACCTTCACCACGGCTACGGTTTCAATGGCACAAACGGCTGCACCGCTGAAAATTGGCTACACCAGCGTGGAGTATGTGCTGAGCCAGATGCCCGAAAGCAAGCAGATTGAGTCGCAGCTGAAAGATTACAGCACCCAGCTTAAGAATCAGCTGGACGCCAAGCAAACCGATTTCCGCACCAAGCTGGAGGCCTACCAGAAAGGCGGACAGGCCATGCCCGACCCTGTGCGGGCCGACAAGGAAAAAGAGCTGCAGAACCTGCAACAGTCGATGCAGGAGTTTCAGCAGAACGCGGAAGCCTCCTTGCAGCAGAAGCAGCAGGCGTTGCTGAAACCGGCCCTAGACAAGCTGCAAAAGAACATTGACGCCGTAGCCGAGGAAAACGGCTACACCTACATCCTGAACTCGGACGGTGCCAGCCCCGTGCTGCTCCACGGCCCCAAGGATGGCGACGTGTCGGATCTGGTGCTGAAGAAAATGGGGGTTACGCCCGGTGCCGCCGCTCCGGCTGCCAAAGTAACTACTCCGGCTACTGCGGCCCCTTCGGCTGTTCCAACGGCCACCAAAACCAAAACGAAGACCAAGAAATAAGGCTCCACAGTCTTGTTTGAGTTGAATTCTGGCGCAGCCGGGGCATTAGCTCCGGCTGTTGCTGTTTTATAGAAACCCAGCCTGGATGCTGGAATACCTAGTGAGTTGACTGTATATCCCCATGTTGGAGCAGGAAGAATACCCGGAGCAACCCATTTTTTCGACTGCTGCTGCGCCCATGTCGGATGCGGAGTTGGACGACGATAGTGAAGGCAGTGACGAATTGTATGAGCACCACCGCATCACGGCCGATAAGCGCCAGGAGTTGCTGCGCTTGGATAAGTTTCTGCTGAACCGCTTGCCGGCTACCTCGCGCACCCGCATTCAAAACGCCATTAAGGCCGAAGCCGTGCAGGTGAATGAGCGGCCAGTAAAGTCCAACTACCGCGTAAAACCCGGCGACACCATCACTATTACTTTGCCTGAGCCACCTCGGGAATTCAAGGTTGTGCCGGAGCCAATGCCGCTTGATATCCGGTACGAGGATGCTGAGTTACTGCTGGTGAATAAGCCGGCTGGGCTGGTGGTGCATCCGGCTTTTGGCAACTGGAACGGTACACTCGTGAATGGGCTGGCTTACCATCTGCAGAACCTGCCTACCGGCCGCAACGGCGAAATCCGTCCGGGCTTGGTCCACCGCATTGAC
Source organism: Hymenobacter endophyticus (assembly GCF_032464715.1). Classification (NCBI taxonomy): domain Bacteria; kingdom Pseudomonadati; phylum Bacteroidota; class Cytophagia; order Cytophagales; family Hymenobacteraceae; genus Hymenobacter; species Hymenobacter endophyticus. Next base: position 110,466 of record NZ_JAWDJT010000006.1, on the reverse strand, counting down.
AAGGATACGTCAGGGCTGCTGGTAGTTGGTAAAACCGAATTTGCCATGACGCACCTTTCCAATCAGTTCTTCCATCATACCATTGAGCGAACCTACCTGGCTTTGGTGTGGGGCGTACCCAAAGAGCCAGCCGGAACCATCCGGGGCCATATTGGGCGCAGCCTCAAAGACCGGAAGGTGCAGGCCGTGTACCCGGAGGGCGACCAAGGCAAGCACGCCGTCACGCACTATAAAGTGCTACAGTCATTCGGCAAAGTAGCCCTCTTGCAGTGCAACCTTGAAACCGGCCGCACCCACCAGATTCGGGCGCACATGAAGCACATCGGGCACCCCCTGTTCGGGGATGCCACCTACGGCGGCGACCGAATCGTGTATGGCCAGCGTACGGGCGCTTATAAAGTCTTTGCCGAGAAAATGCTAGAGCTAATGCCCCGTCAGGCACTTCATGCTAAGTCATTGGGCTTCGAGCACCCAACGACCCGGGAGTTCCTGCAGTTTGAGGCGGAACTACCGGCCGATTTTGAAGCGTTGCTGGCTGCCTGGACTCAGCACACTACCGAGCATCCGTAGCGCTGGCAGAGGCTCCGTAAAACGCATAAAAAAAGGGTCCGCTACTCAATAGCGGACCCTTTTACTTTATTGCCAGTGCAATTACTTGCGCTTCACTGGCGCCTTAGCGGGTGCTTTGGCAGGCTTGGTAATGTCAGACACGGCGGTTTTGGCCTGCTGGTCGTTGGGGTCCAGCGCCAGGGCCTGCTGCCAGTAGGGAAGCGCGGTGGTCTTGTCGCCTTTCTGGTAGTAGTAGTAGCCCAGGTACTTGTTGGCCTCAATCAGGCCGGACTTGTACTTGCTGGCATCCTCGGCGGCAGTGGCTGCCTTGATGTACTGCTCGTAGTAAGGCTTCGCCAAGCCCTGCTTCGAGTCCTTGTCTTGGTTGGCATTAGCCCGGGCCCGCATCTGGTAACCCGGGATGTAGTTCGGGCGCTCCGTCACTACTACCCCGTACAGGCTATCAGCCTGCACATACTGGCCGTTCATCTCGTAAGCCCGGCCCAAGTATACCTTGTCCGTCAACTCACCGCCCTTCGTAGCCGCCATACGGGCTTTCAGGGTGCTAATGGCGTTGGGGTAGTCCTTAGCCGCCAAGTAAGCCTGCGCCAGTTCGTTCTGAAGTTCTGAAGCCTTCTTGGGGTCGGCGTCAATGGCTTTCTTGATGATGGCCGCACCTTCGCTGGTTTTGCCACCCTTGATCAGCATCTTGCCGTAGTACACGTTATCCTCGGTGATAACCTTGTTATCGGCTTGAGCCACTTGCAGATACTTCTGCATGGCGGCCAATGCCTCATCATTTTTACCAGTTTCATACAGGCTGTAAGCGCGCAGACGGTTCATGGTGAGGTTGTTGGGGTCTTTAGCCAACACTTTATCCACTTCTACCAGTGCCTCCGGGTATTTCTTGGTCAGGTACAGGAAGGAGGCATACTTGGCATCCGTGTTCGACGACTTCTCAGCCAAAGAAGAATACTTCTGGAACTGCGCCAATGCGTCGTCATAACGGCCTGCGAAGTAGTACGTTTCGGCCAGTGCGTTATAAGCCGGAGCGTAATTCGGGTCGATGCTGATGGCCTTGTCGAAGTTGGTCTTAGCTTCGTTATAAGTACGGGCGCGCATGTTCAACTGACCCTTGCGTACGTACGCTTGTACGTTGTTAGGGTCGGCCAAAGAAGCACGCTCGTAGCTGTTCATAGCCTCGCCGCCACCTGTCTCGCCTTTGAGGTAAATGTCACCACGAGCAATCATCAGTGCTGGGTCGTCTTTACCGCCTTTGTTCAGCTTCTCACCGGCGCTTACATACGAAAGAGCCTTGCCAGTGTCTTTGATGTTTGATTCAGCATACGCTTGGGCAATCATCGTGTACACCTTCTGATCTTTGCCTTTAGAGGCCTTCACCGCATTGTCAAACTGAATTTCAGCTTCAGCGGTTTTGCCTTGGGCCAGGGCAGCACGGCCGGCTGCTACCAGAGTCATCGGGTCTTTCTGGTTCAGCGAAACCCGGTTGAAATAATAAGCAGCTGAATCGGGCATTTCGCGCATTTGGTAAAGGCGACCCAATTCATAATTGGTTTCATTAGACTGCGGAGCACGCAGCAGAGCAGCACGGGCCTCGCTGTAGCGTTCCAACTCAAGAGCTTTTTGAGGGCTGGTCTGAGCAAGAGCGGCCGAACCGGTAACGGACAAAGCGGCGAGGAGCGTGAGCTTCCAGGGCTTGAGGTTCATGAGCAAAAGGTTAAGTGAAAATTCGAAGGAAAGGGAGAAGAGCGTTTTTAGTTAGGCTTTACCTCAATCATACGGACTTGGCCGGTAGCCGGCATCAAACCCGATTTCAGCATGATGAGCTGCCCTTTGTTACCTGCCAAGAAGGTTGCAAAACCGGTGCCAAGTCCGGCCCGAGCTTCCCGGCTGATAACATATAGCTCCCGGCGCAGAGGGTACGTTTTCTGGGCCAAGTAGCCTTGATACGGCTGAATATAATCGGCGGGGGCAGAACCGGCAGCTTTTGGACTTACTGCCACTACCCGCACCCGCTTCAGGAATTTCTGCACGGCGGCATCGTCCCGGTCACTAATCCAGTTTACTCCAATGACGCCAATAGCGTTTGGATGAGTAGCAACGTAATCAAGCAGCGCCGGGTTCGATTTGGAGGCATAAACTCCTTTTGTAAGAGCTACACCACGTGTTACGGAGTCCTGCACGAAGCGGGCCGTGCTGGAGTTGTTGTTGTCGAACACCGCCGTAATGGCTCCCAGCTTGTTCTTGCTGCTGAGTTGGCTCCACTGCGTCAACTGGCCCGTAAAGATGCCTTTCAGCTGCGCCATTGTCAGCAGAGAGTCGGCGTTGCTGGGATGCACGATGATGGCCACCCCGTCAACCCCGATACGAATGGCACGCGGCTCTATTTTCAGCTGCTGAAACCGTTCTTTCTCATCAGCAGATAACGGCCGGGCTACTATTGCCAACCGAATACTGTCAGCCATAAAGGCCTGCATCACATCCAACTCGGGTGAGTAGGAGGTTTGCAAGTGCGCGCCGGGGTACAGCTTCTGGAAGGTATCTACCTGCGACTTCAAAATGGGCTCAAAGGTCTCATCTACCCCAATGCGAATAGTACCGCTGGTAGGCGTATCGAGCTCCTGAGTGCTGCCCGACGATGAGCCGCTGCCACAGCCCGTCAGCCAGGTGCTCATGGCTAGGCAAGTGCCCAATACTGCAAGTTTAGCGTGCGTCATCCCGGTTTTTGGTGAAATGTTGCTGGTAGGTGCGGACAAATCTAATGATTCCATAAAATACGAAGACGCCGGCCAGAAGGTAGCGGGCAAAGTTGGGCAGGTTGAGCGTACCGGCCGGGGCCAGTAGCAGAGCAACGCCCACCAGCGTGTAAAGCACTGACATGATGAGCGTAAAATAGCGCACCACCGATGATTGGCGCCGCGTGCCAAGTCGCTCGTGGGTAGGAGGCAGGTCTGACATGAAAAAAAGAAAAGAGCAGGTAGATGTAGCTTTAAACGTCAGAAAGTAACCGTTTTGTTCAGTAAGCAGGGTGCCGGGCCGGTTTGGCGGACGCAAAAAAAGCCAAGAAACAGCTGGTTTTTAGCAAACCAGCTGTTTCTTGGCTTCCGAAAAATCAATTCAAGTTACGCTATATCCGGCTTCGCTGCTATTCATACTTAAACGTAATGGGCAGTGAGTAGCGTACCGGCACGGCCCGGTGGTTCTGGTAGCCGGGCTTCCAGGCAGGCATTTGCCGGATTACCCGGCTGGCCTCCTCATCGGTGCCGTAGCCTAGGCCCTTGAGCACCGTCACGTCTTGGATGGTGCCATCCGTATTCACGGTGAAGGATATGAAGACCTTGCCTTCGACCCCGGCCCGCAGTGCCGACGAAGGGTAGCGAAGCTGACGTTGCAGATATTTCATCAACGCTGCCTGGCCGCCGGCAAATTCCGGCATTTCCTCCACGTGCACGAAGGGCTTCATAACGGCTGGTTCCGCCGTTTTAGCGGCTGAGTCGTTGCCCGTGCTGGTGCCTGTGCCCGCAACCCCGCCCGTTCCTTCCTGGGGAATAGTGCCAACTGCCACCGGCCCGTCAACGACAGGAGCCGTTACCTGTTCTTCCGACTGGGTAGCCGGAACCTGCTCATCCGGCACAACCCGGGTAGGAAACGTCCGGGGGGGCGTGACAACAATAGTCGGGCGAACAGCCGCTGCCGGGGGACTTGTGGGCTCTATGGTCACGTTGTCCAGAAGCTCTACAATTGGTAAGTCAGCCGGAATGTCCACCACGGGCGGTGCGGCTGGCCAGATCTGTTGTATGACCACGGGAACAGCTAGGAGCAGCGCCGCCAGACTAACGCCAATAATAGTGGCCTTACGGATGTGCTGCCCGTACTCCTGCCGGAGCACGTAGGCGCCGTAGGCTTTGTTGCGGCCCTCGAATACTATGTCGTCAAGGGAGGGAAGGGCGGTGTGTGCGGCTGTGGTCATGGTATAGGTAGTTAAGGTGAATGAAACAGTACAGACCAATACTCCCAAGCCATTCCGTACTACCCACACTTGCTTACCCGCTGGCTTTCAATCACTCAACGCCTATCTAATGAGTGGTAGTATGCCAGCCTACTATATTTTTTTATAGAAGTATAGAAAAGCAAATATCCCAAGCCGGACCGAAGTCTAACTTGGGATATTAAGCGAAGCCGGGGTTAACCGACTACAGGATCCTTACTTGATGGCGAAGGTTACCGGAACGGTGTAGTACACCGATACAGCACGACCATTTTGCTTACCAGGCGTGAAGCGGGGCAGGTTTTTGATTACCCGCAACGACTCTTCGTCGCAACCGGCACCAATACCTTTCTGCACTTCAGCATTCGTAACCGATCCATCGGGACCTACTACAAACTTGATAAACACGCGGCCTTCTACCTGGTTGCGCAGGGCCATTGCCGGATACTTAATATTCTTGGCAATGTACTGCAGCAGGGCTTCCTGCCCACCGGGGAAAACCGGCATTTGCTCAACGTAGGTGTAGGGCTTGGTTTCTACCACTTCCTCTACCGCTTTCGTGCCTTCACCGGGTTCCAAACCTGCCAAGTCGGCGGGGTTGTCGGTGTTGCCTTTCACGGTTTCGTTGGCTACCACCTTGTCCTTCAACTCTTCCTGGTCCGGAATTTCTTCCTGTTTCTGCACCTCATTATCCTTTTTGATAACCGGGGGCACAAACTTTACCGTGGTGAGCTTGGGTGGCGGTGGCGGCGGCGCGTCTGGTGGCGGCGGGGGTGGGGGTGGCGGCTTCGTAGCATCCAGCGGGGGCGCTTCCAGCGTGTTCACCTTCAGCATCTTCTCTTCAGCCACCACCTCATCTTTTTTCAGCATACGCGCTACCAAAGGGAAGGCGATGAGCAAAGAGAAGACAGCAATGGCGAGGAGAACAGCCCGGGTTACGTGCTTGCCATATACCCGCCGGATTACGTAGGCTCCATAGGCCTTATTGCGCCCCTCGAAGACGATATCATCGAGGCTTGCTTTGGCCAACTGCATGTTGTCCATCATAATCCAGAAGTTTTAATCAGTTCCTGGTCAGGCTTGGCAATGTCCACCAAGGCGTACTTTTTAGTAGCCGTGATGTTCATCTCGTCAAGAATATCAACCATATTCTTGTAAGCCGATTTGTCGTCGGGCTTGATCAGCACCACCAGGTCGGGGTTGCTGTTCCGCTGAAGCAACACTTTCCGGATGCCATCGGCACCGTAGTTGGTGAGCTTCAGTTCCGGCTTCTGGCTGGCGCTTAACAGGCCGTCGTAATAATACAGCTTGTTGCCTTCGCCCAACAGAAGCGTAAGAGCGTTGGATTCTTTGATTGCCGGGGGCTCCGGGTCATCTGCTTTCGGCTTCACCGGCATAGCCACTTCCATTACGGTGGGCTTGCTGAAGGTAGTCGTGAGCATGAAGAAAGTGAGCAGGAGAAAGGCCAAGTCTACCATAGGGGTCATGTCGATTTTGGTCGACATTTTCTTGGCCCGCTTCTTCCCACCTTTGCCGGAGTCGCCGGATTGTTGAATTTCTGCCATGTCTGTGCGGGTTACTTACCGGCTACTGGTTTGGTTTCCAGGTCGGTAATGAGGTTGAACCGGTTAATGTTCTTCTCCTGCATCAGCTTGATGACTTTCCTTACCGTAGGCACGTCCGTTTTGCCGTCGCCTTTAATGGCAACGTAAGCTGGCTTGCCGTAGGCTGATTTGCGGCTAAGCTGCTGAGCCGTCTGTACCCACTCGATGAACTGGTTGTTGGTGGAGTCGGCCGGAATACCTTCCTGCTTCACCAACTTACGCTGCTCGCTGTCGAGGCTGAGCAGGGCCGGCAATTTTTCGATTGGAGTACCGAAGCTCGACGCTACGCCTTTGAAAGCCTGAATCTGGGAGGGCGTAAAGCTTACCCCGTATTTGGCTCCCACCTGCGTCAGCAAATCGGACTTGATAGCGTCATCATCTACCCCGAAGAATACGCGCTTCTGATCATCAACCGCAATGGTAATTACGTGTGACTCTGGTAGGCGAATTTCCGAGGTAGAGGAGGGCGTATCCACCACCACGGCCTCTTCCGGGGCAAACTTGGTGGTGAGCATGAAGAAAGTCACCAGCAGGAAGGCCAAGTCCACCATCGGAGTCATATCCAACGACGGGGATGTTCTGTGAGGCTTTACTTTGGGCATTGCTGGTGTCGGTTAAAAGCGTAATTCAGAAACGAAAGAACCTGTGCTTTAGTGCGTAGAGGCACTAAAAATTAAGCAGCGTGGTGGTCGGTTTCGCCGTGCTGAGCAGCGTACGTCTGAATGATGCTGAAACCAGCTTCGTCGATGCTGTAAGTCAGCTCGTCAATTTTGCTGGTGAAGAAGTTGTAGGCTACGATAGCCAGAGCCGAAGTACCGATACCCAGAGCCGTGTTGATCAGAGCTTCCGAGATACCGTTAGCCAGACCTACTGCATCAGGAGCACCACCTTGGGCCAGAGCCGAGAAGGCCTTGATCATCCCCAGTACCGTACCGATCAGGCCGGTCAGGGTGGCTACCGAAGCCAAGGTTGAGATGATAACGAGGTTTTTCTCCAGCATTGGCAGTTCCAGAGCCGTCGATTCTTCGATTTCCTTCTGGATAGCCAGGATTTTCTGGTCTTTCTCCATGTTGCGCTCACGCGACATTTCCTGGTACTTCATCAGGCCAGCACGTACTACGTTGGCTACCGAGCCTTTCTGCTGGTCGCAGGCGGCAATGGCACCGGTGATGTCGTTCACGTTCAGCTTCTGACGGATGGTGCGAACGAAAGTTTCGATGCTTTTCGAACCTTTAGCACGACCAATGGTCAGGGCACGCTCAATCGAGAAGATGAACACACACAGGAACATGGTCATCAGTACGGGTACTACGGGACCACCTTTGTACACTACACCGAAGTAGTCGCCCGAGAGAGGGTTGTTTTCGTTGCTGCCACCTTGAAAGTGACTACCGTCGCCGAGGATGAAGATGTAAATCAGCACGCTGACAACAAATGCCACCAGGATGGCGATAACGGCAAATGAGGATGAACCACCACCCTTGGACTCGCCCTTAGGCGCAGCAGCAGCGGCGGGCCGAGCCGCGGGCTTGTTCATGGCATTCTTTTGTTCCATTGTTCCGGAGAATTAGTGGGTTGTTGGTGAAAGGTTGACGTACGTGTAAAAAAAGAAAAAACAGCGGCTAGTTGAATTCTGGTCTGGAATACCACGCACCCGCATACTGGTGACCGGAAGCCCGGCCGGGTATGGGTCTGCTCGTGCGCGGAGCCCGTCTCAAAAACAGAACTAGCCTTGGCAAACCTAAATAAAAAACCTGAGTGCTGCCAAATGAAAAATGCGTTTAAACGCTTTAAAACCATGTGTGCCTCAAAAAAAGGCTATTTCGTGGGTGCTTCTTTGGCATTGTCAGCAGCTAATTGTTTTGCTTGATTCCAATAAACGTCCATTTGGGCCAAGCTTAAATCACGCAGTTGGTGCCCATCCTGAGCCGATTGAGTCTCTAAGTACTGGAAGCGCTGAATGAACTTACGGTTTGTGCGCTCCAGCGCCTCCTCCGGGTTAATGCCGGCGTGTCGGGCAAAGTTGATAAGGGAGAAGAGCAGGTCACCAAACTCGGCAGCGGCTTGTTCTGAAGGGGTTTCCTGCGGTTGCTCACCCGCAAATTCAGCCTTAAACTCTTCCAGCTCTTCCTGCACTTTCTCCCAAACCTGCTCGGGTTTGTCCCAGTCGAAGCCCGCACCGCGCGCTTTTTCCTGAATACGCATGGCCTTCACCAAGGCCGGTAACGACGAGGGTACGCCACCTAGTACCGATGAGTTGCCTTTTTCCTGCAGCTTTAACTGTTCCCAGTTGCGCTTCACGGTTTCTTCGTCATGCGCCTGCACGTCGCCGTAAATGTGTGGGTGCCGAAAAATTAGCTTGTCGCACTGGGCATTTAGTACATCGGCAATATCAAAAGCGCCCTGCTCACTGGCTATTTTAGCGTAAAAGGTTAGGTGCAGCATCACGTCACCAAGCTCCTTTTTCAGGTCGGGCAAATCATGACGGATAATGGCGTCGCTTAGCTCGTATGTTTCCTCGATAGTGAGATGGCGCAGACTTTCCAAGGTTTGCTTCCGGTCCCAGGGACACTCGGCGCGAAGGCGGTCCAATACGTCGAGCAGCCGGCCAAAGGCTTCCAACTGTTGAGGCCGACGGGCAGAAGTAGTGTATTCCATTAAGCCAAATATACAACCGCTGCCGGCTTTTCGGATGGGCGGCGGAGGATACAGGTCTTCTTCGACCGGATGCACATATTCTTTCGTAGGGAAAGCAGGCGTAGTTGGCTACTTTTGCAGCCTTATTTCTCCTCACTCTTGTACTTCATCATAGCAACATACAGTGGCACTGATTAAATCTATTTCGGGCATTCGCGGCACCATTGGCGGTGCAGCCGGTGACGGACTCACGCCGATTGACGTGGTAAAATACGCGGCTGCTTTTGGTACCTGGGTGCTGCAGCAAACCGATAACAATACCATTGTTATTGGGCGTGATGCCCGCCTCTCCGGCGACATGGTGAGCCGGTTGGTGGCGGCCACGCTGCAAGGGCTGGGCATCCATGTAATTGACTTGGGCTTGAGCACCACGCCTACCGTAGAAATGGCCGTACCGGCCAAAAACGCGGGTGGGGGTATCATCCTGACGGCTTCGCATAACCCCAAGCAGTGGAATGCCTTGAAGTTGCTAAATGGGAAGGGCGAGTTTATTTCGGACGCCGATGGTAAGCTGGTACTAGCTCTGGGTGATTCGGAAGCGTTTGATTTCGCGCCAGTAACCAAGCTGGGCAGCTATACCACCGACGACACGTTTCTGCAGCAGCACATTAACACCATTCTGGCGCTGCCCCTGGTCGACAAAGCCGCTATCAAGGCCAAGAATTTTCGGGTAGTGGTGGATGCGGTAAACTCCTGTGGGGGCTTTGCCGTGCCAATGCTGCTGGAACAGTTGGGCGTAGAAATTATTGAGAAGCTGTTTTGTGAGCCCACCGGCGACTTTGCCCACAACCCCGAGCCCCTGCCTGAGAACCTGCGGGAAATTGCCAAGACCATGGAGAAGGGCTCTTTCGACCTAGGCATTGTAGTGGACCCCGATGTGGACCGCTTGGCTCTGGTAAACGAAGACGGCACCATGTTCGGAGAAGAGTACACGCTGGTGGCCGTGGCCGACTACGTGCTCCAGCAGAATGGTGGGGGTAATACCGTGAGCAACCTTAGCAGCACCCGCGCTCTGCGCGACGTAACCGAGAAGCACGGCGGGCAGTACGCCGCCGCCGCCGTAGGGGAGGTGAATGTGGTAAACAAGATGAAGGAAACTAATGCCATTATTGGCGGTGAGGGCAACGGGGGCATCATCTACCCCGAACTGCACTATGGCCGCGACTCCTTGGTGGGTATTGCTTTGTTCCTAAGTCATCTGGCCAAAACCGGTCTGACCATGACTCGGTTGCGAGCTTCCTACCCGAACTACTTTATCTCGAAGAACAAGATTGAGCTAACGCCCGAAATCAACACCGATGAGGTGCTGATGGAAATGGAAAAGCGTTACGCCAAGCAGCCTGTAAATACTATTGACGGCGTAAAAATCGAGTTTGACAAAGAATGGGTACACTTGCGCAAGTCCAATACGGAGCCCATCATCCGGATTTACGCCGAGTCGGACTCCAATGCTACGGCTGACCACTTGGCTAATAAAATTATCGGCGACATTAAAGAAATCATCAGCAAGTAGCCGGTAACTACCTGTAAGCACAACAGCAAGGCGCCCCCAGCCTCTGACGGTTACCGTCAGAGGCTGGGGGCGCCTTGCTGTTGTGAAAGAGGCGCAAGTAACACAGCCCAGTAGAAACCCCTATTTTTGTGGGCGTTTTCCTTTCCTGCGTTTCCACCTGCTTTTGTCTTGCTTATGAACGTGTATTTCGATAATGCTGCCACCACGCCGCTGGACCCCGAAGTGTTGGACGCCATGCTGCCGTTTCTGCAGAACCATTTTGGTAACCCCAGCAGCATCCATGGCCATGGCCGCCAAGTGCGCGCCGCCGTCGAAAACGCCCGCAAGACCATTGCCCATCTAATTAATGCGGCGCCAGCTGAAATTGTGTTTACCTCCTGTGGTACCGAGGCCGACAATTACGCTGCTTTCGGCAGCGTCCGGACGCTGGGGCTGAAACACGGCATTACTTCCAAGCTGGAGCATCATGCTGTGCTGCACACGATGGAGGCCTTGGAAAAGGCCGGCGACATTACGCTTAGCTACGTGCGCCATGATGCACAAGGCCGCCTCGATTTGGAACATCTGGAGGAGTTGCTGTCGACGCAGCCGCGCACATTTGTGAGCCTGATGCACGCTAACAATGAAATTGGTAACCTTAACGACATTGCTGCCATTGGGGAAATTTGTGCCCACTACGATGCTGTCTTTCATACGGATACGGTGCAGACAATGGGGCATTACCGCCACGATGTGCAGCAATTGAAGGCTCATTTCCTGGTAGGCTCGGCACACAAATTCCACGGGCCCAAGGGGGCCGGCTTCCTGTACCGCCGCTCGGGGCTGTTGGTTGATGCGCTGATTCATGGCGGCTCCCAGGAGCGCAACCAGCGTGCCGGCACCGAAAACGTGTACGGTATTATCGGGCTGGCCAAAGCTTTGGAAATAGCCTACCGTGATATGGCCACGCATCAGCACCACATCCAAGGCCTGAAAGACCGGTTTATTGCCAAGCTGCGTACTGAAATTGACGGAGTAGAGTTCAATGGTACCTCGGCAGAGGCTGACCAGAGTCTGTACACGGTACTGAGCGTAAGCCTGCCCGCCTCGGATCTGAACGAAATGTTGCTGTTCAACCTGGATATTAACCACATATCCTGTTCCGGAGGCTCAGCATGTACCAGCGGAGCCAATGCTGGCTCCCACGTGCTTAATGCTCTGGACTGCGACCCTAGCCGGGGAACTATCCGCTTCTCCATGAGCAAGTACAACACTGCTGAGGAAGTCGATTATGCCGTAGACCAGTTGGCTAAAATGTACCGTCAGCAACCATTGAAGGTATAGTAGCTAGTCACCCTTCAAAACAAAAGGCCTTCTACCAAGCAGTAGAAGGCCTTTTGTTTTATTCTAGGGGGCGGCGTTGGTGCTGAAAACGTTGTTTGCAGTAAAAGATGAGTAGGCCAAGGCCTAGCACAAACCCCACATCAATCAGGAAACGGGTGAGGCCTTCGGCGGCCAGATTAGAGCGACCTACGGCCAGCCCACAGCCTACCAGCGCGGCGGCTGGCATCAGAATAAGCGCAATGAGGGCCCCGGCAATAACGCTGCGCCGGTACGCCGCAATAATGACGATACCCGCCGCCGCCCCGCAGGCCGAAACCAATAGCGTTTTGAGCGTAGGCTGCGCCATACTGCGCACTTCTGGGTTGGTGGCAAGCTCGGTGGCCGAGCTTTCACCCACCTGCACCAGCAACAACATCGTCAGTCCTGCCATGAGCATAAACAATGAGTAGCCGATGACGGTGGAACGCAAGCCCCGCGCTACTACCTGCCAGCGGCCCAGCACCACGCCCATGGGAATAGCCGCTACAGGCTCAAAACCCGGTGCAATGATGCTGGAGGCAATAAAGGCTACGGCCTGCGGCACTGGCTCCGAAACCAGACCCACCGCGGCCATGATGCCGCCAAGGCCCATTAACGCCAGATAATTGGAGGTAGGCCGGCCCTGGTGGCGCAGCCCAGCCTCCACCTCCTCCCAAATAGCTTCGTCCTTGTCGTTGAGAATTTTCTCGCCCTCTGCGGGAGCAATTATACTACTCAACTCCGCAGTGGCCACCGATAAATCCCCAGGCCGGGCTACGGCTTTGCCTGCCAGGCGCAGCACATCATCGGCCCCCCGGTTGAGCACTTGCACGCTGATTACGTCGCCGGCGGGTTTGCGGGAAATGCCTTTTTGCACGCTTAAACTTACTACCTCATCCAAGGCAACCAGTTGCTGGCAAAGGTCTTCGGTAACGGTGGGCGGAACAGTAAGTTCGAGGCTACGGTGCATAGAATCAATGTATGTACAGTAGCTTGCCTACGGGGCAACGGAGAAAATAGCCACTTTTCAGGCAGTTGCTCCGAGTAGATGGCGGCTGCTCAAAGCAACTGGTTTCTTTACTGTCGTGCTGTAAATAAGCACTGCTGTATGCAGGTAAAATCTAGCAGCTATACTCCATGCGGCCACTACTGAAGAGTATTCCAGGAATCGTTCAGGGCCGCCAATTACTCAGGAAAGCTGCTCTAATCAATTATACTTCGTTGCTGATGCCGGTGTAGTCATTTGCCAGAGGCAGCCAGTGCATAGAGCGTAACCGAATCATATTTTGGCCAAAATGCGTAAGTCGCACGCACCCTTTTCCGGTTTGTATGGCGGATATTAATATTCAGCGCAAAAAAAATACCCCGAGCCCCTGGCTATTATTGCTGGTTGTGCTGGCAGTAGTAGGTATAGGAGCGTATTTCCTGTTCCGGGCCGAAACGGCGCCTCCCGTTGATGAACGGCCCCCGGCTGGCTCGGGTATCCCGGCTCCACCGGACAGCACCACTGGCGCCGAAACCGGTCCTGCTCCGGCAGTTGATGCCGTCGGCGACATGGCCGCTGAAAGCACTGCTCCGGCAACCCCGGCCGTGCTGGCAGCTTTTGCCCAGGGAGATGCTTCTCGCCCCACCTACGGACAGGAAGGACTGCGGCTACTGACTTCAACGCTGGTTGATTTGGTAGATCGGGACGACTTGCGCGACCCGGCCATCCAGACCCGCCGCGACGACCTGACCAGTGCCACCAACCGGTTAGGCGAGGCCGGGGCCAGTTTGCGGCCTGGCTACGTGGCGGCAGCCTACCTGATGCTGGCTATTCAGCAGAAGGCATATCCGGAGCAGGAAACGGCGGCTCGTCAGCTCACCGCCCTGGCCGACAACCTGAGCGGCCGTAATACCACGCCTCAAGAGCAGGAGCAGGTCAAAACCTATTTTCAGCAGGCTGCTCAACTGGTACAGGCCCTGAGCGAACCGGCCCGTTAATTCTCATTTCACCGCACGTAATTGGGCTTTATTTTTTAGTCTTCTAGTATGGAAACCACTTCTGAGCCCATTCCCTCGGCGGAAGGTATGCACCTGCGTCGTCTACATGATCTGACTGAGTTTGAAGTAGCCGATGGTAACCCTGATGTGCGGGGCTGGCCAGTGCGCGGGGCCGATGGTCGGCAGTTTGGGCAGGTATTTGAGCTGATTGTGGACGTAGAGGCTCTAAAAGTGCGCTACCTGGATATCGAGCTGAATGACCACCTGCAGATTAATGAGCGGGACCGGCATATTCTGCTGCCTATAGGAGTGGCCGCCCTGGACGAAGAAGCCGATAACGTGTTCGTGCCTTCTCTTACTGCTCAATCTGTGCTGGAGTATCCGCCCTACGTTGAAATCCAGATTACCCGTCAGTATGAAGAGGCCATGTTGCGGGCTCTGAACCTGCCGCTTTCAACTCCTAACGACCAAGGTTTCTACGGCCAGTCTGGGTATGATGGCTCTACCTTTTACCAGCGACGCAAGCTGGGGTAAGCATTAGCACGTATAAGCAAAATGGCCCCGCAGCAGCTTGCTGCGGGGCCATTTTGCTTTGGATTAGTTGCGGCACTAGTTCCGCCGAATCATAGCCGTTACGGCATCCACCCACATAGGGGTGGAGTTAAGGCTGGGCACCAGCTGCCAGTGCTGGCCGCCGGCTTCTTCAAACATTTCCTTGAACTCTTCGCCTACCTCAATGGTGGTTTCCAGGCAATCGGCCACGAAGGCAGGGGAGAAGGCCAGCACGTTTTTGATGCCCTTGGCAGGCATTTCCTTGAGCGCCTCATCAGTGTAGGGTTGCAGCCACGGGTCACGGAGGCGACTTTGCAGGCGGCTCTGGAAGCAGGTAGTATACTGCTCGGGGCTGAGGCCCAGGGCGGCACCCAGCTGGCGCGAGGTTTCAAAACACTGTGCCCGGTAGCAGTAGCGGTTGTTCTTGTTGTAGCTGTTGCAACAAGAACCTAGCTTGCAGTAGCCTTTGTGGCTGCCTTTCAACACGTGCCGCTCCGGAATGCCGTGGTAGCTGAACACGATGTGGTCATAGTCGTGCTTGGCCAGCTCGGCCTTGCCTAGTGCGGCAAAGCTGTTGATAAAGCCGGGGTCATCCACAAACGTGCTGATGAAGCTGATGCTCGGTACCACCCACCACTTGCTCACCAATTCCATTACTTTCTCCTGCACCGAGCCGGTGCTGGCCGCCGCGTACTGCGGAAACAAGGGCAGCACGATAATTCGGTCCACGGCCGCGTCGCGCAGCTCCTGCAGGGCACTTTCGATGCTGGGGTTCTGGTAGCGCATCCCGAAGGCCACCAGGTAGTCCTTGCCCAGTTTTTCCTGCACCAGCTTCTGCAAATCCAGGCCGTGGTAGAGCAGGGGAGAGCCCCGGTCCTTGTCCCAAAGCTGCTGATAGATCTTCGCCGACTTAGGCGCCCGCAGCGGTACCACCAGTCCCCGGAACAGGGGGTAGCGCACGGCCGCCGGCATGTCAATTACGCGGGCATCGGTGAGAAACTCGTTGAGGTAGCGGCGCACGTCAGGCGTGGTGGGCGAGTCGGGCGTACCCAGGTTGACGAGTAGAACGCCGATGCGGCCTTTGGAAGATGCAGGAGGTGAAGGCATTGTAAGTAACTACGAGCTGTTCAGGATTGGGCGGAGGGGCCGAAGGGCCGCTGTCCGGCACCAGATTCAGCAACTTGGAATGGGATACTGCGTGAAGCCTTAACCGGCAAGCCGGCATTTTGGCTTGAATGAACGTGCAAAAAAAGCTAATAGCTGAGTGTTAACCGCTAACCGCCCAAAATAACCGTACCTTTGCAGCCCAAAATCCAGAATCTGAAGTGAATACTGACCCAACTCCGCACCGCGCCGGCTTCGTGAGCATCATTGGCAAGCCCAACGTGGGTAAGTCCACGCTGATGAACGCCCTGATGGGTGAGCGGCTCAGCATTGTGACCAGCAAGGCCCAGACCACGCGTCACCGTATCCTGGGCATCCTCAACGGCGACGATTTTCAGTTGGTCTACTCCGATACGCCCGGTATCATCCAGCCCAAATACGAGCTGCACAACGCCATGATGTCGTTCGTGTACTCTTCCCTGGAAGATGCTGACGTGGTGTTGTTCGTGACGGATATCTACGAAAAGCACGATGAGGAGCCGGTAGTAGAGCGTCTGCGAAAGATGGTGGACACGCCCATTCTGCTGCTGGTCAACAAAATCGACCAGGCCGACCAGGCCGAGGTGGAAGCCAAAGTAGAGTATTGGCGCAGCCACCTGCCTAACGCGGCCCGGGTGCTGCCCATTTCAGCCCTGGAAAAGTTTGGTACCGGCGAGCTATTGGACTTGGTGTTGAGCTACCTACCCGTCCATCCGCCTTACTACCCCAAAGATGAACTAACCGACAAACCGGAGCGTTTTTTCGCCGCCGAGATGATCCGGGAGAAAATCTTTAAGCTCTACAAAAAAGAGGTGCCCTACAGCTGCGAGGTGGGTATTGAGGAGTTCAAGGAGGATGACGATATCATCCGGATGCGGGCCATCATCTTCGTGGAGCGCAGCAGTCAGAAAGGCATCATCATCGGCCAGCAGGGCGCGGCGCTGAAAAAAGTGGGCACCTGGGCCCGGGAGGAAATGGAGAAGTTCTTCCAGAAGAAAGTCTTCCTCGAAATCCACGTCAAAGTCAACGAAAACTGGCGCACCGACCCGAAAGCCCTGAACCGTTTTGGGTACAGCCAATAGGTGAGACGGTGAAATTGTGAAATGGTGAGTTGCTGTTCAAGACGTGCCATCTACGCAGTCAGAATATAAAACTCACCATTTCACAACTTCACCATCTCACCACTTATTCCGACCTCACACTCACTTAACTACTCCGGGCACTGCCGAACTTGGTCGGGCCGGCGGCTGGAGTCAGACGCATGAAGAATACCATTGCAATTGTGGGCCGCCCCAACGTGGGCAAATCCACCCTGTTCAACCGCCTCGTGGGCCAGCGTAAGGCCATCATGGACAATGAGAGCGGCGTAACCCGTGACCGGCACTACGGCTACGGCGACTGGACCGGCAAGTACTTTACCGTTATCGATACGGGCGGGTACGTGCACAACTCCGACGACATCTTTGAGGGCGAAATCAACAAGCAGGTAAAGCTGGCTATTGACGAGGCCGACGTGGTGCTGTTTATGGTAGACGTGGACGCCGGCGTACATCACCTCGATGAGGAGTTTGCCAACGTGCTGCGCCGCTACCAGGGTAAAAAGCCCATCTATATCGTCGCTAACAAAGCCGACACTAACGCCCGCGCCCACGCCGCCGGCGAGTTCTACACGCTCGGCGTTGGTGATGGTGAAATCTACCCCATCAGCTCCCAGAGCGGCTCGGGCACCGGTGATTTGCTGGATGCCGTTATCAGCCACTTCGAAGAAGAAGGCGTGGAAGAACCCGATCTGGGCATTCCCAAAATTGCCGTAGTAGGCCGCCCAAACGTGGGCAAATCCTCTTTCGTGAACCTGCTGCTGGGCACCGACCGGAGCATCGTAACCGACATTGCCGGCACCACCCGCGACTCCATTCAGGCCCGCTACAACGCCTTCGGGAAGGAGTTCATGCTGGTGGATACGGCCGGGCTGCGCCGCAAAACCAAGGTGCACGAGGACGTGGAGTTCTACTCCGTGCTGCGCTCTATTCGGGCCTTGGAAGAGGCTGACATCTGCGTGGTGATGCTGGATGCCACCCGCGGCATTGAGGCCCAGGATGTGAACATCATTGGCCTGGCCGATAAGAACCGCAAGGGCATCGTAATTCTAGTGAACAAGTGGGATTTGGTGGAAAATAAGGAAACCAATACGGCCAAGGAGTTCGAGGCCAAAATCATGGAGAAGATTGCGCCCATTGCGTATCCGCCCGTGATTTTCGTGTCGGTGCTCACCAAGCAGCGCGTGCACAAAGCCATTGAAACGGCCATTGAGGTGTACGAGAATAAGCGCCGCAAAATCCCGACTTCGGAGCTGAACGAGGTGATGCTGAAGGAAATTGAGAAGTACCCGCCGCCCATTCAGAAGGGTAAAATGGTGCGCATCAAATACGCTACGCAACTGCCTACGCATAACCCGGTATTTGCCTTCTTCTGCAACCTGCCCCAGTACGTGAAAGAGAGCTACACGCGCTACCTGGAAAACCGCCTGCGGGAGAACTTCAACTTCACTGGCGTACCCATCGGCATCGTGTTCCGCAAAAAATAGGCTAACGCCATAGTAGGCAGCCCCGCGGAAAAAAAAGATGAAAATATTTTTTAGCCGCTGGGTTACCTTCTAGATGAACAGATATAAAGCCCTGATTGTCGGCGCAGGCTGTCAGTTATTGTCTTTTGAAATTCCATTCTCTCAATCATCCCCATCATGAAAAAGGTATTGTTCCTCGCCCTGGCTGCTGTTTCGTTCTCCTTCGCTTCTTGCGACAGCAAAACTGAAAACGCTCAAGAAGCTCAGGCTGAGCAAGTAGAAGACGCTGGCGAAGCCAAAGCTGACGCTATGGAAGCTGCTGGCAACGAAGCCGGTGCTGACTCGGTAGAAGCTTCTACCGAAGCCAAAGCTGACGCTATGGAAAACGCTGCTGACGCAACCGACGCTAAGTAAGCTGATGCGCCTTGCGGCGCTCTAAAAAGGCCGCTTCCCATCCGGGAAGCGGCCTTTTCTGCTTTTGGCCAAGAGCAGATAGTCAAAGATTCAGCGAGGATAGAAAATTTTCCTGCTTACCGCGGGTTACTTCTGGTTAAGTTTACGATAAAGGTTGAGCTTCGGCACTTTTCGTAAGAAGGGCCAGGCTAGCTTTAAATCACTCTTACCCTTCACTTAATCTTCCCCATGAAAAAGGTATTGTTTCTTGCCCTGGCCGCCGCTTCGTTCTCCTTCGCTTCCTGCGACAGCAAGAAAGAAGATGCGCAGGAGCAAGCTGCCGAAAACGTAGAAGCTGCTGGCGAAGCCAAAGCTGACGCTATGGAAGCTGCTGGCAACGAAGCTGGTGCTGACTCGGTAGAGGCTTCTACCGAAGCCAAAGCTGACGCTATGGAAAACGCTGCTGACTCGGCTGATGCCAAGTAGTCAACGCGCCATCTGGCGTCAATAAAAAAAGGACCGCTCCTCTTGGAGCGGTCCTTTTTTTATTGACGAAGCTGTTTAGAAAGTGGCTTTTGTTATTTGTGTCTGTCATCCTGGGCGCAGCGAAGAACCTACTCACGCCAGCATGACAATCGTGCAGACGGGACAAGGTCCTTCGCTGCATTCAGGATAACCACAATTTTAGCTTTCAAAACAGCTTCGACGCCAGATGACGTGCAAATGAAACACTAGAAGTGAGAAGGCTAGTTGAGAGTGTCTTGCAGGTTAGGGAGCGTACTCACCTTCAGCAGCTAACCCAAACGGCGCTGTAACAGGCTATCCACTACCTCAAAAAGCTTACGGGGTGGGTATGTGCGCCACGGTAGCTCATCCAGTTGGCCCCCAAAGTTCACGTACGAATCGACGTTGTATTGGCGCATTTCGCGAACAACGTGCTCCTGAAAGTTTACGCCAGCAATCCAACCATCCTCCACGTCCTCAAACCATTCCTCATAGTAAGAGTCATCGGAGCCGTGGAAGTTGAACACGTTTTCGCCGATGAGCACGAATTTGCGAATACCCTCGTGCGTCATCAGGTCGATGATGTTACGCTTCAGCAGCATTATGTCGTTTTCAATGGCATCATTCCACTCCCCAATGAATTCAATAATGGCCGCGCCCGCCTCGTACTCTACAAACAGGATTTTCAGGTACAGCGTGTCGGAGCCCAGGCTGTCCCACTGGGGATGGATGTAGTAGCCGTAGATGGTATTGGTGTAGCTGTCGAGGCTGTTCTCGGCCTCAAATAAGGGGGAGCTGGGGTCTTCGTTGGCCTGGTACTGGTCGAGCCAGGCGTAGTGCGGCTCAATGGTGTGCATAGCAGTAGCGGAAAGGAGATACTCACACCGTAGTCTGAGCGTACAGTTTTTTTGACTAACTGTGAACAAGCAAACGGGGTTTCCGCAGCTACCCAAAAGTTGGCCGCGGAAACCCCGTTCGTTCTGCCGTTCCAGAGTCGATGATCTACGCTTGATAAGCCGCTAGTGCCGCCCGCACCGAGCCGTGCTGGCGGAGCAGGGTGGCTGCGGCTTCCTGCCCGATGTGCAGTTCATCCATCAGCATCTTCTCGCCCCGGTCTACCAGCTTGGCGTTGCTGAGCTGCATATCCACCATCTTGTTGCCCTTCACGCGGCCCAGCCGGATGAACGTAGCCGTGGTCAGCATATTGAGCACCAGTTTCTGGGCGGTGCCGGCCTTGAGACGGGTGCTGCCGGTCACAAACTCGGGGCCCGTTACTACTTCCACCGGAAACTCGGCTACGGCAGCCACCTCGGAGCCCGCGTTGCATACGATACAGCCAGTAGCTAAGCCTGCCTGCCGGGCCTGCTCTAAACCACCAATTACGTAAGGCGTCCGGCCCGAAGCAGCAATGCCTACCACAATATCCTGGGCGGTGATATTATGGGCCTGCAAATCCTTCCAGGCCTGTTCGGCATCATCCTCCGCGTTTTCCACGGCCTTCCGAATGGCGGCGTCGCCGCCGGCAATCAGGCCAATTACCACTCCATGTGGCACCCCAAATGTGGGCGGGCACTCCGACGCATCCAGAATACCCAGCCGCCCACTGGTACCCGCGCCGATGTAAAATAGCCGCCCGCCTTTGCCCAGCCGCGCCACCGTGGCCTCTACCAGAGCTTCAACTTGCGGTAACGCTTTGGCCACAGCCAGCGGAACGGTTTGATCTACGCTATTGATGCCCGCCAGCAGCGCCTGCGTGGATAAGGTTTCGAGGTGGTTGAATTCGGAGGGACTTTCGGTGGTGCTCATGGGCAAAGGGAAGAGGGCAGGAAAGAACTAGGCCAGATGGCCGATTACCGAGAACTTGTCGAAAACATTGGGCGTGTGCGGCGCATCCTGATCCAGTTCCTTGGTGAGGTCCTGACCGGCCCAGTGCTCGTAGTGGTTGCCCCGCTTCCAGAGGCGGGAACGGGTTACATCGTACACCAGGCCCCGGTAGGCCACCCAAATTTCGTCCCGGTCTTGACCGTTGCGAAGAGCCAGCTGGCTGCGGGTATACGTTGGTAGAAGTGTAGTGCTAACTGGTTGGTTGTCGTTCGGGAGAGACGGTAAATCAGACATACAGCAAAAACAACAGCTAGTAGCAAGCAGCAAACAACAAAACAAGATTACCCCAACAGGGCCTGGGTCAGAATCCAGCGGTGCGGTACGTCCCCCTGGGCTGCGTGCAGGTAATCTTGGTAACTGCAGGGAACAATACGTTTGGCGTTGCCCGCCAGGTTTACTACCTCCATCCACCACCGGTCGGTTTGCTGTGACTTATAGAATACAATCCGGTCGGGGCCTTCCTCGGCATATTCTTCCAGAGGGCTGTAGTCGGGCGGTCCGTGCAAACCGGCGGCGTAGCGCACAAAGCTGGGACCCCGGAAATCAGTTTCGCGGCGGCGGTGGTAGTAGCCTTCCACAAAGTACCAAAGCATAGTAGCCAACACCATAGCAGCCAGGCCGTGTGCGTCGTAGTCAGGGCGGTAGCCGTAGAGGCCGAACGAAGTAAGCTGGTCATTGCAGCCCGCGTACCAAGCCAGCTTAGCTGCTTCCTCATTGGTGAGGCCAAAGGGGTTAGCCGGATAGTAACCAGGCGCATCGTTCCAGCGCAGGGCGGCAATATCCACGCTCACAAAATCGGCCTGACGCAGTAAAGGCTCTGCCTGCCGAATATCGTCGCGCACCTGGCCTACGCGCAGCGTTTCAAAGTGCAGTTTTTCCAGCGCCGCCAGTACATCGGGGGCCACCAGATACTGCTGATGAGCCAGCTGCGCGAAGTTGAACAGAAAGGAAGGCTCGTGCAGAAGCATACGCCGCAGGTGGCTGTCTGCGGGCATAGCACCTTCAGGCTCGGCCATATCCACGCGGGCGTCAATGGTAGCAAAACTGATGGGCCGCTCCAGGGTTTCGTAGGCCAGAAACTGCCCGTAATCCAGGTCGTGAGAACCACCCAGCAGCAGCGGAACCGTATTATTCTCCAACAGGGCCGCAATGATTTCGCGCAGCCGCTGGTAGGTATCTTCCAGGGTAAGGCCGGGCCGCAGATTGCCCAAATCAACCAACCGGCACGGCCCCGAACCCTTCTGCAGCTGGTACAGGCATTTGCGCACGGTATCAGCGCCGTGGCGCGATGGGGCGCCATCGGCGCTACCTCGCCATTCATCCAGACCAATAATAGCCAAATCGGCCGCGCGCCAATCCGGAAACGTATCCAGGAAGGGCGTAACGTAGCTTGCCAGTGTGGTGGGGGCGGATGCAGCGGAAACCAGCTCCTCAGTGAGCGGGTCAAAAAAGATAGCCAGATTCATCGTGCGCGGCGGGTGCGGACTCCGACAAAGCTACGCAAAAGCCCGGCACTGCCCTAGGGGCTTTTAATCAGTGGATAGCGCTTTCCCGCGAAAAAAATAGTTATTTAAGCTGCCATTCCCGTTACGGCTCAGCTTGCTTTACCGTATCAGGACTGCTAATACCGTCTTCTCTCTGGTCCCAACCCCACCAAGTGCCCCGCTCCACCATGGATATTCGCCGTACGTTCGACATTCTACCCCACCTGCAGCAGAAGTACAATAAGCCCGACTGCTTTGCCGTCAAACTCAACGGTCAGTACACGCCTATTAGTACCGATACGGTAGTCGAGAAAGTAAACCAAGTGAGTCTGGGCTTACGCAGCTTGGGCATCGGTAAGGACGATAAAGTGGCCATTATTTCCATGAACCGCCCGGAGTGGATGTTTGCGGATTTTGGCATTGCCCAACTGGGGGCTACCAGCGTGCCCATGTACCCCAGCATTACGGTAGAGGATTACAAGTACATCTTCACAGATGCCGGCGTAAAGGCCGTGTTTGTATCGGATAAAAAGCTGTTCGACAAAGTACAGGAAGCTACTCAGGGCCTGGATATTCCCCAGCAAAACGTTTTCACCTTTGATAAGATTGAGGGTGCGCGTCACTTTGAAGAACTGCTGGAGCTAGGCAAAAAAGGCAATGCTCAGGAGTTGGAGCCGCTAAAAGCCGCCGTGCAGCCCGACGATTTACTCACGCTGATTTACACCTCGGGCACCACCGGCCAGCCCAAGGGCGTGATGCTTACCCACAACAATCTGCTCAGCAACTGCCGCAATTCCCAGCGCTTTGTGCCCGTTACCAAGGATGATAAAGCCCTGAGCTTCCTGCCGCTCTGCCACATTTTTGAGCGTATGGTTACCCACCTCTACCTCATCAACGGTGTGAGCATCTACTACGCCGAGAGCATGGAAACTATTGCCGATAACTTGCGCGAGGTGAAGCCCGAAATCTTCACCACCGTGCCGCGCCTGCTGGAAAAGGTGTACGACAAGATTGTAGCCAAGGGCCACGAGCAAACCGGCGTGAAAAAAAGCCTGTTTTTCTGGGCGCTTGACCTGGGCCTTAAATATGATAATCAGAAGGACAACGGCTTCTTCTATAACACCCAGCTGGCTCTGGCAAACAAGCTGATTTTTAGCAAGTGGCGCGAGGCGCTGGGTGGCAACCTCCGCTGCATTGTGAGTGGGGGCGGAGCCCTGCAGCCTCGCCTGGCCCGCGTGTTCTGGGCGGGTGGCATCCGGGTAATGGAGGGCTACGGCCTCACCGAAACCTCCCCGGTAATTGCCGTGGGCGGCTACGAGCCCGAAAACAACATGATTGGCACCGTGGGCCCCATCATCGACAACACCGAAGTGAAAATTGCCAAGGATGGCGAAATCCTCACCAAGTCCGAGTCGGTGATGAAAGGGTATTATAACAAGCCCGAGCTAACGGCCAAGGAATTCGATGAGGAAGGCTGGTTCCACACCGGCGACATCGGTGAGATTGTAGACGGCAAATTCCTGAAAATCACCGACCGTAAAAAGGAAATGTTCAAAACCTCCGGCGGCAAGTACATTGCCCCGCAGGTCATTGAAGGTAAACTCAAAGAGTCGCCGCTAGTAGAACAGTGCATGGTGGTCGGCGACGGGCAGAAATTTCCTTCTGCGCTGGTCATTCCCTCTTTCGATGACCTCAAAGGCTGGTGTAAGCGTAACAACGTGAACTGCAACTGCTCCAATGAGGAGCTGGTGAAAGACGAGAAGGTGGTGAAGATGTACGAGGACCTCGTGCACAAGTACAACAGCGGCTTTGCTCAGTGGGAGCAAGTCAAGAAAATTGCGCTGCTGCCCACTCACTGGACCGTAGAAACCGGCGAGATGACCCCCACCATGAAGGTCAAGCGCAAAGTCATCACCGAAAACAATAAGGAGCTAATCGACAGCCTCTACAACCGGGAGGAGCGCCGGTAAACCCAGCCGAAATTCACAGAAAAGCCCCGGCCAAGTTGGTAGCGGGGCTTTTCTATGCGTGAGCAACAAGGTAAAGCCTAAATTTTTTATGTAACTTAGTATGCAAGCATAACAGTTTTCTGTATGTTTACCGGACTTGCAGTACCTACCCATGACTCCCGAAGAAACCGTCGATTATAACATCAAAGTAGCCTGGCACGCCATTTCGCGCATGTACAATACGCAGGCTGCCAAGCACGATATTACCACGAGCATCGGCTTTGTGCTGCTGAACATCGACCAGGAGAACGGTACCCCGGCCACCAAGATAGCACCTTTATTGGGCCTCGAAACCCGCTCGCTCACACGCATTCTGCGGAGCATGGAGGAGAAGGGCCTGATCTACAAACAGGCTGATACCCAAGATAAACGCTCGGTGCGTATCTTCCTGACGGAGGAAGGCCTGCGCGGCAAGGAAATTTCCCGCCAGACGGTGCGCCACTTCAACCAGAAGGTGCGCGAGAAAATCCCACAGAGCGAACTGAACGTGTTCTTTAGGGTAGTCGGCCAGATTACGGGCATGATTGAGGGCAAAACCCTCTACGACGACTTCAAACCAAAACCCTTACGCTCCGAGTCGCCGGCTTAGCCGGACGGTGCGGAGCTTTTTTTACGGACTTACTTCCAACTGAGAGAGGGAGTTTGTTCGCTTAAAAACTCGGCATGACGACTAGTTCAGGCCTGCGGCTGACAACTGGTAACTGACAACTAACAACTCATTTTCCCACCTCATTCCTCCCCACGAATGAACCGTACCATCAAAAAAGTAGCCGTATTGGGCTCCGGGGTGATGGGCTCGCGCATTGCGTGCCACTTCGCCAACATCGGTGTGCAGGTATTGCTGCTCGACATTGCGCCCAAGGAGCTGCTGCCCGCCGAGGAGGCCAAAGGCCTGAAGCTGGACAACCCGGCCGTGAAGAACCGCATCGTGAATGCCTCCTTGCAGGCCGCCGTAGCGGCCAATCCGTCGCCGCTGTACCGCAAGGCTGATGCCGCGCGCATCAAAACCGGCAACTTCGACGATAACCTCAAGGACATTGCCGGCTGCGACTGGACGATTGAGGTGGTAGTGGAACGTCTTGACATCAAAAAGAGCCTGTTCGAGCGGGTAGAGCAGTTCCGCAAGCCCGGCACGCTCATCACCTCGAACACCTCGGGCATTCCGATTCATATGATGACGGAGGGTCGTTCCGACGACTTCCGCAAGCACTTCTGCGGCACGCACTTCTTCAACCCGCCCCGCTACCTGAAGCTGCTCGAAATCATTCCGACGCCGGAAACCGACAAGTCGGTGGTGGATTTCCTGATGCACTACGGCGACCTGTACCTGGGCAAAACCACGGTACTGGCCAAGGACACCCCGGCCTTCATTGCCAACCGCGTGGGCGTTTTCGCCATCATGGATGTGGTGCAGGTGATGAGCGAGCTGGGCCTGACGGTGGAGGAAGTGGACAAGCTGACCGGGCCGGTTATCGGCCACGCCAAGTCGGCTACGTTCCGCACGTCCGATGTGGTGGGCCTGGATACGATGATCAACGTGGCCAACGGCCTCGCCCAGAACCTGCCCAACGACGAAGCCAAGCACGTATTTCAACTGCCGGACTTCATCAAGAAGATGGCCGAGAACAAGTGGCTGGGCGACAAAACCGCCCAGGGCTTCTACAAGAAAGTGAAGGGCGCCGGCGGCAAGTCGGAAATTCAGGCCCTCGACCTGAACACGCTGGAATATAAGCCCAGCCAGAAGGTGAAATTCGCCACTCTGGAAGCCACCAAGCCGATTGAAAAGCTGGCGGACCGCTTCAAGGTGCTGGCCGCCGGCACAGACAAAGCCGGGGACTTCTACCGCAAGACCTTCGCGGGCCTGTTTGCCTACGTGAGCAACCGGATTCCGGAAATCACCGACTCGCTCTATAAAATTGACGACGCCCTGCGCGCCGGCTTCGGCTGGGACCTGGGACCCTTCGAAACCTGGGATGCCCTGGGCGTGCAGAAGGGCCTGGAGCTGGCAAAGGCCGAAGGCAAAACCGTAGCGCCGTGGGTAGAGGAGATGGTAGCCGCCGGCCACACCGCCTTCTACAAAGTGAGCGAAGCCGGCGTGAAGCAGTTCTACGACATCGAGTCGAAGAGCTACCAGGCTATTCCGGGCATGGAGAACTTCATCATTCTGGACAACCTGCGCGCCACGGGCAAAGTGCTGTGGAAAAACGCCGGCGCCTCGGTGCTCGACATGGGCGACGGTATCCTGAACGTGGAGTTCCACTCGAAGATGAACGCGCTGGGTTCCGACGTCATCCAGGGTTTGCTGAAAGGCGTGGAGCTGGCCGAAAAGGACTTCCGCGGCCTCGTGGTGGGCAACGACGCGCCGAACTTCTCGGCCGGTGCCAACCTGGGCCTCGTGTACATGTTCGCGCTGGACCAGGAGTACGACGAGCTGAACCTGATGATTGCCCAGTTCCAGCAGGCCATGATGCGGATGCGCTACAGCAGCATTCCGGTGGTGGGCGCCCCCCACGGCCTGGCCCTGGGAGGCGGCTGCGAGCTAAACCTGCACTGCGACCGGGTGGTAGCAGCGGCCGAAACCTATATGGGCCTCGTGGAATTCGGCGTGGGCCTGATTCCGGGCGGCGGCGGTACCAAGGAAATGACCCTGCGCACTGCCCTCAAATACGAGGAAGGTGAGCCGGAGTACAACCTGCTGCGCAACGCCTTCATGACGGTGAGCACCGCCAAGGTATCCACCTCGGCCCACGAAGCCTTCGACCTGGGCTTCCTGCGCCGCGGCGACGAAGTGGTGGTAAACTCCAACCGCGTGCTGGCCCAGGCCAAAGCCGCTGCCATTGAACTGGCCGAGGATGGCTACACCCAGCCGCTGCAGAAAACCAACATCAAGGTGCAGGGCAAAGGCGCCCTGGGCATGTTCCTGACCGGCGTGCACGCCATGAAAGAAGGCCGCTACATCTCCGACCACGATGTGAAGATTGCCAACAAGCTGGCCTACATCATGTGCGGCGGCGACCTGAGCAGCCCCACCGAAGTATCGGAGCAGTACCTGCTGGACCTGGAGCGCGAAGCCTTTCTCTCGCTCACCGGCGAGCGGAAAACGCTGGAGCGGATTCAGAGCATCCTGACTACTGGTAAACCGCTGCGGAATTAGCCGTTAAAAAATCGTTGTCATGCTGAGCTTGCCGAAGCATCTCTACTGCTTCGTTGATTACTAACTCGGCATCAGCACGCGAGATGCTTCGGCAAGCTCAACATGACAGACGGATTTTAACATCCCACCTTCTCTAAGACTCAAAAAAATGAACGCATATATCGTAGCCGGTTACCGCACGGCCGTTGGCAAGGCCAACCGTGGCGGTTTCCGCTTCACCCGCCCCGATGACCTCGCCGCCGACGTCATCAAGCACCTGGTGGCCTCGGTGCCCCAGCTGGACCCCACCCGCATCGACGACGTGATTGTGGGCAACGCCGTGCCGGAGGCCGAGCAGGGCCTGCAGATGGGCCGCCTGATTTCGCTGCTGGCCTTGCCGATGAACGTGTCGGGCCTCATTGTGAACCGCTATTGCGGCTCCGGCGTGGAAACCATTGCCATGGCCGCCGGTAAAATTGCCGCCGGTATGGCCGACTGCATTGTGGCCGGCGGTACTGAAAGCATGAGCCTGGTGCCCACCGTGGGCTGGAAAACTGTGCCCAACTACAACCTGGCCCAGAAGCACCCTGACTACTACCTCGGCATGGGCCTCACCGCCGAAGCTGTGGCCCAGGATTACGGCATCACCCGCGAAGACCAGGACCAGTTTGCCTACAACTCGCACCAGAAGGCCATCAAAGCCATTCAGGAAGGCAAGTTCAAGGACCAGATTGTGCCCGTGACCGTGGAGGAAACCTACCTCGACCAAGCCACCGGCAAAAAGAAAAACCGCTCCTTCGTAGTCGATACCGACGAAGGTCCCCGCGCCGACACCTCCCTGGAAGCGCTGGGCAAGCTGCGTCCCGTGTTTGCCGCCAACGGCTCGGTAACGGCCGGTAACTCCTCGCAGACCTCCGACGGGGCCGCTTTCGTCATTGTAATGTCGGAGCGCATGGTGAAGGAGCTGAACCTGGAGCCCGTAGCCCGCATGGTGACCTACGCTACCGAAGGCATCGACCCGCGCATCATGGGCATGGGCCCCATCAAGGCCGTGCCGAAGGCGCTGAAGCAGGCCGGCATGAAGCTTCAGGACATCGACCTGTTTGAGCTGAATGAGGCCTTCGCCTCCCAGAGCCTGGCCGTAATGCGCGAACTGGACATGGACCAGAGCAAAGTGAACGTGAACGGCGGCGCCATTGCCCTTGGTCACCCACTAGGCTGCTCCGGTGCCAAGCTCAGCATCCAGCTCTTCCATGAGCTGCGCGCCCGGGGCCAGAAGTACGGCATGGTAACCGCCTGTGTAGGTGGCGGCCAGGGCGTAGCCGGCATCTACGAGTTGCTGAAGTAATAATGTAGCATAAGCTTTAGCTTGTGCCGTGGGCGGCCCGAAGCCCAGCTTCGGACGGAAAACTCAGCCGCTCACGGCACAAGCCAAAGCTGTGTGGTCAGAACAGTGTAGAGACGCAATATTTTGCGTCTCGTCGTTGAACGACCGGTCTTGCGCTATCTGAACAACATCAGCAACGGCGAGACGCAAAATATTGCGTCTCTACACGTTCTGCCGAACCGCAAAAAGAAACCCCACATCAAACTGGGGTTTTCTTTTCAGTAACTAGTCGGCAAGCATAACAAATTTTTGTATCTTTCGGTACAACAAAACAACGGGGCTTACTTGCCGGTAAATAGTAGGTAAGCCGAGTAGTTCCTCTTCTTTTTGACTTCGAATTTTCCCACATCAACCCTCACCCGGTCATGGAAGTAACCAACCAACTTGTGAAAGGCGGCGAGTTTATCATCAAGGAAACCGACGCCCAGGACGTATTCACGCCCGCCGATTTTTCGGAGGAGCAGAACATGATGCACCAGACCGCTCTCGACTTCGTGGAGAAGGAGGTGCAGCCGCTGCTGGAGCGCCTCGATAACCACGAGGAAGGCCTCATGCGCGGCCTGATGGAAAAAGCCGGCCAGCTAGGGCTGTTCGGCGTGAGCATTCCTGAGCAGTACGGCGGACTGGACATGGACTTCCCCACGTCGCTGCGCGTGACGGAGGGTGTGGGTGGTGGCCACTCGTTCCCGGTGGCCTTCGCGGCGCATACCGGCATTGCCATGCTGCCCATTCTGTACTTCGGCAACGACGAGCAGAAGGCCAAGTACCTGCCCGGCCTCACCAACGGTGAGCTGATGGGTGCTTACTGCCTCACCGAGCCCGGCTCCGGTTCCGACGCCCTGGGCGCCAAGACCAAAGCCATGCCCACCGAAGACGGTGAGCATTACGTGCTCAACGGCCAGAAAATGTGGATTACGAACGGTGGTTTTGCCGACGTATTCATCGTGTTTGCGCAGGTGGATGGTGACAAGTTCACCGGCTTCATTGTGGAGAAAAACACGCCCGGTCTGAGCCTCGGGAACGAGGAGCACAAGATGGGTATCAAGGGTTCTTCGACCCGCCAGGTGTTCCTGTCCGACGTTAAAGTGCCGAAATCGGCGGTGCTGGGCGAGATTGGCAAAGGCCACCTCATTGCCTTCAACATCCTGAACATTGGCCGCATCAAGCTGGCTGCCGCTTGCCTGGGCGCTACCAAAATGGCTGCCACGCTGAGCGTGAAATACGCCAACGAGCGGGTGCAGTTTAAGCTGCCCATCAGCAAGTTCGGCGCTATCAAATATAAGCTGGCTCAGCAGGCGGTACGCATCTACGCCGTAGAATCGGCTATTTACCGCGCCGGCATGGACATCTTCCGCATGGAGCAGGAGCTGCTCAGCAAAGGTCAGAGCCACAACGAGGCGCTGCTGGGGGCCGCCCGCGAGTTTGCCGTGGAGTGCGCCATTCTGAAAGTAGAAGGCTCAGAAGTGCTGGATTACGTGGTGGATGAAGGCGTGCAGATTTACGGTGGCTACGGCTTCTCGGCCGACTACCCGATGGACCGCGCCTACCGGGATTCGCGCATCAACCGCATCTTCGAGGGCACCAACGAAATTAACCGCATGCTGGCCGTGGACATGATCCTGAAGAAGGCTATGAAAGGCGAGCTGGACCTGATGGGCCCGGCCCAGGCCGTGCAGCAGGAGCTGATGGCTATTCCGGACTTCAACCTGGAAGAAGAAACCGGCCTGTTTGCCGCCGAGAAAAAGACCATTGCCAAGCTGAAGAAGGCCATTCTGATGGTAGCTGGTACGGCTGTGCAGAAGTACATGAACTCGCTCGCCAAAGAGCAGGAAGTACTGATGAACATTGCCGACATGGCCATCAAGGTGTACACCGCCGAAAGCACGCTGCTACGCGTGGAGAAGGAAGCCACCGCTAAAGGCGAGGAGGCAGTTTCGACGCAGATCGACATTGCCCGCGTGTACCTCTACGACACCGTGGACCAAGTAAACAAGTTCGGCAAAGACGCCATCGGCACCATGACAGAGGGCGACGAGCAGCGCCTCTTGGCTATGGGCCTGAAGCGCTTCACCAAGTCGGACCTCTACAACGCTAAGGAGGCCCGTCGGCGCATTGCCGACCACCTCATTGCCGCCAACGAATACACCTACTAAGGACCACTGATTAACACGGATTTCTCGCGGATTTCACGGATTCTGTGGACGGTGCTGGCAGGCGCTTTCCGCGAAGCGTGAAGCCGGGGAACCTCAGTAAACAGCAAGCCGCCCCCGAAACGGGGGCGGCTTGCTGCGTTTTTGGGTGTTTGTCATTCTGATCAAAGGAAGGAATCTGGGTGAGGCCGGTGAACGAAGTAGAGACGCAATATTTTGCGTCTCGTCGTTGCTGATGTTATTTAATATGCGCGGTGCCTTGTTCAACGACGAGACGCAAAATATTGCGTCTCTACTTCGTTCACCGGCCTTAAAAACGCAATTCGGCACAACGCCAGCGGCCGGGCTACCGTTTGCTGATACATCTCCCACCTTCAATTCCATCCACTTATGGCCAACGAACAGGTACAGGGTAAAGACTTTTACGAGAGCGTGCTGCGGTTTTACGACCACGCGGCCAGCTTCTCCAAGCTTGACCCCGGCATCATCGCCCAAATCCGGGCCTGCAACAGCATATACAAGGTCAACTTCCCGGTGGAAGTGGACGGCCATGTGCAGGTGTTCGAAGGTATCCGGGTGCAGCATAGTCACCACAAGCTGCCCAGCAAGGGCGGCATCCGGTACAGTGTGTACGTGGATGAGGAGGAGGTAATGGCCCTGGCTACGCTTATGACCTTCAAGTGCGCGCTGGTGGACGTGCCGTTCGGGGGCGCGAAAGGAGGAGTAAAAATCAACCCCCGCACCACGCCCGTGAATATTCTGGAGCGCGTGACGCGGCGCTACGCCACGGAGCTGATTAAAAAGAACCTCATCGGCCCCGGCATGGACGTGCCGGCCCCCGACTACGGCACCGGTAGCCGCGAAATGGCTTGGATTGCTGATACTTACCAGACTTTCAAATACGGCGACACCAACGCCCTAGGCTGCGTAACCGGCAAGCCGGTCGGGCAGGGGGGCATCCGGGGGCGGACCGAGGCTACGGGCCTGGGGGTGTTTTACGGCCTGCGCGAACTGCTGCTGGATGAGCCGATGCTGGCCAAAGTGGGCCTGAGCAGCGGCGTGGCCGGCAAGCGCATCATCGTGCAGGGGCTGGGTAACGTGGGCTACTACGCGGCCAAGTTCTGCCAGGAAGCCGGAGCCATCATCATCGGTATTGCCGAGCGGGAAGGCGGCGTATTCAGCGAAGCCGGCCTCGATGTGGAGGCTTTGTTTCAGCACCGCCAACGCACAGGTTCAGTGCTGGGATTTGCCGGGGCCGAGGACGTGGCCGAGTCGCTGGACCTGCTGGAGCGGGAGTGCGACGTGCTGATTCCGGCAGCGCTGGAAAACCAGATTCACGAAGGCAATGCCAACCGCATCAAGGCCAAAATCATTGCCGAAGGGGCCAACGGCCCCACCACCCAGGCCGCTGAGAGAATTCTGCTGGATAAGGGCGTCATCATCCTGCCCGACCTTTATCTGAATGCCGGCGGTGTGACGGTATCATACTTCGAATGGCTGAAAAACCTGTCGAACGTGCGCTTTGGGCGCATGGGCAAGCGGGCCGAGGAGGGTGCCATGCGTCGGCTGGTGGAAACCATTGAGCGCACCACCGGCAAAACCATCACCGACCAGGAGCGCCAGCTCATCGTGCACGGCGCCGATGAAATTGACCTGGTGCACTCTGGCCTCGAGGACACCATGATTACCGCCTACCAGTCTATCCGCAAGGTAATGGACGACGTGGAAGGCATAACCGACCTGCGCACCGCCGCCTTTTATAGCGCCATCGAGAAAATCGGCGTCAGCTACCAGTCCCTCGGCATCTTTCCGTAAACCAATGCGCATGTTCGCCCACAAAAAAGCCGTTTCTGGATTCAGAAACGGCTTTTTTGTGGGCGAACAGATCTGCGGTATTAGCACCATCTGCACCATCTGTGATTTATTTAACCACAATCTTGTTCAACATCAGGGCCGCTGATTTTTTGCTGGGCCGGCTTACGCCGATGAGGGTTTTTGCATCTATCCAGGCCGTGAAATCCTTCACATAGGAGGGGTTCTGGTCGGCAGCTACGTTCAAACCCAGTCCTTTCGGTTCCGATACCACGCCCGTCTGTACGTTTAAGCGGCGTAAGTACAGATCCGACTTGTTCTTGAGCTTCTCCCAGGTAACTACCTGCACTTCGGGGCCAAACACGGCTGCCCGGTACCCAATGCTGCTGTAGCCTTCGGTAGCGGGGGCCACTTGGTCCTTGCCGATGATGCTGTGCCAGGTGGGCGTCTGGAACTCGTTGTAGCCAAACAGGTGCAACTCGCGGGTGTGGCCGGGCGAGTCGTCGCCGCCTTCCTCGTACTTCTTCTCGGCCGCCACCACCAGCTGCTTGTCGTCGGTGAGCAGCAGGTCAGTTAGGTACACATCTTCGAGGCGCTTGGCAGCGCTGCCGGTGGCTTTGTTGGCTTCAGCCAGGTACTCAGGTGTGAATTTGACTTCGGGAGCAAACTTCATGTCGCCTTCGGCCGAGAAGTCGAACTTCACCACTTTCAGGCTGTGGTAGAGGCCGGTTTCCCGCTCGTTGCAGATGGCCGCGGCGTACAGCGTATTATCGGGCAGCAGGCGGAAACGGGAGTCGAACACATTGACCACCTTGCCTCCAAACGTACCGCCCACCGATACCGACATCACTTTCACATCGGGCGAATCGTTGCGGTAGCGGCGTACGGTCAGCTTTTTCATCTCGTCGCCTACCAGCGTCACCAGCTGGGAGCCGTCGTTGCCCACATGCACGGTAGTCGAAAAGAAGCCGCCTTGGTCGTGGAAATCGTAGGTGCGGTCTTTGAGCTTGGTCAGCTTTCCGTCGAACACGCTGGCACTAATGGCCTTAATCTGGGCCCCCTGTGTAAGGTAGCGCCATACTACCAGCTTGCTGCCATCGGGCGAAAAGGCCACACCGGGGCGACGGTCGCGGGAGGAGGCATCCAAAAGTTTTTTAGCCGGTAATTTCTGGCCATTGCTCAGGTCCAGAGAATACGCCGTCAGCTGCTGGGATGAGCCGCCTTGATGAACAACCACTAGTGCGTGGCTGCTGCTGCGCGCAAAGCCATCCACGGCTTCGCCGGCCGTCAAGGGCAAAACCGTGCTCCACTGTCGCTTCAGTTCAGCATCGTATCGTTCCACGGCATACTCAGTGGCCGAGGTATGTGCCAGCACAATAAATCCGCCAGCTGGCAAGGGCAGCGTTTTGCTGGGTACTCGCTGGTTATACCGGTCATCCGTTTGCTCGGGCAAGTAGCTGAAGGCCGCTGATTTTACCCGTTGAGCCGAGGCTATAGGCAAGCTGGCAAGTAGCAGGGCGGCTGAAATACCGGTATGCAGCAAAAAAGAAAAACGCACAGGCAAAGTCAGTTACGTAAAAAAATAGGAGAGTACGAGAAAAATGTACTCTCCAAAGGTATCCAACTTCCCGCGGACTCCGTACACCCCCCGCTTTGCAACTGGTAAGGCCCTATTAAGCCGGTATTGTGTGCGCCAGTGATGCCGAAAGCGGTGTCAATGGCAAGCATTACGGCTGTTTTCTCTAAGTAGTAAAACTTCGAAAAATACTGCAACAAGACGTAGGGCCGTGGACAGCGTTTTATATAGGAAATAGTTTTTTCTATATAAAAATGCCATCTCGGGTTAGTGAAGGAGTAGGTGTTCACAACAGGTGTGGAGACTTTACCTTGAATTTTCTGTAGTTTTCTAGGCAGTTGTAGGATTTACGGCTTGATGGTCCGAAATTTGCAGCCCGCATTTACTCAACTTGATTGTACTCTATGAAATCTTTATTACGTTTTTCTTTAATGATTTCGCTGATTGTACTAGGTAAGCTCAACCAGCAGGCATTGACACCTGGTACGGTTGCTAAACCCACGCAAGCTGTATGGCACCTCCCGGTTAGTGCCGCTTCTTTCTTCCACACTGCCCCAGCCGTCAAGCGAAAGATTAGTAACAATGGCTCTAGCTTTTGGCAGGCTACCGCTCCGGCTTCTGTTTCAACGGCTAACATTGAGTAACCCTGCTCCAGACGACCTCCTATAGGTCGTCTTTTTACTGTCGGTCCAGTACCATGATAATGCCTGATTTGCTTTCCCAGACGGGGAGCAAATCAGGCATTATCATGGTACTGGACCGACCGAAGCAGGTAAAGGGAATTAACTGATGCGGCTCCAGTTCACGGCCGTGGCTGGTAAGCTCTCGATATGGCGGCGGATGGCCTGATTTTCGGGCTTCTTTAAGTCAGGGTCTTCGGCCAGAATAGCTTGGGCGGCGGCGCGGCTTTCGCTCAAAATACGGCCATCCTTGGCTAAATCAGCAATGAGCAGATCAAGGACGCCGCTTTGTTGAGTGCCCATCAGGTCACCGGGGCCGCGCAGCTTAAGGTCGATGTCAGCAATTTCAAAGCCATTGTTGGTGCGCACCATCGTTTCGATGCGGGTGCGCGAATCTTTGCTGAGTTTGTAGCCGCTCATCAGGATACAGTAGCTCTGCTCGGCGCCCCGGCCCACGCGGCCCCGCAACTGGTGCAGCTGAGAAAGGCCAAACCGCTCAGTGCTTTCAATGACCATTACCGAGGCGTTGGGCACGTTTACACCCACTTCAATTACGGTGGTAGCCACCATAATCTGGGTTTCATTCTTCACGAACCGCTGCATCTCAGCGTCTTTCTCGGCGGCCGACATACGCCCGTGTACGATGCTGATTTGGAACTCCGGAAATGCCCGGGCCACGCTTTCGTAGCCATCCATCAGGTCCTTGTAGTCGGCCATTGTTTCGCTTTCCTCAATCAATGGGTACACAATGTACACCTGCCGCCCTAACCGAATCTGGTCGCGTAGGAAACCAAATACCTTGAGGCGGTTGGAATCGAAGCGGTGTACGGTAACAATGGGCTTACGGCCGGCCGGCAGCTCATCAATCACCGATACATCTAGGTCACCGTAGAGCGTCATGGCCAGGGTGCGCGGAATGGGCGTGGCCGTCATTACCAGCACATGCGGAATAACGTGCGGGTTTTTCTGCCAGAGCTTGGAGCGCTGGGCCACCCCAAAGCGGTGCTGCTCATCCATAATGGTAAGTCCCAGATTACGGAATTGCACCACATCCTCCAGTAGCGCGTGCGTGCCTACCAGCATGTGCATTTCTCCGCTCCGTAACTGCTCGTGCAGCACGCGCCGCTCGGCCGTACGGGTGCTGCCTGTGAGCTTCCCAATCTTCAGGCCCAGCAAATCAGCAAACCCTTTCAGCCCCACGTAATGCTGGTCAGCCAGAATTTCGGTCGGAGCCATCAGGCAGCTTTGGGCGCCGTTGTCGGCGGCCATAAGCATGCTGATGAAGGCCACAATCGTCTTGCCCGAGCCAACGTCGCCTTGCAGCAGCCGGTTCATTTGCTGGCCTGCGCAGAAGTCCTTGTAGATATCATGGATAACGCGCTTTTGGGCCCCAGTGAGGTCGAAAGGCATTACATTCTTGTAGAAATGCACCAGCGTAGGCACTTCCTTGAACACTTGGCCAGCCAGCGTAACTTTTCGTTGGTCGCGTTGGCGCAGCAGCTTGAGCTGCACGTAAAACAACTCCTCAAATTTCAGCCGAAAACGCGCCGTTTGCAGTTGCTCGGTGCTTTGGGGAAAGTGAATCTGCTGAATGGCGGTGGCCTTGTCCATCAGCGCATACTGCTGAATAAGGGCTGGCGACAGAGTTTCCTGCACCTGGGGCAGGGCAATCTTCAGCAAGTCGGCCACCATGCGCGCAATGGCCTTGCTATCTATGCGGTGGTAGTTCTTGAGCTTCTCGGAGGTGTTGTATACTGGTTGCAGGTAGCTCTGGCCAACTTTCTGCTCGGTCACCTCCTCCATTTCCGGGTGGGCCATCTGGGGGCGGCCGTTGAACATCGTGGGCTTGCCGAATACGATGTACTCCTGGTGGTTCTTAATCACCTTCTCCAGGTAGTTCACGCCCTTGAACCACACCAGGTCCAGTTCTCCGCTGGCGTCGGCTACCTTGGCCACCATGCGCTTCTTAGGGCCTTCGCCCACCACCTCACGGTTGCGCAATACGCCCTTCACTTGCACAAATGGCAGGTCGTCGTGCAGGTCGCAGATGTTGTAGAACTGGGTGCGGTCGAGGTAGCGGAACGGGTAGCGCTGAATCAGGTCACCGTAGGTGAATAGGTTCAGCTCCTTTTGCAGCAGCTGAGCCCGTTGCAGGCCCACACCCCGCAGGTATTCTAGCTTGGTTTGAAAGAAGTTACTCATTTACTAGCTGTTCGCTATTGGCTGATAGCTGGTAGCTTTTTTGAAAGCGCTACGATAAAGCTATCAGCCAACGGTCAATAGCTTCAAAAATCATTGATATTTCAGCGTGTTCAGCAGCCGCACCACATCCTGTTTCACGTACTCAATCACGGGGGCCAACGAGTCGTTGGCCGTAGCCGTACGGAAGTAGAGCGCCCCCCGGAAAAAGTGGCGGGTGCTGTCGGTGGTGTAAAACTGGAACTGACTGGGTACTTCGCCCTGGAGCTCAAACACAGCCACCCGCATGCCATTGGGTGTTTTCATCACCGATTCGTCGATGGCGGTAGCCTTGATTTCGTGCTTGCTAGTAAGCTTGCGGGCATCTTCCAGCATCCGGTTGAACAGCTTGGGCTGGCCCTTCAGGTCAGAGTACGTTATCTGCACATTAGCCTGCAGCTTGGGGTAGTACACGTTAATCCAGTGTGGCTGGGCTAGGTAGGACGAGTCGCGCAGAATTTTGGCGTAGCGCGAGTACTCAAACGTGTACGGATGGCCCGCGCCCAACGACTGATAGGCGTGAGAGGGCAGGTCAATACGATTGTAGCCCTTGGGTTTGGGCGTGTAGTCGGGTGCGGAGGTGCAGCCGGCGGCCAGAACGAGCAGGGAGCATACCGCGCCAGCAGCGCGCAGAAAGAAAGAAACGGCCATGCAGCAGCGGGGTCGGATGAGCAGGTAAAGGTAGCCAAGAAACCAGCGCCGTGTCTGCCTACGTTCCGCGGGTCACGCAAAAAGCCCCGGCTGGGCCGGGGCTTTCAGGTTGGGCTACAGGCGGAGCTAAAACGGGAGTTGGTCTAGCTCCGGCTCTTGACGGAAAGTAGTGGGCGCTTCGGCAGCCGGGGCCAGCTGCCCGGCTTCGGCGGCCGGACGGCTGCTCAGCAAGGAAATTTCCTCGGCCACAATTTCCGTGACGTAGCGCGTCTGGTTGTCCTTGTCCTGGTACTGCCGGGTCCGGATGCGGCCCTCCACATATACCTGCTGGCCCTTGCGCAGGTACTTTTCGGCTAGCTCCGCTAGGTTGCGCCAAGCAGCAATGGTATGCCACTCGGTGCGCTCCACGCGGGTACCCTGCTTGTCTTTGTAATACTCATTGGTGGCCATAGTAAAATTGGCTACCGAGTTGCCGCCTTCCAGGTGCCGCACCTCGGGGTCTTTTCCCAAGTGTCCAATCAGAATAACCTTGTTTACGCTTGCCATGAGAATGTTCGTGAAAGTAAGTGAATAGGGAAATATTCAACTCTATAAAGATAACAAAACGACCAGCGAATACCAAATAAATTAGCTGATCACAACTTAATATTGCTAATATAATTAGTTGTTAAAATTGATTTCGGCAACTCCTCAATAGCTGCGGCCCGATAAGGGGCCAAGCCCGTGCGCTCCATGACTTCAGCAGCCAATGGTGCTTCCAACCAGATCGGATGAAACTTAGCCTCCACTTTCTGATGACTCAGTACGTGTCGGAGGGCGGCCACTGGCTCTTCAACCCGGTTGGTCAGCATACGCGCCCCCAGGTTTTCCACAGCCTCCACCACGGCTACGGCTGGCAAATCAGCAGCATCCGTTTCGTGCAGAGCAAAGTCGTACAGGCCTTCCCAAATGTCCTTTGGGCCCCGCTTGCGCATATACACCATGTCGGCGTAGCGCAGCACTAGATAGTGGAAGTAGCGCGTGCGTGCGGCCTTGGCCTTGCTTTTAACCGGCAGCTCCTGCACCAAGCCTCGCTGAAAGGCAAAGCACTGCTGCTGCAAGGGGCAGAATAGGCAATCGGGTTTTTGGGGGGTACATTGGATGGCCCCAAACTCCATGATAGCTTGGTTGAACTCCGCTGGCTGTTCGGCCGGAATCAGAGTGTCGGCCAATTGCTGAAACACTTTGCGGCTGGCAGGCACGGCAATGTCTTGGCTGAGGCCAAACACCCGCGCCAGCACCCGAAATACATTGCCATCCAGCACGGCTACTTGCTCATCGTAGGCGAAAGAGGCAATAGCCGCCGCCGTGTACTGGCCCACCCCGCGCAGTTGCAACAACTCGGCATAGGAACCAGGAAAATGCCCGCCGTACTCCTGCACTACCTGCTGGGCCGTGTGATGCATGTTGCGGGCTCGGGAATAGTAGCCCAAGCCCTGCCAGTGGCGCAATACCTCGTCCTGCGGGGCTACCGCCAAGTCTTGCACCGTGGGGTAAGTTGTGATGAAATCTAGGTAGTAGGGAAGGCCCTGTTTCACGCGGGTTTGCTGCAAAATCACCTCCGACAGCCAGATGGCGTACGGGTCACGAGTATGGCGCCAGGGCAGGTCGCGGCGGTGGCGCGGGTACCAATTCAGCAAGGCGGTCGAAAACCAAGAGCGGGATGAGTCGGTTAGAGAGGAGCTCAATGTTTTGAGAAAGAATAAGTTGGATGCAACCATGACGTCCGGGCAGATTGCAGGAAAACGGTTTGTAAAACCAAAAAAGGGGACTACCTTTGTGCCCCTCAAAACGCAGGCAAACTCTTACCGGGCAAGTGCTTACGTTTTGAGGAGTGGCATCTTTTTGCCAGTCAGAATATTTTTCACTCCCTAGTACACTTACCAGCGTGACTAAAGCAGAAGTAATTGCCGAAATTGCCGACAAGACCGGCATCGAGAAAGCAGACGTTTCGGCTACCGTAGAAGCCTTCTTCAAAGTCGTGAAGGATTCCATGGCCGAAGGCAACAACATCTACGTGCGTGGATTCGGCTCTTTCGTGAACAAAAAGCGCGCGAAAAAAGTAGCCCGTAACATCTCGAAAAACACGTCGATTATCATCGACGAGCATTTCATCCCGAGCTTCAAGCCGTCAAAGACCTTCATTGGTAAGATCAAAAACAGCAAAAAAATTAAGGAACTGGCTGCCTAAGCAACCTGTTCTGTTCGTTTGCCGGCTGTGCCGCCGGGCTTGCCCAGACATGGGAACCCGGCGGCCGGCTTTTTTCCCGCGCTGATGGCATCCACTACCGCATCTTCCAAGCATCAACTTCTTGTTCTGGCCCTGGCGTTTGCGCTGGTGGCCGGTTTGTTTTTGTTGCCGAAGGTAATTGTGAAGCCCAAGGAGGGCAAAGAGTCGTTGACGCAAACTGCTGCCCGCACGGCCAACCGTGACCAGGGCGCGGCCGCTCCGTCCACCAGTGCCACCGGCTTGGATGAGCATGGTCACCCGATTGGTAGTCACGATGAGGGAAGCGCCGAACAGCCTCACATGACGGTGCCGGCCGCCCAGCGCGGTGAAATCACCGCGTTGGTACGCAAGTTCTCCAGCGAGGCTGACCAAACCGCCAAGCTGCGGTTGGCCCAGCAATTAGCTGAGAAGTATAAGGCCGTGGAGCGTTTTGATAGCGCTGGGTATTACCTGGAGCAGGTGGCTGTGGTTCGCCCTGGTGAGCAGGCCTGGAAGCGGGCCGCCGATCAGTACTTTGAGGCCTATAGCTTTGCCACTACTGAGGAGCGCCAGAAGCTGCTGGGTGCCAAGTGCCAGGAGCTGTACCAGAAAGTGCTGAAAAACAACCCCGACAACCTCGACGCCAAAACCAACCTGGGTATGGCCTATATGTCCAGCACCAATCCGGTGCAGGGTATCACGCTAATTCGGGAGGTATTGGCAGCCGACCCGCGCAATGAAAAAGCCCTGTATAACCTTGGTTTTCTGGCCATTCAGAGCGGGCAGTTCGATAAAGCAGTGGAGCGTTTTCAGGAGTTGGCGAAAGTAAACCCCGAAAACATCAACGGACAGTTTTATCTTGGCGTCTCATTAGCCAAAACCGGCGCGAAGGCCGAGGCCCGCAAAGCCTTCCTGAAAGCCAAAAGCATCAGCCCCGACCCAGCTCTGGCTACTTCGGTGGATGATGAGCTGAAAAAGCTGCAATAAATTAGTTGTCAGTTGCTAGTTGTGCGTTATTAGATTTCTCTGACAACCGGCAACCAGCAACCGAAAACTAGCCAAAACAAACCATTCAACCACTTAACCCACATCAACATGCCCTGCGGTAAAAAGAGAAAGCGTCATAAGATTGCCACTCACAAGCGGAAGAAGCGTCTGCGCAAGAACCGTCACAAGAAGAAGTAAGCCCTCCCGGGGTTTGCTGGCGGGCTTTTTCTACCAGAAAATGCCCCGTCTATCTTTCACTTAGGTTCTCTGAGAGTGGCCATAAGTTTGCTTTCCCCGTGGCTTGAAAGGGAAGCTAGTGCCTTGGTGCACTGGCTTCCCTTTACGGGTTTCAAGGGGCAAGCAGGCTCAATAGCCGGCTCCGCCAGAGATTCTATTCTAACCGCTTAATCCATTGAGTAACGAATTAATCATTAATTCTACTCAGGACGGAGAACGGATTGCCCTGCTACAGGACAAGCGGCTCATCGAATATCATTTCGACCGCAATGACACCGCCTACTCGGTTGGTGACATTTTCCTGGGTACGGTCAAGAAAGTTATGCCCGGTCTGAACGCCGCGTTCATTGATATCGGGTACCAAAAAGATGCCTTTCTGCACTACGGCGACCTAGGGGAAAACTTTCCTTCCCTGGTGAAGTGGGGCAAAGGCGTACACTCGCAGAAAATACCCGTCGGCCCCCTGAAAACCTTCCAGTTTGACGGGACGCTCGACAAAGTCGGCAAAATCGACAACGCCCTGAAGAAGGGCCAGCAACTGGTGGTGCAAATCATCAAGGAGCCGATTTCTACCAAGGGCCCCCGCTTGTCCATGGATATTTCCATGGCTGGCCGTTACTTGGTACTGGTGCCATTTTCCAACACCATCAGCGTATCCAAGAAAATTGTCAGCAAGACGGAGCGGGAGCGGCTCAAGCGGCTCATTGCCTCCATCAAGCCCGACAATTTTGGCGTGATCATCCGCACGGTGGCCGAGGGCCGCGAGGTGGCTGAACTCGACCGTGATATGCAGAATATGGTAGAGAAGTGGAACACGCTGTTTCAGAATCTGAAGGCGGGGAAACCCAATGACAAGATTCTGGGCGAGCTGGGCCGCACCTCCTCCATGCTGCGCGACATGCTCAACGAGTCGTTCGATGCCATTACCGTGGACTCGGCCCCGATGTACGAGGAAATGCGCAGCTACCTGCAGCAGATTGCGCCCGACAAGCTGGGCTTACTGAAGCTGCACACCGGCAAGGTAAAAGTGTTCGAGCAGCACGGTATTGAAAAACAGCTGAAAACGCTGTTTGGCAAAACCGTAACCGTGCCCGGCGGTGGTTACCTAGTCATTGAACACACGGAAGCTCTGCACGTTATCGACGTAAACTCCGGTAACAAGAGCAACCAGGAAGGCGACCAAGAGGCCACAGCCCTGCACGTGAACCTCGCGGCCGCCAAAGAAGTAGCCCGCCAGCTCCGGCTGCGCGACATGGGCGGCATCATCGTCGTCGACTTCATTGATATGAAGTCGGGCGAGAGCCGCAAGAAGGTGGAGGATACCGTGCACAGCATCATGAAACATGACAAGGCCCGGTACACCATTCTGCCCATCACCAAGTTTGGCCTGCTTCAGATTACCCGGCAGCGCGTGCGGCCGGCCGAAGCCATTGTCACCGGTGAGGTATGCCCCACCTGCGGCGGCACGGGCAAGATTTCCGCTTCCATCCTCGTGACGGACGAAATCGACAACAGCATTGACGACCTGCTGGTAGCCCAAAACCAGTCGGGTATTACGCTTTCGGTGCATCCTTTCCTGCACGCCTATTATACCAAAGGGTTGGTAAGCCGGCAGATGAAATGGTACTTGAAGTATTACAAGTGGGTGAAGGTGATGAAGGACACTAGTCTGGGCCTCACTGAGTACCGCATTGAGGACGAGCACGGCGAGGAAATCGAGCTGCACTCGGCCGCGGCGGCCATGAGCCGGTTGCAGGACCGGGAACTGGAAATAACTGACTGACGGATTTTTTCTGCGAGAAAACTCCTCCTGATAGAAGAAAAGCCCGCGTTGCTGAGAGCAAGGCGGGCTTTTTCCTGTGCCAAGGAATGAAACATGGAAAATTTCGCTTGGCGGCTTTAGTTGCGGGAAACTGACGTTAGGCAGGAAAAAACTACTATTCAGCCAGAATGGCGGTTCATTCAGCGAGGGTATCCGTACTTGCGGGCAAGCACGTCGTCCTCCTACTACGCTATGACCTTTCCGCCCTCTGTTCCGCCTCAGTTTGCAGATGCCGCGCAAGCGTACCAGCGAATTCAGGAGTTGGAGCAGGAGCTGCGGCAGGTGAAAGAAGATGCATACACCCTGGAAACGCGGCTCCAGCACCTGATTAGTCAGGCCCAGGAAGGCGTCATCCTGATTGATCCGGAGGGGCGCATTGCGTTGGTGAATGAGCGGTGCTGTGCCCTGTGGGATATGCCGCATTCGGCCAGTCACTGGATTGGGCAGCCCTGGCAGGAAATGGCGGCGGTTATGTTTGGTATGGCCGCCGATCAGCTGGCCTTTGAGCAGCGGGTGCACGAGCTGCGCGCCAAGGGTGAGCCGGTTTTCAATGAACAGCTGGAACTAAGCGACGGGCGGGTGCTGGAGCGTGACTTCGTGCCGGTGCAGGAGGTGAATGGCCTACGTGCCCGCACTATGATCCGGTTTCGGGATATTACGGAGTACCACCGGGCTACGGAGCAGTTGCGGGCGGTAGCCAGCATTCCCGGCCAAAACCCAAATCCCATTTTCCGGATTGATGCTGAGGGGCAGGTACTATATAACAATCCCTCGGCAAGTGCCCTGCACGCCAGCCTCAGCGAAACCGACCAGAACCGCCTGCTGGCCAAGGCACAACGGCTGGCAGCTACGGCCTTGGCCCAAAATGC
Organism: Hymenobacter endophyticus; assembly: GCF_032464715.1. Classification (NCBI taxonomy): domain Bacteria; kingdom Pseudomonadati; phylum Bacteroidota; class Cytophagia; order Cytophagales; family Hymenobacteraceae; genus Hymenobacter; species Hymenobacter endophyticus. The sequence continues at coordinate 66,448 of NZ_JAWDJT010000006.1, read as the reverse complement.
CCCCTGGCAGGTAGATATTCCGGTAGGTACTAGTTTTTACGCGGTGTTTGTGATGCCGTTTCCGGAGGAGAGCTACGTAAACCTGTACCTCATCAACATTACCAAACGCATCCTGGCCGAGCAGGAGCTCAATCACGCTAAAGACGAAGCTGAGGCGGCGGTGCGGGCCCGGGAGAACTTTCTGGCTAACATGAGCCATGAAATCCGCACGCCCATGAACGGAGTGCTGGGTATGGCTACCCAACTCAGCAAAACGCGCCTGGATGCGCGTCAGCAGGAGTTTCTGCGCGTCATCCGGACTTCCGGCCAGCATCTGCTCAGCATCATCAACGATGTGCTGGACATGGCCAAAATAACCTCCGGTAAGCTGGAGTTTGAGCAAACGCCCTTCAACCTCTGTGATTCCATGGGGGAGGCTATTCAGCCGCTGGTGCACCAGGCCATTGAGAAAGGAATAACGGTAACGGGGGTACCTCTGAAAGAATCTTGCCCTATACCCTGGGTACTCGGCGACCCGTACCGCATCAACCAGGTGTTAATCAACCTGCTGGCCAATGCCGTGAAGTTTACGGCTCGGGGGGGGCATATCACCGTGGTAGGCCAGCAGCTAACCGAAACGCCCGAAACGCTTACCGTAGAGTTTTCGGTAACTGATACTGGTATCGGCATTCCGGTTGAGCAGCAGCAGCGCATTTTTGAGGGCTTTACCCAAGCCTACGCCGACACCACCCGGCGGTTTGGTGGCACTGGATTGGGCTTGAGTATTTCGCGGGCTATAGTAGAGCAACTAGGGGGCACCCTAGCAGTAGAAAGCGAGCTAGGCCAGGGCAGTACTTTTCGGTTTCAGCTCACGTTGCCGCGCAGTGTTCCGGTCAGTACGCAGGTAGCTACCTCTGCCTTTGATAACGGGACTTTACAGGGCCGCCGCGCGCTGCTGGTGGAAGACAACGAAGTGAACCGGGACGTGGCGCGCATGCTGTTGGAAGAGTGGGGCGTGACGGTGGACGAGGCGGAAGACGGGATTCAGGGTGTAGCCATGTATCAGCAGCACGACTATGATGTTATCCTGATGGATATTCAGATGCCGGGTATGAGTGGGCTGGAGGCTACGGCCCTCATTCGGGAGCTGCCCGATGCCGCTAAAGCCAACGTACCCATCTTGGCCCTCACGGCTAATGCCTTCCGGGCCGACAGTGCCAAGTACCTGGCTGCGGGGATGAATGAGTGCCTGACTAAACCGTTTGAGGAGGCGGAGCTATACCAGGTATTGGAGAAATTAATGCCCACGGCGGCGCCGGCAACAAACAGCTACGACCTTACCAAGCTGCGGGCTTTATCGCACGGCCGCGAAGCCTTCGTGCTCAAAATTATTCGCTCCTTCCTAAGCAACGTTCCGGCCAGCCTCTCGCAGCTGGAAGCCGCCGCCATTGCTGGCGACTGGCAGCAGGTGGCGGCCATCATTCACCACATCAAACCGGGTATTGAGTCGTTAGGGGTGCGGGAGGTAGCCGGGGCCATGCAGCAGCTGGAGCAGCACGTTCCGGCAGTCGGCTCCGAGCAGGTGCCGGCTCATGAGGCGGTGGCCCGGGTGGTTTCCCAGGTAAAACGCGCCTTGCAGGAGCTTCCCCGCGAGTTGCCGCAGGAGTAACTCGCCGTTACAGGCCGCGTATCTGGCGGTAAAATTCCTCCTGATAGGATTTGCCAATGGGCACCTCGTACTTACCCAGTTGCAACATGTTATCCTCAATGGCATCAATGCGCTGAGTATTGACGATGTAGCTCCGGTGGGCCCGCACAAAATGCGCAAAGGGCAACCGGTCGGTGAGGGCCTTGAGGGTCATATATACGATGTGCTTTTGCGTACCTGTGACCAAAATGGAATACGTGGACATGGCCTCAATGAACAGCACCTCATTGAAATCAAGGCGCAGCATTTTGGTGCCTACCTTGATAAAAAGCTCTGAGCTTGGCGTGTCAATTACGGGTGCAGGAGCCACGGCGGCTACCTGCAACTGGTGGCGGTCCAGGGCTCTGGTGACGGCCTGGGTGAAACGAGGCAGATCAACTGGCTTGACCAGGTAGTCGACGACCTGTAGTTCAAAGGCATCTACGGCAAAATCCCGGTGCGTGGTAACCATGATAACCGCCGGGGCTGGCTGCGGCAGTAAGCGGGCTAGCTCCAGACCCGTGAGGTGAGGCATTTCAATATCCAACAGCAGTAAATCGGCCTGCCCTCCCTGACGGAAGTACTGCAGCGCCTCCAGGCTGCCAGCCAAAGAAGCCATTAATGTAAGCTCCGGAGTCAACTCCACCATATGCTCCAGCGTCAGCCGGTTGATTTCGTTGTCATCAACGATAACACAGGTAAATGAAGCGGGCATAGCAGGCGAGGAAGGCAGAAAATACAACAATTCTCTGCAGAGCGCGGAACGTTGCAGATTTGATAGCGCAAGGTATAGGTGAGTAAATAAAGTAGCTCCGGCCGGCGCCCCAAAATCAGTTAAAACAGGCAGAATCCTCGCCCAACAAAGTAGTAAGCCGTTTGTGCATAGCTGTTGGCAGTGGACGGATACTGCACAATAACGTACTGTCCCTGGTATTCCAGAGCCTATCTGCCACCGCCAGCAAGTACCTGGCACGTAAGTAGCCAGCACATTACTAAGCCTGTTTCTGCATAGAACGCCAACGCCCGCAACGCCAGAAGGCGTTGCGGGCGTTGGCGTGCGGAAATCCGAGAGCTAGAATTTGAGACCCAAATCCAGCGCAAACTCGCTGTTCTTGAGCTCCACATCCTTGAAGCCTCGCTCATCCTCAAAGTAATTGTCGATGTTGAACAACCCCCGGTTGTAGCTAAGGCCCAGCAGCACCTTCGTGCTCTGGCCAAGCTGGTACTCTACTCCGAAAGCCCCACGCAAGCCCGCATCCGGAATGATTACGTGCTTGGCCGCCTTGGTTTCCTGGGTAGTAGTGGGGTCAACGTATCGTTTTTCGCCGTTGATGCGGCCGGCAATGGCAGCATTCAGGGTGCCGCCCAGCTGGAAATACAGCTTGGTATCGGTAGCAATATCGTTGGTGAATAGCTTTACCGTAAGTGGCACCTGCAGGTACTGCAGACCAATTTTCTGTTCAATGCGGGCATTGCGGGCTGGGTCGAAGTAGCTGATGGTACCGCCTTTGCCCGTCAGTTCCAGGCCGGTGCCAAAGGCGTAGTTCTGGCCAAAAAAATAATCGACGATAATACCACCGCCAATGCCCACCTTGGACTGCTGGTTTTCGAAACCGTACGCACTAGGCGAATCGGTGCGCAGGTGGGTGACAGAGGGCGAAACCTTCAAACCGATTTCAACCTGCGCCGATACCGCCCCAATGGTGGCAGCGCTGAAAACGAGGGCAAGCAGGGCTTTTTTCATAACAGCTGCAGAATTACGGTGATGAGAAACACGAAGCTACGGCCGCTGGCCGTTTGGTTTTGGCTAATTTCACCCCAAAGATAGAAGCGTGATGCATATTCCTGTCCGTTTGCGTACCCTGGCAGCCTTGGTGGTAGCCTCCATCACCCTGCTGGCCTGCAGCCAAGGCCAGGAAAGCTGCGAAATGAACCCCGACGTGGCCAAGGTGACCGCGCCGGTGCAGTTGGAGCGCCTGGAAAAGCCTTTTTTCCAGATTAAATCCCCGGCCGATGCGGGGCAGTTTGTGCAGCAGCACCCATTGTTTGCCCGGCATTTTTTGCAAAGCGGGCAGTATCCGCCTCCGGGGCTGGCTACCACGCTGGCGCGCCTGGCTACTAATGTGGGGCTGCAAAAACTCGGCGCTCAGGCCGATAGCACTTTCACTACGCCGGCGCTGGAGAAACAGCTGAAGCCTATGTTTCAGTATATCCGGTACAATTTCCCCGATTTTCGGGTGCCGCCCGTCAAAACGTTCGTGAGCGGGCTCAGTCAGGATGTGTTTGTAAACGACAGCCTAATGGTGCTCAGTACCGACTTCTTTGTGGGGCCTAAGGCTGCGTACCGGCCCAACGTGCCGGGCTATATTCTGCGGCGCTACACACCCGAGCACCTGGTACCCACGGTGGCCCTGGCCATCAGCAGCAAATACAACCAGAAACAACTCACCAACCAAACCATGCTCGGCGAAATGGTGCAGTTTGGTAAGGCACTGTACTTCGCCGAAAAAGTACTACCCTGCACCGCCGACTCCCTGCTGATGGGCTATTCTGACAAGGAAATGGCGGGAGTGTACTTCAACGAGGGCAAAATATGGGCGCATTTCATCGAGAAGAAGCTGCTCTATACCACTGCTCCCTTTACCATCCAGAAATACATTGGGGAGCGGCCCAATATCCCGGAAATCGACAAAACCTGCCCCGGCCGGGTAGGGGCCTGGGTGGGCTGGCAGATTGTGCGCAAGTACATGAACGAGCACCCCAACGTGACGCTGAAACAGTTGATGGCCGAGAAAAACACCCAGCGTATCCTCAATGAGTCACGCTACCGCCCCAAGGTGAATCGGGGTCGGGTGAGTTAGAAAGTGAATGCAGGGTTGCGGGCGGTTTGTAGGGTAGTAGAATTTGGGGCGGTGATTTTTAACGTAACCAGATGCACATAGCCGTCTTTAGCCAGTACCACACCAACCCCGATTGTCCGGCTACCAGCCGGCACTATTCGTTGTTGGCGCAGCTGGCCCGGCACCACCACGTAACACTCATCACCACCCGCACCTGGGAGCGGCAGCGCCTTACCCAGGAGTTTGCCTGGGTGCCCGAGGGAGTGGAGCTGCACGCGGCCGATGTGCCCTACGAAAATCGCATGGGCGTAGCCCGGCGGGGTCTGGCCTTCGCCCAATACGCCGCTTATGCCGTGCGGCAAGGCCTGCGCATTGCTCGGCCCGACGTGATATGGGGTATCAGCACCCCGCTTACAGCCGCCTGGGCTGCTGCCCAGGTAGCCCGCTGGCGGCGGGTGCCCTGGGTATTTGAAGTGCAGGATTTGTGGCCCTCTTTCCCTATTGCCATGGGGGCCGTGCCCAACCGCCTGGCCCAGCAGCAACTGTTTCGGATGGAGGCCCGGCTGTATAAGCAGGCAACGTCTATTGTCACTCTCTCGCCCGATATGACGGAGTATGTGCAGGCCGTGGGCAAAAAGCTACCCCGGTCTTTTGATTCCCAAAAGGTATTTACCCTCCTCAACGGTACCGATTTGGAGTTGGCGGCCCGGGCTACAAACGAAACCGTGGAGGCCTTGCGCCGGGATTGGCAACTCCAGGGCAAGCGGGTAGTGCTGTATGCTGGTACTTTTGGGCGGGCCAACGATATTCCGCTGCTACTGGAGGCGGCCGTGCTGCTGGCCCCAACCTGCCCTGATGTAGCATGGGTATTTATAGGTCACGGGTACTTCGATGACCAGTTGGCGCAAGCAGCTGCCCGTCACCCGTTCATCCGGGTAGTACCTCCGCAACCGCGTCACGCAGTATTCTCCTGGTTTCGGCTAGCCACCATATCAGTGGCGCCCTTCCTGGGCCTGCCCGTGCTGGACGCCAATTCCCCCGCTAAGTTCTACGACAGCTTGGTGGTTGGTACGCCGGTAGTGGTAACTAACCCGGGCTGGACGAAGCGCTTTGTTGAGCAACACTGCTGCGGCTGGTATTCACCCGCCAGTGATGCGCCCGCACTGGCCCAACTGCTGGCGCAGGTGCTGGCAAACTCTACCCAGGTGCTGGCCGCCGGGGAGCAAGGAAAAATAGTGGCCCGGCTAGAATTTGACCGGCAACTGATAGGAGCCCGCATGCAGCAAATTTTGCAGAGCGCGGCTAAAGGACAGTAGGGAACTTATGAGCTCAGGAGTACTACTTTTATACTAAGTTGTACTACTTGGGTTATTATAGATTGATATTGAGGCAGTTTTGGCAGGTTTTGCTGTCTTCAGCGAGTTTTTACTTTCTAGCTCAGCGTAGTATTTGCACCAACTTGTGAGTGGACATACAGCGCACTTGGGCGTGCGGGCCACGCAGATGTAACGCCCATGCAGGATCAGCCAGTGGTGCGCTTTCGGAATCAGGTCAGTAGGGGTATAGCGAACCAACTCTTTTTCCACGGCCAGAGGGGTGGTAGCCGTTTTGCTCACCAGCCCCAACCTGTGCGACACCCGGAATACATGCGTATCCACGGCCATGGCTGGTTGGTTGTAAATGACTGATACCACCACGTTGGCCGTTTTGCGGCCGACACCGGGCAAGCGCTGTAACTCCTCAATAGAGCTAGGTACCTCACCCCCGAAATCCTGCACCAACATCCGGCCCAGGCCGGCTAGGTGCTTGGCTTTGTTGTTGGGATAAGATACGCTGCGAATAAAAGGGAAAATATCCTCGGCAGAGGCGGCGGCCAGGTGCTCGGGTGTGGGAAACTGCTGCACCAAGGCAGGCATCACCTGGTTCACACGTTTATCGGTGCACTGGGCGCTGAGCACTACGGCCACAATCAGCTCGTAGGGGTTGGCATAGTGCAGCTCTGTTTCGGGCTCTGGGAAATGGGTGGTGAAATACTCGATGAAATGGCGGTAACGCTCGGGCTTACGCATGGCTAAAGGCAACTAACAGCAACTATGGCAGTACCAAAAAGCACAGCGCCGCGAAGTTACCTACTCAGTAACTTCGCGGCGCTGTAAATTTCAACTGGAAACCAGTCTTATTCCTTCCGCAGAAAGGTGCGGGAATACTGCAGGATGGAGTCGGTGGTGCGCTTGCTGGGGGCGCGGCGCAAGTCGTTGAGGGCGCGCTGGGCCAGTAGCAAATCGGCGCAGGAGGCCGCTAATTCGGCATCGTGCAAGAGGGCATGTTCTACTTGTTGGTGCTCCTTAGCTGGCAATTCGTTGTACACGTACCGGAGCAGCGTCTCGTGGGTAAAGGTTTTGATCATAGAAAACGGGTTGTGCGGCCATCTTTTTCCGCAGGTTGATCAGCGCATAGCGCATACGCCCCAGCGCAGTGTTAATGCTGACCCCCGTTGCATCGGCTATTTCCTGAAAACTCATGTCGCCGTAATGGCGCATGATCAGGACTTCCTTCTGCGCCGCGGGCAGCTCCTGAATCAGTTCCCGAAGCCGCGCGTGGGTTTCTTCCCGGGTAAGCGCCGCTTCAGCCCCTTCTTCTGCCAACGACAACGAGTTGAACGCATGACTTGTTGTGTCAAGGTTCAACAAAGGACTCCGTTTTTCGCGGCGGAAGCAGTCAATGGCTAAATTATGCGCAATCCGGCAAATCCACGATGAAAATTTCCCCTCTTCGTTGTAGCGCCCACTCTTCATAGTGTGGACGGCCTTGATAAATGTATCCTGCAGCAAATCTTCCGCCACGTCTTCGTCGCGAACAATGAGCATGATAGTGGTAAATACGCGGGCCTTGTGCCGCTCAAGTAACTGAGCAAAGGCATCTTCCTGGCCGGCAATATAGCGCGAGATGAGAGCGGAGTCGCTCGGCTGCATGGTTTCCATAAACACTACGAAAGTAAAGGGGACGTAGAGCTTTAGGCCATAGAATGCAGTTGCCAGTGAAAACCTGAATGAAGGATGCGTGAAGATGCCGCTAAAACCAAATGTAGAGAACCGCCGCGCCAAACACAACGGGTACCACGTGCAAATGCCAAAATTATTTTCGAAGACCCTAAACCTTAATATCAGGCATACGGAATTCTATATACTGCATTGCGTCCAGTTAAGCCCAGCGCAACCACGTTGCTGGCGTGGAAAACAGGCTTTTGGGCAAATTGCCAGATAGTCAACTACCTGTAGCAGAGGCTATGCAAGAACCGTGCATTATGGGCGCAGCTGTTGGCTCAGCTCCCGGATCTGGCTTTCCAGGGCGGGGGGAGGGGTGGTACCGGCGGCGGCGGCACTGGTGCGCTGGTTAAGCAGCTGACTGAGCTGCCGTAACTGCTCGAAACGCTGGGCAGTGCGTTGCAGCTCCGCGCTAAGAGCGGAGAGGTTTACGGCCGCCGGAATGGTTATGGTAGTAGTTCCGGCTGCACCGGTAGTTTGCTCATCGTGGCGAGTAATGGCTTCGGGGGTCATCATATCGTCGCGGTACAGCACCACGTCGCCCTGCATGTTAATGGCTTTGCCGTTTTCCAGCAGTTGGCGGTTACCGTTTTTGCTTACCATGATACCATCGGGGCGCAAGGTGAGGCCGTTGGCAAAGCGCACGGGTGCCGTGAGGGTAAACACCTGCCCAGCTTGCAGCCGGAACGTTTTGCCCTCACGCCGGAAGGCGCCATCCTTCAATTGGGCTGCTGGTTGCGCAGTGGCGGTGGGCTGGGTTTGGGCATGTGCCGAGGAGAAGGCTGCACAAGCAAACAGGCCACTGAGCAGCAATACGGATACGGGTAAAGGGGTGCGGAGCATATAACTGAGGTATGGAAAAGTGAGAGATAGGCAGTGTTTAAGCGCTATGATGCTGGCGGCGGCTGGCCAGCCAGTGAAGGGCGGGTGCTTCCTCCCCGAACAGCCGGACGTGAGCCTGCTCGTTCTGAACCATAGGGGAGCCGGACTGCTGCTCGTCCGCATGCAACTGTCCGGCGGCTACCAAAAAAGCCAGGTACACGCGTTGGCCCGTTTGCCGGGCCAGGCTCCCAATAAATTGGGTGAGTACCCAATGGGTATCATCCTCGCTGGCCGGGCCGCGCTGGCGTAGGTCAACCAACCAGTAGTGCCCGGTTTGGGCCTGTTGCAGCAGTAGCTGGTAACCCTGCTGCAACTCGGCGGCTGATACGGGCCGCAACCACCGAATGATGGCCACGGCCAGCTCTGGGCGCACCTGCAACGATAGGAAAGAGGGCAGAGCTGAAGTGGAGGGTGGCTTCATACGTGAGCAGGAACAAAGAGCAGGAAGCGCGGCAAGGAGCTTGGGCCAGCACATAAACATCTTGCCCAGGATGGTCAGGTATCTGCATACGAAAAACCCCTGCAAGCGGCTTGGCAGGATGGGCAATGAGTTGCCTCAAACTGATAAAAACGACATGGCCGAGCTTCGCGGCAACAGGGGCACGCTACCTTTGCCGGGCCGTTTCCTTCCCGGCCCGCCGCGCCATGACTGCTCCCGCTTCCCCCGCTACGCCGGGCCACGACCCGTACGCCGCGCTGCGCATCCCCGATTTCCGGCGGTTCATCGGGGCCCGGGCCAGTTTTGTGATGGCCACCCGCATTCAGGGGCTGGTGGTGAGCTGGCAGCTGTTCAAACTCACCGACGACCCCTGGGCACTGGGCCTGATTGGCCTCACGGAAGCCATTCCCAGCATTGCCGTGTCCTTGTACGCAGGCCACGTAGCCGACTCGATGAAGCGCAAGAATATTGTAGTAGCGGCCGTGACCCTGCTGCTGCTGTGCGCCGTGGTGTTATCCGGGCTGGCCTGGGGAGTAGAGAAGCGGGTGCTGGATATCGGGCAAATGGGCACACTGCCGATTTACGCCGTGATTTTTGTGAGTGGTATTGCTCGTGGATTTCTGGGGCCCGCTTTGTTTGCCTACATGCCCCAGCTGCTACCCGACCGTGATAAGCTAGCCAATGCCATTACCTGGAACAGCACTACCTGGCAGGGCTCCTCAGTGATAGGGCCGGTTATTGGGGGCTACCTGATTGCGCACTTGGGCGTGGCCAACGCCTACACTGTAGCTACCGGGCTATTGATAGTTTCCCTGGGGCTGTTTATCAGCCTGACCTCGCACCCGCTACCAACCCGGGAAGGTGCGCCCGCCCCCGATTTTGTGGAAAGCCTGAGTAGCGGCCTGCGGTTTATATTCGGCAACCAATTGGTGCTGGCGGCGCTGTCCCTGGATTTATTTGCGGTGCTGTTTGGTGGGGCGGTGGCGCTGCTGCCGGTATTCGCGGAGAAGATTCTGAAAGTGGGAGCCTCGGGGCTGGGCCACCTGGAAGCGGCCCCGGCAGTAGGCTCGGTACTGATGGCATTGCTGCTCACATATTTCCCGCTGCGGCGCCACGCCGGGCGCAAGTTACTCTGGGCCGTAGCCGGCTTCGGGCTGGCTACCATCGGGTTTGCCCTGTCGCGCAATTTCTACTTGTCGTTGGGCCTGCTGTTCCTGACGGGGGTATTCGACTCAGTATCGGTGATTGTGCGCGCCACTCTGCTCCAGACGTTCACCCCCGACTACATGAAAGGTCGGGTGTCAGCCGTCAACAACATCTTCATTGGCTCCAGCAACGAAATTGGGGCGTTTGAGTCGGGGGCTATGGCCAAGTGGCTGGGCACCACGGCCTCGGTCGTATTCGGCGGTATCATGACCATTGTGGTAGTGGGCATAACCGCGCTGAAAGCCGATAAGCTGCGTCAACTGGATATGACCCCGGAAAAAAAGCCCGCGTAGTGCAAGCATCAAAACCCAAGCAAAAGGCCCGGGCGGAATTTCCGCCCGGGCCTTTTGCTTGGTGCCGCAAAGTAGCTTCTTACTGCTGGAAGGCTTGTTTTTGTGCCTGGGGGCAGATGGGGTCAGGCTTCATTTCCAAAATCTGGCTGATGACCAGGGCTTGGGTAGGGGCCTGGCCGTTGGTACCGGCCTGCTGCTGCAATTCGCCCTGCACGCGGGCAAATACGGGCTGGCCCGCTGTTTTGCGCGTGTCGGTGTAGCGTTTCTCTAAGTCGGCGGTTACGCCCCCGGCCAAAGCTACCGCGTACCGTTTACCGGAGCCGCATTCCTCAAACACCGCCGCATCGGCCATGTAGGTGTATTTACCAGTGAACTCCCGGCGGGTACCGGCTTCGCTCAAGTTACCATCGGAGCGGTAGCGCAGCCCGAAGGTGGGCAGGGGCTCCCCATTGGCATCCAGAAGCTGCAGCGTGCGGCTGCCGGCCACCTGGTAGCGCCGCACGGGGTCGTTGCCGCTGGGCTCCAGGGTTACAACCTGGCCCCGTACCCGCCAAGGGCCACGGCGGTAGTTTACGGGGGAGGTGCGGCCCAAGTAGAGTTCCTGCAGCTCATACAGGCTGTCGGGCTTGAGGGTGAGGCGGGTGGCAATGCCCTGGCAGTCGTTGCAGGGCACTGTATCGGCGTACACGCCGGCCAACTGCAGGGTGGCGGCTCCGGCGTCTTTGTCGGGAGCAGAATTTTGGGAGCCGGTGCCGAAAGGCTGCTCCCGGCCCTGGCAGGCGGCTAGGAGAAGCAGGGCGGAAGCGGCGAAAACGTAACGGGGCATAGCGGAGGAGGGTAAACGAGAGTGAATACTTCCTGCTACGCAAGCCGCTGAGGTTGGATACACCCGGCCCGGCTGAAGCACTACTTCCTCAGGCCCGCATGGGTACCAGCACGAACGTGCCCCGCAAACAACGCACAAAGCCTTGGCGCTGGCTGTCCTGGTTAAGGTCGTGGCGCTGATACTGGCCGTTGAGGGCAGTGCTGCCCACCACCAGAATGGTATAGCCGCGCCGCCGCACCAGGTAGCGCCGCTGGTGCGCCGCCCGGATGGGGGTATAGCGCCGTTCTACATTCAGCATAGCCTCCCAGGCCGAAATTACCAACCGCAAATCGGTGCCGGCGGCCGTGGCCTCCCGGTACAGCGCCGCCAGCCGGACATCAGTGGTATAATGAGCTTCCGGGTTGCGGCGCACTACTAAGTCGTGGGCCTGCCAGAGGTGCTTCATGGCGGCCGGCTTCGGGAAAATCTCCCCGCAATGCCGGCAAATGTGCTCATCAGGTCCGCACACCAACGCGCCGGGTTTGGATGGGGGCAGCGGCGGCCCGGTATTGGCCCGCTGTTCCCGTAGCACCTGCATCAGCGCCGAAAACAACTCCCCCTCACTCACCCTATACTTGTGCCGCAGAATATCGAGCGTATGCCGGCTGAGCATTTCAAACGTCAGCAAATCGTGTAAGTCGGCGCGGAGGGAAGGCATGGGCTGCTATAAACGACGCGAGTAACCCGGTGGGTTCCGCAGGAGGCTCAGTCAGGCTACAAAAAAGCACCAGAAGCTAAGGCTCCTGGTGCTTGTTGGGGTAAGTACTTTCTAGCGGCTGGCCTGGGCCGATTTGGGAGCCTTTTTAGCCGTTTTAGCGGGGGCTGAGGGTTTATCAGCGGTGTTGCCGGTGGAGGGCGCTGGCTGGGGCCGCTCCGTGCTAGCGAATATCCATTCACGCATGGTGTCCAGGGCTTTGGGCGAGAATACCGGCTGCTGCTCCCCGTTCACCACCGGCCAGTCCTTCATTTCGGGCTGGTACCAATGGTTGAGGCCCGCCAGCTTCGTCGATTTCACCTTGGCGTTTTTCAGCCCCTGCTTAAGCGGAGCCATGTTCTGCTGTGAGTCCACCTGCAAATCATTGGAGCCACCCAGCAGCAGTACCGGGCATTTCACGTCGGCTAGGCTGCGGGTGGGGTCGAAATCCAAGAAGTAGCGCGACCAGGGTGAGGTCAGCTGCACGGCGCGCGCCCGGGCCATGTGGGGGTCCATATCGGTGTTGTTGAAGCGCAGGGTAGCGGCCACTTTGCCCCGGGCCTGGTTGTCGTTGGGGGTCTGCCGGATGATGTCTACCATTTCCTTGTGCAGCTCCAGGGCGGCTTTCACCTGGGCCGGATTGGAGCCGATGAGGCGCATAATCTCCAGCTGCTGGCGCATAATCACGTCGCGGCCCGGCACGCCGTAGCCCGATAACGACACCACAAAAGCCGGGGTGGCAGGTTGCTGTTCGGCGGCGGCCAGCAGGGCCACGTTGGCTCCTTCGCCGTGGCCCACCAGTCCAATATAGCGCTGGTCGATGAGGGGTTTGGCCCGCAGGTATACCATGGCGGCCTGGGCGTCCGTCACCAAATCCACGGTAGTGGTGGAGAAGTGGTTGCCCTGGGATTTGCCCACACCCCGGTCATCAAAGCGCAGCACGGCAATGCCCCGGCGGGTGAGGTAGTCGGCCAAGGAGCCAAACATGCGGTAGTCCTGCTGCTCCACGTCGCGGCTCTGGGGGCCGTTGTCGGAGAGGAGTACCACCGCCGGGAAGGGGCCGGGGCCCGCCGGAATGGTCAGCGTGCCGGCCAGGGCCAGGTCGGCTTTCGTGTTCAGAAATTTAACTTCCTCCTCCCGGTAAGGCGGAGTCAGGCGGGGCTTGCTGGCAGCTACGGGCTGGGCCGTAGGCTTCATGCGGCTCAGCGTGAGCGGGGTGGTGAGGCCGGGCTGCGTCCAGGTGCCCTGAAACGTGGCCCCACCATCTTTCACCTTGCCTACAAACTTGCTGCCAGCCTGCGGTATGCTAATGGTGATGTCAGTGCCCTTCAGGGCTACTTCGGCCGGCATGCGGCTGATGCGCTGCTGGGGGGCATCGAGGGCGGCGTAGTACGTGCCGTTGGAAAGCGGAACCACTGTGATGATGAGCGTAAGCTGACCGCCAGGTACTTTCAGCGGCCCCTTCCACTGGCCGTTCAGCGGAGCGGGAGAATCACCGGCCAGCACTGCTCCAGGAATCAGCCATAGTAGCAGTCCGAGCAGAAGAAATACGGGTAGGAGTTTCTTCATAAAGTGAAAAACGAGAAGGGTATTTTACTGTCGCCAGGGCAACATACGTCTGAAAATATCAAACTTGACGCACACATGCCAGCCTGGGTTTCGCAAGTGCGGGCAGAACGGGGAATAGCCGCCGGAAAAGCCGAAAAAACTTTGTAATCCGCCGGTCAAGAACCATGGATAAAGTATTAAATGGCTGCTATGTTTGGTGGCAGCCACCCGCGCAAGCCGGAGTATAGGCAGGAGCAACCACCGGAGCTAGTTTCCGACTTTCCTCCGTTTGCCCACCGGCTGTGCCGGGCGGGAGAGTATTGTTCTGCTTACTTCCGCTATGATTTCACGTTCTTTTCGTCGGTTTTTCTCAGTAGTTACGGGCCTGGCATTGGCCGCTACGGCGCAGATGGCCGCCGCTCAGGCTCCACCTACCAACCCCGCCCAGTGGACCGAGGAGTTACGCGCCTTTGCCCGTCAGGATAGCCTTACACCTCCACCCAAGCACCCCATTTTATTTTACGGCAGCTCGTCTATTCGGAAATGGGAAACCCTACAGCAGGATTTTGCCAATCGGCCGGTGCTCAACCGGGGTTTCGGCGGCTCCCGCTTCCCCGATGCCCTCTACTACTTTGATAGGCTGGTGGTAGCCTACCACCCCCGGCAGGTGATACTCTACGAGGGCGACAACGACATCGGCTCCGGCGCTACGCCTCAGGAGGTGTTTCAGTCATTTTTGGCTTTTGAGAAGCTGATGCAGCAGAAGCTGCCCAAGGTGCCGCTGGTGTTTCTGGCTATCAAGCCCAGCCCTTCGCGCTGGATGCTCTACCCCAAAGTGCAGGAAGCCAACCAACTCATTCGGGCCTACATTGAGCAGCACCCCAGGCACCTGCGCTACGTGGATACCGCTACGCCGCTGCTAGGCCCAAATGGCAAGCCCCAGCCGCCGTTCTACGTTTCCGACAGCCTGCACATGACCCCCGCCGGCTATGCGGTCTGGACGCGGATAGTAGGGAAACGGTTGAAAAAGTAAGGGAGCCGGCTACTTATTGCTGGCAGAGGGCCGCTTCTACGTCGCCGCCGTTGAAGGTATTCAGGATTCGGTAGGGACGCGAGGTGCGGGCAAATGTACAGGGTGAGCAGGGCGCTTCCCGGTGGTTTTTCAGGAAACGGATGGCCTTGTCATTCCGAACGTATATCCTTTCGTCGTTGGTCGTTTCTGGCAGCCCGGCTGGCCCACCGGTATAGGTTTCGTAGAAGAATATCAGCTTGTTATTCTGGTAATAGTACTCAGAAGTAGTGGTGCCGTCACCCAAAAAGCCCCAGTCAATAACCACTTTAACCACCCGCCCCTGGGCTGAATAGAAGGTTACGGTGCCGTCGGTGTCGCAGCGGAACGGCTTTGTCAAGCTGTCCAGCGGCGCGGCGTTGATGCGGGCAAACTCCTGGCGGATGGCCGTTACGACGGCTTCGACTGGGTCGGCCGCCATTGGGTAGGTAGTGGCAGGTGATGCAACAGATTCGGCCGACGAAACAGACTCCGTTGGGCGTTGTGGCAGAACCTGGGTTTGCTCCGTCGGCTTGGCTTTCTTTTGGCAGGCAGTTACAGCTAGAAAGCCGCTGAGCAGCAACAATAATAGTGAGGCAGGAACAGTGGGGCGTTTTTTCATCCAAAAGCAAGGAGAGGTGGAGCGGTGCTGTAGCCCCGCCATGATACCTACGAGGAGGGTGCGTCCTTGCGTTGCGTTGGATACATCTGTGCCGTTTTATGGGTATTCCGGCCCAAGAGGTGCCTAATGGAGCTACTGCTACTCAGCCTCTCTGGACGTGTTGTAGAATTGCCGGCAGGTTTTGGAGAGGGGAAAACCAGCCATTCAGTTCGTTGAATCGGACGCCGTACACACCCTGCGAGGTCAGGGCCAATAGGTAGTCGATGGCCTTTGGGGTGTCGGTGGACATAACCAACACGTTACCGCTTTCGTCAACAAATCCACCACCAGTAATGGTCCTCGCGTACTCCTGTGCACGCTGTCGGTCCGTGAATACGAAGATCCAAGGCTTATTGTCCAGAACGCCCACAAATGGTTTTCGGTCTTCAATATTGGCTGTTTGCCGCGTTATAAAATGCCACTGTGGCAATTCCAGGGCTGCTTTCCACAAGGCGGCGAGGTCTTCAGTTTTTCCAGAGCTTTTGGCCTTTTCCAGAAGCAGGTCAATTTCCTGGGAAGTAGATGAGTGCATATGTCCTTGTTAGATTGCCATTGAAGTATTTACTGTGGTTGACATACCACACGCAGGACATGTAGTTATGTGCGCTTTATTACGTTGTACGTCTGTGATTTGCCTTCTGGCGCGAGTGTAGGGCAGCGCAACACGTGCCGGCCCTGACGGGAGGCAGTGCCTCGCCCGCTCTGAACGACAACCGCGCCACCCAGATTGCTTCAGATGGTGCAGCTTTGATTTACTGCGTTATGACAGTGAAGGCGTATCCTTTATGTCAGGGGTATGAGGTACGTGACGCAATCCATGTACCAATTGAGCCAGAGAGACATAGCCGAGCGAGAGAGGGGCGAGTTAAAATCTGACCCCTGGAACTGTTTTTTGCAATGTATGAGGCGTCAGTTTGAGCATATGAAGTGCATTGGCAATGCAATCCATAGCGCTATAATGTGTGTAAATAAAAATGGGGTTTTTCATGTAGGACGAAGGCGTGCTCGAACCAACTTCTGGTTTTGAATAAGCTAACAAAAACCTCTTTTTCCCGGCTTTATCGGGGTAGGGAAGAGAAATGCCTTGATTGTGCTGCAATACAAATTCGCATGATTTCTCCAGAATATCCTTCCATGTTTTCACGGGCGCTATCGACCCATCTGGTAGCTGCAGTTGTTTGGGTTTTTGGCCAGGCTGTAATTGTAGCGTATTGATATGAGTCAATTCAATAAACTCGGTTAGCCCAACTGCTTCTTTCTGCGGCTTTGGATGCTTGATAGCCTTCGTAAGGACCGGAGCTGTACTTGTTTCTATTGCCAGAGGTGCCGGAAGGGTGATGCCGTAGCCGCTCTGGGCAGCATCCAGCCACTGAACCAGGTGTAAGGCGGCGGGCAACAAATTATCGGTCAAAGAAAACGTAATGGCTTCGGTATTGCCTTTGTGCAGGCTGGAATAGCAATGCCAACTCAGACCGTCGGTGATAAAAACAGTCTGCACCTTGAATCCCAGCGCGTAGCCCAGCACTTTGCTCACGTAGCCGTGTTTGTCTAGGCTGGCGTCTAAGCATTTCGCTTCTATTACTAGATGCGGTTTGCCGGTAGTGTCGCGCAACAGATAATCAACCCGCAGGTCGCCGCCAATCGTCTTTTCCGGCTCTACCATCTGCACGTTGGCCGTATCCCATCCCAGCGCCCGTAGCACGGGGTCAATGAGGGCAGCACGGGTAGCCGCTTCGTTTTTGCGGAGCAGCGGCGCGTTGGTTTCCGCGTTGGCGCGAACGGCTTGCAAAACAGTATATAGGGAAGCTAATGGACTTGCAACGGGCATCGGGAATACATAGAGTGACGTAACGCAATGTTAAGAATTTGTGGGCATCGGGTACCGTTATGAAGATGCCTGTTTCGTCCGCTGCCAATCCCCCGTACCTTCGCCTGACCTAAACCGAGCCTGGGGAAACCAAACCCCCAGCCGTCGTTGTTACCCGACCTATGGCCAATAATTCCGCTCTGCAAGTAACCGCCCCCGCGGCCGACCCTATTGACCAACTCGACCCCCGCGAGTTTATCCTGATTAAGAACGCCCGGGTTCACAACCTGAAAAACCTCAGCGTGGCCCTGCCGCGCAACAAGTTCATTGTGGTAACTGGCTTGTCGGGCTCGGGTAAGTCGTCGTTGGCGTTTGATACGCTGTACGCTGAGGGCCAGCGCATGTACGTGGAAAGCCTCAGCAGCTACGCCCGCCAGTTCCTGGGCCGCATGGACAAGCCCGACGTGGACTACATCCGGGGCATTTCGCCGGCCATTGCCATCGAGCAGAAGGTCAGCATCAAGAACAACCGCTCCACCGTGGGCACCAGCACCGAAATCTACGACTACCTGAAGCTGCTGTTTGCGCGGGTGGGCCGCACCTACTCGCCCATCAGCGGGGAGCAGGTGAAGAAAGACAACGTGGCCGACGTGGTGGACGCCCTCATGCGCCTGCCCGAAGGCACCCGCGTGATGCTGCTGGCCCCCCTGCAACCCGCCCAGGATGGCCGCCCCATGAGCAAGGAGCTGGATTTGCTGCTGCAGAAGGGTTACAGCCGGGTGGTAGTAAACGGCGAAACGGCCTTCATTGAGGAGCTACTGGCCGAGGGTCAGCCCGAGGTGAAAGGGGAGGTGTTCATCATGATTGACCGCACCGCCATCCAGCCCGGCGACGAGGACCTCATGTTCCGCCTGGCCGACTCGGTGCAGACCGCCTTCTTCGAGGGTCACGGTACCTGCATCGTGAAGATGGATGAGGAAACCCGCACTTTCTCCGACCGATTTGAGCTGGACGGGCTGGTGTTTGAGGAGCCCAGCGTCAACTTCTTCTCCTTTAACAACCCCTACGGCGCCTGCCAGACCTGCGAGGGGTTCGGCTCGGTGCTGGGCATTGATGAGGACCTGGTAATCCCCGACAAGAGCATGACGGTGTACGAGGGTGCCATTGCCCCCTGGCGCACCGACAAGCAGAGCGAGTGGCTGAAGCCGCTGCTCAAAAACGGCATCCGCTTCGATTTCCCTATTCACCGGCCCTACAACGAGCTGAGTGAGGCCGAACGCACGTTGCTATGGAAGGGCAACAAGTACTTCGACGGGCTGGATAAATACTTCAAGTGGGTATCGGAGCAGACCCACAAAATCCAGTACCGGGTGCTACAAAGCCGCTACCGGGGCCGCACCACCTGCCCCGACTGCCGCGGCACCCGCCTGCGCAAAGATGCCCAGTACGTCAAAATCCAGGGCCAGAGCATTACCGATTTGGTGCTGCTGCCGGTAAGCCGGGCCCTGGAGTTTTTCCAGACTCTCGACCTGCCCGAGCACGAAGCCAAAGTGGCCGAGCGCCTCGTGACGGAAGTCACCAACCGCTTGGAGTATTTGAACCGGGTGGGCCTGGGCTACCTCACCCTCAACCGCCTCAGCAGCACGCTTTCGGGCGGGGAAAGCCAGCGGATTTCGTTGGCTACTTCGCTCGGCTCGGCGCTGGTGGGCTCCATGTACATTTTGGATGAGCCCTCGATTGGTCTGCACCCCAAGGATGCCGAGCAGTTGATTGGCGTGTTGCGCTCCTTGCAGCAGCTCGGCAACACCGTGATTGTGGTGGAGCACGAGGACAAGATGATGGAGCAGGCCGACCAGATTATCGACATCGGGCCCGAGGCTGGCAGC
Organism: Hymenobacter endophyticus; assembly: GCF_032464715.1. NCBI lineage: Bacteria > Pseudomonadati > Bacteroidota > Cytophagia > Cytophagales > Hymenobacteraceae > Hymenobacter > Hymenobacter endophyticus. The sequence continues at coordinate 47,569 of NZ_JAWDJT010000006.1, read as the reverse complement.
GGCGGCGGTATCCTGCAGTTCCAGGGTACTTATGCGGAGGTCTTGACGTCGGACACCTACACTGGCCAGTACCTGAGCGGCCGCATGGCGGTGGAAGTACCCAAGGTGCGCCGCCCCTGGCGCAACGCCTTGGAGCTAACCGGAGCCCGCGAAAACAACCTCAAGAACGTATCCGTCAAGTTTCCGCTGAACGTGATGACAGTGGTAACGGGCGTATCGGGCTCCGGCAAAAGCACCCTGGTGAAGCGGATTCTGGCCCCGGCCCTGCTCAAGCAGCTGGGCGGCGGCGCGGGCGAGGCCACCGGCAAGTTCGACCGCCTCACGGGCGTGAACGGACAGGTAACGCACGTGGAGTTCGTGGACCAGAACCCCATCGGCAAGAGTAGCCGCTCCAACCCGGTAACCTACGTGAAAGCCTACGACGCCATCCGGACCTTGTTTGCCGACCAGCAGCTGGCCAAGGCCCGGGGCTTCAAACCCTCGCACTTCTCCTTCAACATTGATGGGGGCCGCTGCGAGGTGTGCCAGGGCGAAGGTCAGGTGAAGATTGAAATGCAGTTCATGGCCGACATCTACCTGACCTGCGAAGCCTGCGAGGGCCGCAAGTTCAAGCAGGACGTGCTGGACGTGCAATACAAGGAGAAAAGCATCAACGAGGTGCTTGAAATGACCATCGAGGACAGCATCGAGTTCTTCCGGGACCAGCCCAAAATTGTGGAACGCCTCAAGCCCTTGGATGACGTGGGGCTGGGCTACATCCGCCTGGGGCAGTCGGCCAATACGCTGAGCGGCGGGGAGGCCCAGCGTGTGAAGCTGGCTTCCTTCCTGACCAAGGGCAACACCCTGCAGAACGATAAAATCCTGTTCATTTTCGATGAGCCCAGCACCGGCCTGCACTTCCACGATATCAACAAGCTGATGACGGCTCTGAATGCGCTGGTGGAGCAGGGCAACTCGGTGCTCATCATCGAGCACAACATGGACATCATCAAGTGCGCCGACTGGGTAATTGACCTGGGCCCCGAGGGCGGCACCAACGGCGGCCACCTACTTTTTGAGGGCATCCCCGAGGAGATGGTAAAGCTCAAGGATACCAACCACACCGCCCGTTTCCTGGCCGAGAAGCTGTAAATCACAGATGGTGCAGATGCAGCCGCAGATGCCGCAAATTCGTTCCGGCGTATCAGGTAGAGGATGAAAGGATTCGGGCCTAGTTAGTTCAGCACAACCAGTACTGAACTAACTAGGCCCGAATCTATCCGACATCTTTACCGCAAAATCGTAGAACGAATCAGCGTTATCAGCGGCTTCATCTGCACCATCTGTGATTTATGAACTCTTCTACTTCTACTGCTGCCTTTGACGCGTTGACGGCCCCCACTGAAAGCCGGGCCTGGCGCTGGGCGGCTTCGGCGGCCATTGTGGGCAACATTGCCTTGAACTACGTGTCGCAGCGGTTTCCCTTCAATGGGCAGACCAACGCGGTGGTTTCCGGCAAATACCCCACGCCGCTTACGCCGGCTGGCTACGCTTTCAGCATCTGGGGCATCATTTTCCTGAGTTTGCTGGTGTATGCGGTCTGGCAGCTGCTGCCCGCCCAGCGCCGCAACCCGCTACCCGATGCGGTAGCCCGGCCGCTGGTGCTGGTAAATGGGCTCACGGGTCTGTGGCTGGTGGTTTTTGCCTATGAGCTGCTGCCTGCAAGCCTGGTGGTAATGCTGGGTATTCTGGCCGGGCTGGCGGTGGTGTACGGCCGCGTGCGGCAGTTTGCCGCCCGGGGTGAGGCTCCGGCCTGGGTAAATATTCCCTTTGGGTTGTACCTGGGCTGGATTTCGGTGGCGCTAACCGTAAATGCCACCGTGGCCCTGGGCACGCGCTGGCAGGTGAGCGAGGCCAAAGGCATCGAAATAGCCATTATTCTGGTAGGCATTGTGGCGGGGCTGGCGCTCAACGTAACCAAGCGGTTCCGGGAGCTGGCTTACCCGGCGGCCGTTACATGGGGGCTGGTGGGCATTTGGGCCGTCCGTTGCACGGAGGCGGATACGCTGGTGCTGGCCTGGATGGCGCTGGCCGCGGCCGGGCTGGTAGCCGTGGCGAGTCTGGGGCTGGTATGGTGGGGAAGGAGAGTAGCGAAATAGAACGCTCCGGTCCGGCGGCTGCAAGCCGTCGGGCCGGTTGCCGCAAGCTGATGTTGCTACGTTCCCGTGCCGATGAACCGAACGACGACCGGCCCGACGGCTTTCAGCCGCCGGACCGGAACCACTACCCCGCATTCCCCTAACTTGCACCCGAACCCCAACCTCAACCCTTTCCGCTATGCGTAAGAATATTGTGGCCGGCAACTGGAAGATGAATACCACGCTCCAGGACGGCCAGGCGCTGATTTCCGAAATTGTAAATATGGTGCAGGACGAAGCCACCAACTCCTCAGTTGAGGTGGTAGTATGCCCGCCCTTCCCCTTTCTATCGGCCATTGGCAAGCAGCTGCCTCAGGGCGGCCGCTTCCACCTAGGCGCGCAGAACTGCCACCAGAAAGAAAGCGGCGCTTACACTGGTGAGGTATCGGCCAAGATGCTGCAGTCGGTAGGAGTGGAGTATGTGATTTTGGGCCACTCGGAGCGCCGGCAGTATTTCCACGAGGATGATGAACTGCTGAGCCAGAAGCTGAAAGCGGCCCTTGCCGCCGGCCTCAAGCCCATTTTCTGCGTGGGTGAAAGCCTGGAAACCCGGGAGGCCGACGAGACTTTCAACTTCATCAGCAAGCAGCTGAAAGACGGCCTGTTCCACCTCAGTAATGAGGAATTCGACCAGGTAGTTATTGCCTACGAGCCCATCTGGGCCATTGGTACCGGCAAAACGGCCACCAGCCAGCAGGCCCAGGAAGTGCACGCCTTTATTCGGGAGCAGATTGCCCGCGCCTACGACGCCGAGGCGGCCCTCAACACCAGCATCCTCTACGGCGGCTCGGCCAACGCCCAAAATGCCCGTGAGCTGTTCAGCCAACTCGATGTGGACGGCGGCCTCATTGGCGGTGCCTCCCTCAAGTCCCGCGACTTCACGGAAATCATCAAGTCGTTCTAGGCTAACTCTGCATCTGTTGTCATCCTGCGGCGGTAGCCGAAGGACCTTACCACGCTGGAACGAAAATTGCCGTTTCCACGTGGTAAAGTTCTTCGGCTACCGTCGCAGGATGACAATCCTTTTTAGGCCGCCAGTTTCATACCGATCATGCTTCCTGCCTTTCTGCTCTCCGGCCTGCTGGCACTCAACCCATTTGCGCCTGCGCCCCGCCTGCTGCCGCTGGCACCGGCCGTTGCTACCTCCGTGGACCCCTGCCGTCTTTACGGTACGGTGTTTCTGGAAACCGACCCGCGCCGCCGGGGGCAGTGCTTTGGCGTGGTGTACCAGGAGCCGGAGGAAGCGTTTGCCGACGTGCTGGTGTATCAGGAAACCAATAAGCTCTTCGCCGATAAGGTGGGCTTGTGGTACCTCTCCGACTCCCGCGACTTTGCCGATTACGTGCTCTTTGTAACCGACAACCGCAACCTGGCCGACTTTTCGTTTCACTATACTAAAGTGCGCGGCCACGCCGGCTGCCGCAAGCAGTAGCCGGGGAGCCATTTTTTCCTCCGACCTTTGCCGTCCCGCGCCGCCTGGCGCGGGACGGTTTTGTTTCCCTGACTTTCTAGCTGAACTGCTGCAATGGATTACGTTGAACTGCGCGTGCAGGCTCCCCGCGAGCTGAGCGACATACTGGTGGCCGAGCTGGCCGAAGTGGGCTACAACACCTTCGAGGATAACGACGAGGGCTTCTGCGCCTACATTGATGAGGACCAGTTCTCGGCTGATAACGTGGCCGAAATCATGAGCCGCTACGAGGGCCTGGGCGAGCTGGAGTTCTCGCACCGCGTGATTACCCGCCAGAATTGGAACGCCGAGTGGGAAAAGAACTTCCAGCCCCTGGTAATTGCCGACCAGGTGTCGGTGCGCGCGCCCTTCCACGAGGCCCGGCCCGATTTGCAGTACGAAATCGTGATTATGCCGCGCATGTCCTTCGGCACCGGCCACCACGATACCACGGCCCTGATGATTACCAACCAGCTCCACATCGACCACCAGGGCAAGCGGGTGCTGGATATGGGCTGCGGCACCGGCATTCTGGCCGTTATGGCCGTGCATCTGGGTGCCGACTACGTGCTGGCCGTGGACGTGGAGCCCTGGACGGCCGAAAACGCCGCCGATAACGCCCAGGAAAACAACGTGCAGGACAAAGTGGAAGCCCGCCTCGGCGACGTAACCGCCCTGGAAGGCGAAGCTCCTTTCGACCTGATTCTGGCCAACATCAACCGCAACGTGCTGCTGGAGGACATGGGTGCCTATGCCCAGTACCTCAAGCCTGGCGGCCCCATTCTGTTCAGCGGCTTCTACGAGGACGATTTGCCCCTGATCCGGGAGGCTGCCGAAAAAGCCGGCTTTGTGTATGAAAGCCACTTGGTGCAGAATCACTGGGTTTCGGCCGTGTTTCGGCAGCCTGCGTAAGCGCCACTTCTGGCTTTTGCCATAAAACCCTACCGCTTGGGCCAGCCGGCCAGGGCGGTAGGGTTTTTGCTGAAAAAGGGCTGACACTCAGAATTGAACGAAAAAAAGCCCGAGTATGATTGTGGATAGGCAGAGGCCTCTGGACACCGGAAAGTGCTGTCTTTTGCTGAAATTGTAGGCGAGTAATCAGGTTTCTGTGGATAGGTATATGAAGCACTTCGCTTTTAGATGGGTTTGCGCCGTGATAGTGGGCTTGGGGGTTGGCGCTCCGGCTTGGGCGCAGCAAAAGCCCCAGCCAGTTAAAAAGGGTGAACCCGCACCGGCGGCGCCGGTGCTGCCCAAGTTTGCGGGTAAGCTCAGCTCGGAGCCCGAGCAGTTTATGGTGGATGTGCAGTCGATGATGGCCACTACCAACAACGCGTCGGCTAAAGCGGCCGGCACCCGCCTGCAGCAGGTATGGGCCAGCAACCGCCTTACGGCCACCCAGCAGCGCTACATTGTGGCCCTAAGCCAGTATATGTTGGGTCGCAAGTTCCGGCCCAAACCCCACTTCGAGCAGTTTTACACGGCCATTGCCGCTGGCGCCCTGGTTCAGAACTTCTCCGATCAGCAGATGACGGAGTTTCTGGACGTAGCGGGCAAAACCCTGGAAAAGGAGCAGCCCGCCGACGCCGAGAAATTTCTGGCCACCAGCGCCTCGTTTCTGGCCACCAAGTTTCTGCACAAGTCGCGCTACAGCTCCTTGCAAGTAGTGGGAGGGACGTTCAGCTTTGCCTACCACGCCCAGGATATGCCCTCCCTGGCCCCACCAGCCCCGGCTCCGGCCGCGCCGGTTACGCCCACCGTTTCTACCAAACCACTTAACACCAAAGCCGGCACCAAAAAAAGCAGCGGCTGGGGCGACGATGACCCCTGGAGCAATGCCGATGACGGCTGGAGTACCCCCGCCAAAAAGAGCACCGGTACCGCCGCCGCCAAGCCCGCCGACTCGGGCTGGGATGCGGCCGCCGTACCTTCCTATGATACGTACTTGCCGCCGCCTACCCGGGGGCCAGCCATCATGCTCAAGGATGCCGACTTGTTTCTGGTGTCGCCTTCCGACTCAGTGTACATCCGCAAAACCAGCGGGGCCGTGGTGGCTGCTAGCAACCGGTTTGTGGGCTACGGTGGGGAGTTTGCCTGGCAGGTAAACAGCAACCCCGCCTCGGTGGCTCTTACCGCCTACGACTTCGATATTCTGAAGGCCGAGTTTGTGGCCAACCCCGTTACGCTCACCTACCCGGCCGTGCTGGAAACGCCCGTGAAAGGCTGGTTTGCCTACAAAAGCGTGCAGCGCAAAGTGGGTGTGGTATCGGGCTATCCGCGCTTCATTTCCGCCACCAACGATGCCCGCGTGAAGAACATCGGCGAGAATATTCGCTACTTCGGGGGCTTCTCGCTCACGGGCAACCGGGCATTGTCGGCTTCCCTGGACGGAGCCATGTCGCGCATTATTGTGGATGTGGATGGTAAGCCCAAGTTCCGGGCCTCCTCCCGGGCCTACGTGCTCGGCGACTCTATCATCACGGCCCAGCACGCGCAGGTGTCCATTTTTCAGGATAAGCAGGACTCGCTCACCCACCCCGGCGTGAAGCTGAAGTACAACAAAGGCAAGCAGATTCTGCAGCTGGCCCGGGAAGAGGGCCTCTACAAATCCACGCCCTACTACGACTCCTACCACCAGATGGAGGTGGCGGCCGAACTGCTGACCTGGCCCGTGCGCACGCCCCACATCGACTTCAGCGTGCTGACCGCTAAAAATCAGGTAACGGCCAACTTCGAGAGCAAGGAGTTCTACACCAATACCCGCTACCAGCAAATCAAGGCCATCAACAAGCTGCACCCCTTGCAGATGGTGGTGGGCTACAGCATGGAAAACGGCAACAAGCGCCTGTTTACGGTGCAGGAGGTGGCCAGCTTCCGCAAGCTTAAGCCCGATAACGTGCGCTCCGCCGTGGCCGGCCTGGCCCGCGACGGGTACGTGGCCTGGTATCCCTATTCCGACCAGATTGTGCTGCTGCCCAAGGCGCTGCACTACGTAAACTCGTCGCGGGGCAAAAAGGACTACGACCACATTGCCATCAAGAGCCTGGCCCCGAACGGTAAAAACGCCACCCTGGACCTGAATACCAACGACCTGATTGTGCGGGGCGTGGACCGGTTCAACTTCTCCGACGACTCCGTGACGGTGTTTGTGAAGCCGGATTCCTCGGTGATTCGAATTCAAAAAAACCGGGGTGTGCTGTTCAACGGTACCGTAGTGGCTTCAGCCTTCGTGTTCAAGGGCAAGGAGTTCAAGTTCGACTACGACGGCTTCTACATCGACCTGGTGAAGATTGACTCCATCATCGTGAAGGGCAAGGGCTCCAAGGGCTCGGTGATGAAAGCTCGCAAAGACCTGGACTGGACCCTGACCAACAAGAAGAAGAACTCGGCCGGCCGCCTCTACATCAACGCGCCCAACAACAAATCGGGCCGCAAGAAGCTGGGGGCCTACCCCTCGTTTGACGCCAGCACCGGGGCCTACGTGTTCTTCGACAAGCCCGAAGTGCTGGGCGGAGCCTACGATACTACCATGTACTTCGATATTCCGCCCTTCAAGCTCGACTCTCTGAACAACAAGAACCGGGCGGCCGTGGGCTTCAAAGGCACCTTCGTGAGCGGGGGCATTGTGCCCAACTTCGATACCAAGCTGAGCATGCAGGACGACGGCTCCCTGGGCTTTGTGTACAATGTGCCCAAGGACGGTTTTCCGCTGTACGGGGGCAAAGGGCGCCTGTTCAACAAGGTGGCCATGAACAACCACGGCTTCCAAGGCATCGGCAACATCAAGTACCTGACCGGCGACTTCCAGAGCGACCAGTTTATCTTTTACAAGGACTCGGTGGTAACGGTGGGCAAAACGGCCTCCATTCTGCCGGGGCCGCTCAACGGGACGGAGTTTGCCAAGGTGACGTTCCTGCCCGGCTACCAGATGAAGTGGGCCGTGAAGCAGGACTCCATGTACCTCACCAGCCAGGACAAGGGCGAGGCCTTCAAGGTATACGACAATACCTACGGCTTCAAGGGTACGCTCACCTACACGCCCACCGGCCTGTTCGGTGATGGCCGCATGGACGGGCCCCAGTCGTTTATCCGCTCCACCTCGTTTGCCTTTAAGCCCACGCGCTACACCGGCTCTAAGTCTACGCTGAACATCAAATCGGCGGAGGTGAACAAGCCGGCCCTTACGGCCAACAACGTGAGCTTCACCTACGATTTGAAAGCCGGCAACACGGAGTTTGCCCGGGAGGCGGACGACAGCAAATCCAGCATTGAACTGCCCTACTCGCAGTACCGTACCACGCTGTCGGGCGGGAAGTGGGACTTCAAGAAAAAGCTGGTGCAGCTGCAGCTGGCACCCGGGGCCGATTCCTCCCGCTCCTTCTTTTATAGCACCAAACCAGAGCAGCGGGGCCTGAAATTTCAGGCGGCCACCGGCCAGTACGATCTGAGCCGCTACCGCCTGGTAGCCGGCGGGGTACCGCGCATTTCCTCGGCCGATGCCTGGATACTGCCCGACTCCAGCAAGGTGTACATTCTGCCCAACGCCGAAATGCGGGCCTTCCAGAACGCCGGTATTGTGATGGACACCCTGCGCAAGTACCACAACCTATACAAGGGCGAAATTCGGGTGTTGTCGCGCACGGCCTTCTCGGGCAACGCCCTGTACAGCTACAAAACCTCCGCCGACTCCTTCGCCATCAAGTTTGCCAACTTCCACGTTGATTCTGCGGCGACCATGCTGGCTTCGGCGGGGCGCAAGGGCACCGGCGGCGTGGCCAAAGGCCTACTGAAGCGCGGCCCGGCCGGCGACGAGACGGAAACCCCACCCTCGCCGCCCACCATTGCCGTAGCTACCCTGGCCGCCACCGACAAGTTCAACCTCGCGCCCCGCATCGGGTACCGGGGCGGCATCACCATGAACTCCCAGAAAAAGGGCTTCACCTTCGACGGGCAGGCCAAGCTGAACTTCGTGAAGTCGGCGGCGGCCTCCGAGTGGTTTGCCGTGCAGGATACCATCGACCCCAAGGCCATCCGCATCAAGCTTAACAAGCCCAAGGCCGAGGATGGTACGCCCATGCTCACGGGCCTGTTCATGGCCGATGGTACCAGCAAAATATATCCGCTGTTTGTGGCCGCTAAGCCCGGCGTGACGGATATGAACCTGTTTGAGGTGGATGGCAACCTGACCTACAACATCCGCAAGAAAACCTACGCCATCAGCCAGCACGACCCCAACGACCCCGATGTATACGAGGGCTCGGTGCTGAGCCTGCAGGATTCTACGGGCCAGATGAGTTTCCGGGGTAAGCTCAACCTGATCAACTCTAACAAGGACTACACCCTCACGGCGGCCGGCCTGGGCACGGCCAAGCCCGACAGCAACCTCTACGACCTGGATACCTTTATGGCCTTTGATATTGTGCTGCCCGAAAAAGCGGTGGAGGCCATGGGCACCGACTTGGCCACTAACGCCAAGGGCGCCCCAGAGGCCCTCAACGGCTCCCCGGCTCAACTCTACAAAATGGGTGAGTTCATCGGCAATAAGGCCGTGCAGGACTACAGTACCCGCAAGGGCGGTTACGTGCCCCTGCAAAAGGTGTCGGCCAAGTTTCTGCACACGGTGGTGCTGAGCCAGGTGAATCTGCGCTGGAATGAGAAGTTCAAGTCGTGGTACTCGGTGGGCAAAATTGGCCTGGTAAGCGTGGGCAAGAAGGACATCAATGCCCTGATTGACGGCTACATCGAAATCAAGAAGGAAAGCACCGGCGACGCCGTGGAGCTGTACCTGGAAGCCGAGCCCCAAACCTGGTACTACATCAAATACTCCAACAATGTGGTGCTAACCAAAGCCCAACACGGCTCCTATGATGAAATCATTGGCCTAAAAGCCAAGGGCGACTACAACACGGCCACGCAGTACGGCTTCTACCTCGGCGACGACCAGGAAGTGCAGAGCTTCCTCAACCACTTCCGCAAGGACTTCCTCAAGGAAACCGCCAAGAAGAAGGTAAACGTTACTCAGCCCCAGCCTACCGGCAACTTCGACTTCGACCAGGATGCCAATAAGAAAAAGAAGAAGAAAAAGGACGTAGTGGATGAAGCCCTGGAGGCCGACCCCAACGCGGCCCCGCCCGTGGAGGAGCCTACCAGCAAGAAAAAGAAGAAAAAGGACGAGCCCATAGAAGCCGCCCCAACTCCCGCCGCCGACGCTGCCCCCGCTGAGGAAACCGGCAAAAAGAAGAAGAAAAAGGACGAAGCCGTGGAGGCCACCCCGCCCACCGATGCCCCGGTGGAGGAGCCCAAAAAGGAGTCCAAGAAGAAAAAGAAGAAAGACGCCAACGACCCCTTCGGGGAAGAGTAATCACAACGCCCCGACCGCCCAGCGGCCGGGGCGTTGGTTTATGAGGTCGGTTCCGGTCCGGCGGGCGGCACGCCGTCGGGCCCTGTTGCAGCAAGCTGATGTTGGTGCGTTGTCGTGTGGGTGTCAGCTACCTTCAACCGGCCCGACGGCGTGCCGCCGCCGGACCGGAACGACTGCGCCCCGGCTCCGTATCTTTACCCCATCGACTGAACTGCTACTCCCTTCCCGCATGAATCTCCCCTTAGTGCTCGGCCTGCTGGTGGCCGCTTACCTCATTGGCTCCATTCCCACGGCATTATGGGTCGGGCGGGCGTTTTTCGGGCTGGATATCCGGGAGCATGGCTCCGGCAACTCCGGGGCTACCAACACCTTCCGGGTGCTGGGCAAGAAGCCCGGTTCCTTTGTTATGGCCGTGGATGTGCTGAAGGGCTGGGTGGCTACCTCCCTGGCTACCGTTATGCTGAACCAGGGTGCTATTCTGCCCTCGCAGCTGCTGTACTACCAACTGGCCTGCGGAGTGCTGGCGGTGGTGGGGCACATTTACCCCATCTGGGCCGGGTTCCGGGGCGGGAAGGGCGTGGCGACTATTCTGGGTGTGATGCTGGCCATTGCCCCGGCTACCGTGGGCGTGTGCATTCTGGTGTTTATTGCGGTGCTGCTGGTGTCACGCTACGTGTCCCTGAGCAGCATGTCGGCCGGGGTGGTGTTTGCTTTGCTACAGCTGCTGCCCCCGTTCCGCCCCGATAACCAGCTGCTGCTGTGGTTTGGCTTCGTGGTGGCCGGATTGCTCATCTATACCCACCGCGCCAACATCCAGCGCCTGCGCGCCGGCACCGAAAGCCGCGTGCCCATGCCCTGGGATAAGAAATGATGATGGGCATTCAAATCAATTCTAATCCGCCATCTACTGTATGTTTTTTGGGAAATCGGACGTGCCGGCCGGGCTGGCAAGTCCAGGGATAAGACAGCACACCCGGCTGACATACTGGCCAAAATATGGAGGGCCGATTATGTTCCTCCTAGCTATTCTGGCCGTAACGCTACTGGTGAGGTGGGATAAGGTTCCGGCTGAAGCGTATGTGCCCATAGCTGCCTCTCTGGCGGTGCTGTTCCTGCTCGCAGTAGCCGTCAGCTACCTGCTGCATTTCGTGTTCCTGACGGATGAAGAGGTAATAGTCAAGCGTTACGGTAAAGCAGTAGTGCACCCACGCGCTGCCATCAACTCCATACGCAGTGTGTTCATCAATTTATATGTGGTGGAAATGCATGACGACAGGAAATACTACTTCTTACCCCGCGTAACGCGTGTATTACATGACCTCTTTAGATTTTAAACAGGCAGAGTAAAATTCTGCTTGCTGAACGGCATCCACTACTTTTACCTCCGCATTTCCAACCCCTAACCCACCCCGCATGGCTTCCTACCTCGAGCAGAACCAGCAGCGTTTCCTCACCGAACTCATCGACTGGCTCCGTATTCCGTCGGTTTCCGCCGACCCCAAGTTTCACGGCGACGTGCTGCAGGCCGCCGAGTACCTGAAGGCCCGCTTCCTGGAAGTTGGCCTGGAAAACGTGGAGCTGTGCCCCACGGCCGGCAACCCCATCGTGTACGGCGAGAAAATCATTGACCCCGCGCTACCCACCGTGCTGGTGTATGGCCACTACGATGTGCAGCCCGCCGACCCCTACGAGCTGTGGGATTCGCCCCCGTTCGAGCCCGTTATCAAGGACGAGAAGATTTACGCCCGCGGCGCCTGCGACGACAAAGGCCAGGTGTACATGCACGTAAAGGCCCTGGAGGTGATGAACCAGGAGGGCGGCCTGCCCTGTAACATCAAGGTGATGATTGAAGGGGAGGAGGAAATCGGCTCCAACAACCTCGGCATCTTCGTGCGCGCCAACAAGGAGAAGCTGAAGGCCGACGTCATCCTGATTTCCGACACCGGCATGCTAGCCAACGACGAGCCCAGCATTGAGGTGGGACTGCGCGGGCTGAGCTACCACGAGGTGGAAGTAACCGGCCCCAACCGGGACCTGCACTCCGGCCTCTACGGCGGTGCCGTGGCCAACCCCATCAACGTGCTCTGTAAGATGATTGCCTCTCTGCACGACGAAAACAACCACATCACCATCCCCGAGTTCTACAACAACGTAGCCGTGCTGACGGACGCGGAGCGCGCCGAGCTAAACCGCGTGCCGCACTCCGACGACGAATTCAAAAAGAGCATCGGCCTGCCCGATACCTACGGCGAAAAGGGCTACACCACCGTGGAGCGCATCGGCATCCGGCCCACGCTGGATGTGAACGGCATCTGGGGCGGCTACACCGGCGAGGGCGCCAAAACCGTTATTGCCTCCAAAGCCTACGCCAAGATTTCCATGCGCCTGGTGCCTAACCAGACATCCGACGAAATTACGGCTCTGTTCCAGAAGCACTTCGAAAGCATTGCCCCCAGCGGCGTGACGGTGAAGGTGAAACCCCACCACGGCGGCGAGCCAGTAGTTACACCCACCAACTCGGTGGCCTACAAAGCGGCAGCCGATGCCATGGAAACCACCTTTGGCAAGCGCCCGATTCCTACGCGCGGCGGCGGCTCCATCCCCATCGTGGCCATGTTCAAGAGCGAGCTGGGCCTGGATACCGTGCTGCTCGGTTTCGGCCTCGACAGTGACGCCATTCACTCGCCCAACGAGCACTACGGCGTGTTCAACTTCCTGAAAGGCATCGAAACCATCCCGCATTTCTACCGCAACTACGCGGCGGCCGTGAAGGGCTAAGCAACGCTTGCTGCTATGCAAAAATGCCCGGCTACTGCATAAGTAGCTGGGCATTTTTGCAGGATATAGAATGGCAGGAAGTTGACGCAGATTGCCGCACAGGCAGGTGTGTTACTATACAAAAACGGCCCTGCCTCCAACCGGAAGCAGGGCCGTTTTTGATAAAGCAGATAATGCTTATTTGCCGGGTAGCAGGAAGCCTACCGAGGCCTGGAATACCGAGTTGCGGGCGTTGCGCACATCGGCGTCGCCGGTGTAGCCGTCCTTGGCAAAATCGGTGAAGGAGCCGTTGTAGCGCAGGCCTAGCATAAAGCCGTTGTCGGCCTGGTAGCCTAAGCCAGCCGCGTAGCCTATTTCGTTGCGGTTTACGTTGCTGAGGTCTGCCACGCCCTTGCGCTGGTAGGCTGTGTTGCCATTCACCGATACGCTGGACTCATCCTTCACCTTAAGCAGGTAGCTGTACTGCGGGCCGGCTTCAAAATAAGCTCCGCCAGCGCGGACCTTCAGCAGCACCGGCACATCAATATAGTTGTAGGTCCGGTCACCGTCGTACTTATACTTGAGGCCGCCTACGGTAAACTCGTCATCGGCGTAGGTAAAGCCTTTTTGCGAGAACAGTACTTCCGGCTGCACCGATAGAAAACCGTCGTCGAGCAGGCCAATGTTCAGCATGGCTCCGCCGTGGAACCCAAACTTGTTTTTATACTGATCCTCGTTGGTCAAATCACCCGAGATGTTGGAGAGGTTGCCACCGCCTTTCAGGCCGAAGCGAATACCCTGGGCTTTCGACTCGGAAATGGCAACAGTAGCGAGCAGGGCCGCAGCGGCTAGTACTGACTTTTTCATGAGCACAACAGAATTGAAGTGAGAAAGAGGAACTGCATGGAACTAAACTAGCTGAACGAAAAGCGTGCCAGCACCCTGCCTTAAACGCAGATATACAGGCAAAGAGGTATGCATCAGCCAAAAAAATAGCTGCCCCCACACGGTGGGAGCAGCTATTCTGATACAGTAATCCAACTATTTCGTCGGAATCAGGTAGCCCAGTTGCAGAGTGAAGGCGTTGTTGAATGCTTTCGGCTCGTTATCCTGGTCTTTGGTGTCGATGAGGGAGTTGAAGCCGCGGGCGTAGCGCAGGCCCAGGCTGATGCCACCGTCGGTCATGTAGCCCACGCCGGCTACGCCGCTGATGTCAAACTGCGCCAGATCCGACTTGTACGCTTCGTCGCGGCTGATACCGGTGTAGTCGCGGAAGCCACTGTCATTATCAGATTTAACCTTGGTGCCATCGGTATATTTGGTGGTGGTTTGCTGCTTGTTCTTCGAGCCGAACAGGTAGCTTACCTGTGGGCCTAGTTCAAAGAACAAGCCGCCCGCGTTGATTCTAGCAAGCAGTGGCACATCTAGATAGTGCAGCACGCGTTGCTGTTCAATTTCGCGGCTCTCCACTGTTTTGCCGTTCTCGGTGCCCAGGCTGCCCGTTTGCTTTGATTGAATTTCGTAGCCCTTACGGTTGTAGAGCAGCTCTGGGGCGAAGGAGAAGAAGCCATCCGAAGAAAGCGGAATGCTCACGCCTACCCCGGCATTGTAGCCCAATTTGTAGTCGCCCAGGTCGGTGCTGTAGCCAGCGCCAGTAATCTGGCTTACATTGTCGCCGGAGATATTGGAGTAGGTACCACCCACTTTCACACCGAGGCGGAAGCCGCCAGCGTCCTGAGCGTGTACGGCGGAAACGGAGGCCACGCCCAGGGCGGCCAGGAGAGCAATGTTTTTCATGTCAATAGGGGGTGGTTTGAACGCACAGACCAGCAGCGTCCTCTCAACTTCACAGCCACGTCTTTCGTGGTTTTCAGGGGCTCTTAGCGTAAGTTAGGGTACCAGGGTTGCGGTAAAAGTCATATTTAATTTGAGAATCATCTTGGCGGAGCCCCAGTGTTTCCCATTAACCTCAACAGTTATAGGGAATTATCAGAAGCATAAATCCTGCGGGTTTCCTGAACAGTAACGGCCTGATTGTGCTACTTTTGGCTGGGGTGCTTGCTATTGAACGTATGATACTTTGGAACAGGCAGCTGCTGCTTGGGCTGCTTTGCTGGGGAGGAGTACAAAAAGTGCAGGCTCAGCATCAGTCTGCTGCCCCGTGGGTGGTTGGGGCGTATGGACAAGGCAGCTTTATCTTGGGACACACAGCGTCTGTTAAGCACTTGGCCGTATCACACCCAACCGGGGTGGAACTGAATCTGCAGCGCCAAACGAACGGCTCGGAACCCTGGCATGCCTGGTACCGCTACCCCAAAGTAGGCCTGGCGTTGGTGTACTACGACTACCACAACCCGATGCTGGGCCGCTCTTATGCCGCTACTGCGTACATCAATAAATCGTTCTGGCGCACCCGGCGGCAGGAGCTGAATTTTCGTATTGGCACGGGTGTGGGCTACTTTCCGGTACGCTATAATCCGGATACCAACCACAAAAACACCATCGTCAGCTCGGCCCTCAACGCCACCATCCAGACCCGCCTGGAGTATGATGTAGCCCTTACGCAGCACCTGGGGCTGTTGCTGGGGTTGGGGCTGAATCATTATTCCAATGGCGCTACCACCAAGCCTAATTTCGGGGTAAACCTACCCACCGTGGTGTTAGGGCTTAATTACCACCAGCAGCGCCCATTCCGGCCGCTGAGTACCGCGCCCCCACCCGAGCCGACCGACATAGGCCATACTTTCTGGAATTTGAGTAGCTCAGTAGGCTGGAAGCAGCGCAATACCACCGACCACCGCCGCTATTGGGTAAACTCCGTGACGCTGGCCGTGGGCCGGCGCATAAACCGCAAAAGTAGCTTGGTGGTTGGGGCAGAGGGGTTTTATGACCGAAGCTTGCTAGCGCAGATACAGGACACGGCCCAGGCCGATAGCCGACTACCCGATGTAAAGAAGGCTGGGGTACACGTGGGCCATGAGCTGCTGTTCGGGCGGCTGGCGTTTGTGTCGCACCTGGGGGTCTATGTGTATAACCCCTATAAATCCAACAACTTCTACTACGAGCGGTTAGGGCTGAAATATCATTTCACTAATCGGGTGTTCGGCAGTGTTGACCTGAAAGTACACGGCGGCTCTGCCGATGTAGTTGAGTGCCGGGTAGGAGTGAGGTTGTAGAAAGTACTTGAACAAGGAAATACTTGAACAAGGAAGTTCGGGAGAACAGTTGGGGAAACGTATATGAGGATTCGGAAGGTAGTAGGCACACTTGGGTAAGTGGTAATTGCGGCTCTGTACCTAAGCCGGCAGTTTTGCCTAACTACCTCTCGTCAACTGCTGATCCTCTCTTCTCATGGAAACCTTCTTACTGCTGAACCGCTGGCTGCACATTGCCGCCGGCTTTACCGGATTCTTCGTGGCTCCGGTAGCTCTGTTAGTGCGTAAAGGCGGCCCGGCGCACCGGCTGTGGGGCAGAGTGTTCTTTTATGCCATGCTGGTGGCGGGTACCACGGCCATCGTAGCGGCCAGCTTCAAAGGCCTCACATTTCTGCTGCTGACGGGCATATTCAGCCTGTATCTGGCGCAATTCGGGTACCGCTCCCTGTACCACAGGAGTATGGGTGTTGGTCAGCGGCCCGGCCTTTATGACTGGGCAAGTGCCTTACTAGGGTTGTTGATTTTTGCCGGAACGCTGGGTTACGGCTTGTGGGCGCGGCCGTTCAACGTGGTGATGCTGGTGTTTGGAGGCATTGGTCTGATGACGACGCTACGGCAGCTGTGGGCGTTCCGGCGGCCGGGGGCCTGGCCTGCCGGCCAATGGCTGCGCAATCATATTTCGGGCTTCGTGGGCGCCTACATTGCGGCGGTATCGGCGTTTTCGGCTACCAGCCTCAAGTTTATTGCTTTTCCCCTCAACTTCCTCTGGCCCACGCTGGTGCTAGTACCCTTGCTCATCTGGCTGCAGCGCCGCTATGCGCCTAAGGGTGAAATTGTAACGTTGTGAGTTTGTGAAGTGGTAAGCTGGCAGGTATGTCAATGCGAGGCTGGAAACCAAACCAGTTCATCTTTTATCGAAGGCCTAAAAAAGAGAAGAGCTCTGACGGTAGCCCGAAATTCAGGGGCCTTCTGCTCTTTCGCTTTAGCTCTACACGAAGGGCTATTTCGTGCGACTCGCAATGACAGCTTTACAACTTCACCAGCGCACTGTTGATACCCCGTACCAGGGCCGGGCCCTCGTAGATGAAGCCAGTGTAGAGCTGAAGCAAGGAGGCACCAGCTTCCAGTTTTTCCCGCGCATCGGCGGCCGAGTGAATCCCGCCTACCCCGATAATGGGCAGCTGGCCCCGGCTGTGCTGGCTTAGGTAGCGGATTACCTCGGTGGCCCGCTGCCGTAGCGGCTTGCCGCTGAGCCCGCCCGCTCCCAGGCCGGCTACCTGCGCGGCCGGCGTGGCAAGGCCGTCCCGGCTGATGGTGGTGTTGGTGGCTACCAAGCCGCTGAGGTTAGTTTCGCGGGCAATAAGCAGGATGTCGTCGAGTTGGGAGTCAGTGAGGTCGGGGGCAATTTTGAGCAGAAGCGGCCGAGGCCGGGGCAGCGCCTGGTTACGCTCCTGCACCTGCTGCAACAGCTGGATCAGCGGCTCCCGCTCCTGCAGCTGCCGCAGCCCCGGCGTGTTCGGCGACGATACATTTACCACGAAGTAGTCCACCACTTCGTGCAGGGCTTCCACGCAGGCCACGTAGTCCTGGGCGGCTTGCTCGTTGGGCGTGTCCTTGTTCTTGCCAATGTTGCCGCCAATAATCAACCCCTCGGGGCGGCGCTGGCGCAGGCGGGCGGCAGCGGCTTCAGCCCCGTGGTTGTTGAAACCCATGCGGTTTACCAACGCCCGGTCCTGGGGCAGGCGAAACAGCCGGGGCGTGGGGTTGCCGGGCTGGGAACGGGGCGTCACCGTCCCGATTTCCACGAAGCCAAACCCCAAGGCCGCCAGCTCAGTCACCAGTTCAGCATTTTTGTCGAAGCCTGCCGCCAACCCCACCGGGTTCTGGAAGCGCAACCCGAACACCTCCCGCTCCAGGTTGGGGTGGCGCAAACCATAGAGCCCGCGCAGTGCCGCCGCCGCGCCCGGCAGGCGGTAGGCCCGCTTCAGGTTGTTGAATACCAAATGGTGGGCTTTTTCCGCATCCAACCGAAAAAGCAGGGGCTTAACCAAGGCGTCGTATATCACGCCGCAAAGATGGGAAAGGTGAACTTGTGAAGTGGTGAATTTGTGAAGTTTCCGTTCTGCCTGCGCTACTTGTACAGGCTGAACATCAGTTTCACAAATTCACCACTTCACAAATTCACCATTACCCCGCCCAGCCTTCCCGGTCGAGGCTGCGGTACTGGATGGCTTCGGCTAAGTGGGGCAGCTGGATTTCCTCGGAGCTGGCTAAGTCGGCAATGGTGCGGGCTACTTTCAGGATTCGGTCGTAGGCGCGAGCCGAGAGGCCGAGGCGCTCCATAGCCGTTTTCAGTAGCGTGAGGCCGGCGGCATCAATACGGCAGATGTCCTTCACCATTTGGGAGGGCATCATGGCGTTGGAGTGAATTTCGGGAAATTCCTCGAACCGCTCGGTCTGTTTCTGCCGGGCCTGCTCCACCCGGGCCTGAATGGTGCGGCTGTCCTCGGAGCGGCGCGTTTCCGTCATCTGATCGAAGGTGACGGGCGTCACCTCCACGTGCAGGTCAATGCGGTCTAGGAGCGGGCCGCTTACTTTGTTGAGGTAGCGCTGCACCACGCCGGGCCCGCACACGCATTCCTTCTCAGGGTGATTGTAATAGCCGCAGGGGCAGGGGTTCATGCTGGCAATGAGCATGAAGTTGGCCGGGAAATCAATGCTGACTTTGGCCCGGGAGATGGTGACGCGGCGCTCCTCCAGCGGCTGGCGCATCACTTCCAGCACCGTGCGTTTGAACTCCGGCAGCTCATCCAGAAACAGCACGCCGTTGTGGGCCAGGGATATTTCGCCCGGTTGCGGGTTGCCGCCCCCGCCTACCAACGCTACATCGGAAATAGTGTGGTGGGGGCTGCGGAAGGGCCGGGTGTTCAGCAAAGAAGCATTGGCCCCCAGCTTACCGGCTACTGAGTGGATTTTGGTGCTTTCCAGGGCTTCCTGCATACTCAGGGCGGGCAAAATGCTGGGCAGGCGCTTGGCCAGCATGGTTTTGCCCGCGCCGGGCGGCCCGATCATAATGACGTTGTGGCCCCCGGCGGCGGCAATTTCCAGAGCCCGCTTGATGTTTTCCTGGCCCTGCACGTCGGCAAAGTCGGCGGCGTACTGGTTGGCGGCCTGCTGAAATACGTCCCGGGTATCAATAACCACCGGCTCAATCTGCTGGCGGCCTTCCAGAAAGTCAACGGCCTCCTGCATGGTGCCCACCGGAATAATATCGAGGTTGTTGACAATGGCGGCTTCCCGGGCGTTTTCCTGTGGCAGAATAAAACCCTTGAAGCCCTCTTTGCGGGCCTGAATGGCAATGGGCAGCACGCCCCGCACGGGCCGCAGCTCCCCATCCAACGACAGTTCTCCCATAAGCACGTACTCGCCCAGCCGCTCGGTGGTGAGTTGTTGGGAGGCGTGCAGGATGCCCACGGCAATGGGCAAATCGTAGGCCGAGCCCTCCTTGCGAATGTCGGCCGGAGCCATGTTCACCACCACCTTGGTGCGGGGCATGCGGTACCCCCGAAACTTCAGGGCCGCCTCCACCCGCTGCTGGCTTTCCTTAATAGCATTATCGGGCAAACCCACCACGTAAAACCCGGTGCCCATGGATACAACTACTTCAATGGTAATAGTATACGCGTTAACCCCTTGCACGGCCGAGCCGAAGGTTTTGGTAAGCATAGCTAGTGAAGCGAAACTGGACGTGAATACTTGGATACAAAGAGCGGAAGATACGATTAACCTCAACAATACAAGGACCTTCCCACGCCGAAATACCCCGTTATTCGGCGTTTTTCAGCGTGGAAAGGTCCTTGTAGTGGCCTTGGGCAGGGCGTATGCCGGCTAGGGCTTCACCAGCTGCTCAATTAGCATGATCATAATGTGAATGGCCTTGATGTGGATTTCCTGAATCCGGTCAGCGTAGCCGGTGTGCGGCACCCGGATTTCCACGTCGCTGATGCCCGCCAGCTGCCCGCCATCCTTGCCCGTAAGGCTGACGACGTGCATGCCGGCGGCGCGGGCAGCTTCGGCGGCCCGCAACACATTGGGCGAGTTGCCGCTGGTGCTGATGGCCAGCAGCACGTCGCCGGGGCGGCCCAGGGCCTCTACGAAGCGGCTGAACACGTGGTCGTAGCCGAAGTCGTTGGCCACGCAGCTCATGTGGGAGGCCTCGGTAAGGGCAATGGCGGCCAGGGCGCGGCGGTTCTGGCGGTAGCGGCCGGTAAGCTCCTCGGCAAAATGCTGGGCGTCGCAGAGGGAGCCGCCGTTGCCGCAGGTCAGGACTTTGCCGCCCGCATCGAGGCTGGCGGCTACCAGGCGCGCGGCCTGCTCAATGGCTGCCAGGTTGGCCGGTTCCTGCACAAACCGCTCAAGCACGGTCTGGGCCTCGGTAAGCTCGGTGTGGATAAGGTCGGTAAGCGAAGTGTGCGTCACGGAAGGCAGGAATTACGCCGGGTAGTTAGGCTTATTCGGCGGAATGATAGAGTTGGGCTGGTCGATGGGGGCGTTGGGCAGGGCGGGGTCCGACTCGGGAAATGTGGGCTGGTAGGAATCGGGGTAGGTGGTAACGCCGGTGCGGGGCACAACTGGGGGCCGCTCGGCGGTGCGCTGCTGGTCCAGCTGGTGGTCGTAGAGGCGGGCCTTCAGCTCGTTGATTTTGCCTTCCCGGGCGGCCACCTCCCGGCGCAGCAGTACGCTGTCCAGGTTTTCGGTGAGCAGCTGCAGGCCTAGCAGCACTACGGCAGCTACAAACAGACCAAGCAAAAGGCTTTCGCGTGAGCCTGCCATGCTGGCAAAACTACTCTGCACCGAGGGCACCAGCAGGACCAACAGCGCTAGCAGCAGAAATACCATGACCAGAATAGTTACCAATCGTTTAAGAGCAAGCATGAGCCAAGGAAAGTTGTGGTGGAAGAGGGGATTTAGCCCGTCATACGGCAGAGCCCGATTTACGGACTAAATATAGCAACTCAACAATACAGTAGTTAAAGCCGGCTTTGCTGTATTCATCCAGCTGCTTAAGCCAACGCCGCGTTGGTAGCCTGCATAGTGTTGAGGCGCTGGTAAAGGCCCCCCCGGCGCAGTAGCTCCTCATGGGTGCCGCGCTCCGCAATGCGACCATGCTGCAACACAATAATTTCGTCGGCGTGCTGCACGGTACTCAGGCGGTGGGCAATGACCAGGCTGGTGCGGTTTTGCATAAGCCGGGTCAGAGCTTCCTGCACCAGCTTCTCGCTCTCGGTATCGAGGGCCGAGGTGGCTTCGTCCAGAATCAGAATGGGCGGGTTGCGCAAAATGGCGCGGGCAATGCTTAGGCGCTGCCGCTGCCCGCCCGAAAGCCGACTGCCCCGGTCCCCAATCATCGTCTGGTAGCCCTCCGGCGAGGCCGTGATGAAGTCGTGGGCGTTGGCAATGCGGGCGGCTTCCAGCACCTGGGCTTCCGTGGCCTCGGTGTTGAAGCGGATGTTGTTGAAGATGGTATCGTTGAACAGGATGCTTTCCTGCGTCACGATGCCCATCTGGTCGCGCACGGAGTGAATGGTACAGTCGCGCACGTCGTGGCCGTCAATGAGCAGCTGCCCGCCGGTGGGGTCGTAGAAACGGGGCAGCAGGTCGGCCAGGGTACTTTTGCCGCCGCCGCTAGGGCCTACCAAGGCTACGGTTTTGCCTTTGGGAATGGTTAGGTTGATGTCCTGGAGCACGGGCACGTCGCCGTAGCTGAACTGCAGGTTGCGCAGCTCAATCTGCTGCTCGAAGGCCGGCAGCAGCTTCGCATCGGGCTTGTCCCGAATGGCCGGCTCGGTATCAATGATGCTCAGCACCCGCTCCCCGGCCACCAGCCCCCTCTGGATATTGCCGAATGAAGCCGACAGGGCCTTGGCCGGTGTGAGCACCTGCGAAAACAGTACTACGTAGCCGATAAAGGTTTCGCCGGTAAGGGCCGTTTGCCCGCCCAAAATCAGCGTGCCGCCAAAGTACAGCAGCCCGGCTACTACTGATACGCCCGCAAACTCCGAGAAGGGCGAGGCTAGGTCGCGGGTGTTGTCAATGGTGCGGGAAGTGCGCGCGTACAGGTCATTCTGGTCCTCGAACTTGCCTTTAATGTAGTTCTGCGCATTAAACGCTTTGATAACCCGGATGCCGCCCAGCGTTTCATCAATCACCGACAACATGGTGCCCAGCGTGCTTTGGCTCTGCTTGGCCTGGGTACGCAGGCGCTTGGCTACGGTGGCAATAATGCCGCCCGAAATGGGGAGCAAAATCAGCGTAAACAGCGTGAGCGGTATTGAAATGTGGAACAGCACAATAAAGTAAGCAATGATGGTCAGCGGCTCCTTAATAACGGCCGTCATGGTATTCACTACCGAGGTTTCCACTTCCTGCACATCCGCCGTGAAGCGCGACATTAAATCCCCTTTCCGCTCACTGCCAAAGAAGCCCAACTGCAGGCTAATGATGCGGTGGTACAGGTCGCGGCGCAGGTTGCGGATTACGCGGGCCCGCACCGTAGCCAGCAGCCGCAGGCTCAGGTAGCGAAACACGTTGCTCAGCAGTACCGATACCACCACCACCACGCACACAAATGCCAGCGCCCCAAGCTTGCCCCGTTGCTCCAATACCTGGGCAAAAAAGTAATTGAACGTATCCGTCACCCACTGAATGGTGGGCTGAAAGCCGGGTATCTGGTCGGGGGCTTTGGCCGGCACCTTATCCGTCTTGTCGAACAGCACGCTCAGCAGCGGAATGATGAGCGTGAAGTTGCCGATGCTGAAAAAAATAGTCAGCACGGTGAACAGCAGGTATTGCGGCAGAAACACCGCCCAGGGGCGGGCGTATTGCAGAATGCGGAGGTAGGTCTTCATCGGAACGGCAAAGTTAGGGCATTCCCTGCGGCGGGGCATAGGCCGCGGCAAGGCCGGTAACGGTACTCCCGGAACGCGCACAGCCCCCGGCACCTGCGCGCCGGGGGCTGTGTATCATCAGACGGTTTCGCCCGAAGATTACTTTACCGTCATGTTGCCGCGGATTTCGCCGCCGCTATACGCCTGCGTGTGCAGGTTCACGTAAGTTTCACCGCTGAGCAGCTTGGCGCCATCGGCTTCCGAGAGGGTAGCCGTGCCGGTAATGGGCGAGGTAGCCACGCTAGAGAAGGGTACAATAACGCCGCCATTTACGCCCGGGGCCGCTTGGTGAATGTGTCCGGCCGCCGGCGTGAGGCCGGTGTAGGTAACACGGTATGTGAGCGTACGGGTAGTTTTATCGTAAGTGCCGGTCATGGCGCCGGTGGCGGTGGAGGAGTTGGCGGGCACTTCCTGCTTGCCATCCAGCGTGGCGGCCACGTTTACCATGTTGCTCGCGGGAGTCGCGTCATCGTCGTCGTTGTTGCAGGCACTGAAGGTGAGCAGGCCGGCGGCCAGTACCAGGGAAGTAATTTTGTGTAGCATGGGGTTGGGGTAAAAAAGGGAAAACTGAGTTAAGAAGAAGCTATTAGTTGCGGAAGCCTTTTTTAGGCCGCACGGTGAAGTTGCGGTTCACATTGAAGCCGAAGTAGATGTCACCGTCGAAGAAATTGCCCCGGGTTTCGCTCACGAAGTGCTGCTCAATCATGCCCTGGGAGTTGGTCACGTGCAGCTGAAAAACGTGCCCGCCGGTTTCAATATCCAGGCCGGCGGCCACGGCATTGCGCACGCCGGTGGGCTTGTTGTCACGCATCAGGTAGTAGTACTCCAGGTTGATGGAGGTGCGCTTGGTGATTTTCTGGCGGCCCCCGATGCCCAGGGCGTACACGTCGTTGGCATCTTTGGCTTCCATCACTAAGTTGCGGTGCACCAGCGTGGGCATCACCTGCAAGGAGAGGTTCTCATTGAACTTGCGGGCAATGAGAGCCTGGTAGGAGTACACCAGGCGACGCGGCAGCGTGTGGTCGATGTTGTCGTTGTACTTGAGGGTGGTGAGGGCGGCGCTGCTGAACAGCGTCAGGCTCACGGGCATGGCGCGGGGGCCAGTAGTTTGGGTGATGGCGCGGTACTTCACAAACCCATCCAACGCCTTCCCTACCGAGCTGCGGCCCACGCCAATTTCCAGGTGGTCGGTCAGGGCGTATTCCAGGCCCAGGCGGATGGTGGCCTGGTCGAGGCCGAAGAAGTTGTAGGCCCCGCTGTTAAGGGTGCCAAAGCGGTGCGAAATCAGGAATACCATGGTGCCCTGCCCGGGCGTTTCGATGGTATGCCCATTGATGAGCCGGGTGCTTTTGAAGGTGGCGTGCACGGCCTCACGGGTAGGCTGGGCCGTAGCCTGTTTTTCCAGCTGGCCTAGCAGGTCATTGTCCTGGGCCAGCGCCGGCGCTGCCAGCCCCAGCACTAGTAGCAGAGCCGCCCCTACCCGGATAAAATAATCGTAAAAGTGTAGCCGCATACAGCAGAAATGAAGAGGTAAGGAGAAAACCAAAAGGGTTATTTAACCGAAATCTGGGCGGCCTGCTCACAAGTGAGGCGCACTTTCACGCCCACCACTTTGGCAATATTTTCGCGCACCAGCAGCGGAATTTCAATGTTGTAGTCGGCCGGGGCCACGCTGAAATAGGCGTTTACCAGCAAAGAGCCTTGGCTGAGTTCGAGCACGCCCGGTACGGTGATGCGGCGCGTTACCCCATGAATGGTAATATCCCCTTCCACCGTTATCCGTTGCGAGCCACCTTTCAGCAGGGCGCCCGTGTTCAACTCCTGCACCTTGCCCCGGAACGTGGCTTTCGGAAAACGCCCCGTCTCCATGTAGTTCTCGTTGAAGTGCTCCTGCATGAGGGTGCGCTTAAACTGGAACGACTTGATTGGAATGCTGAAGGCTAGCTGTCCGTTCTGCAGGTCGAAAATGGCCGATACCTCCTCGGTATGCGCCTCAATATCTTCAATGATGCTGGTGGAAAAGAAGCTGACTGAGCCGGTTTGAGTCATGTAGCGCCCCTGGCCCTGGCTTTCTAATACGCCAATAGTCAGCAGTACCAGTAATCCCCACCGCAGTAGCGCCGCTTGGTGCGCACGTGGCCAGACCATTTAGTTATTGGGGGCTCCAGCCGTTACCCACTGCTGTAAAAGAGCAATGTCACAATCAGAGAGTTTGGCTCCACCTTGGGGCATCTGCTGAAAACCGGGCGCGTGCGTGACTACACCCATCAACTGGCCAGTTTTGGCCCGGGTTTGTATCTCCGACAGGTTATCCAGGTTCACGTTGCCAGTAAGCAGCACCGAGTTATGGCAGCTGCGGCAGTTGCGGTCTAGCAGGGGGGAGATGTTCAGGGCGTAGCTTACTGTGGTGGGCGTGGTGCATGGCTGCACGGGCTTCACAAGCTCGTCGGCGCTGTCATAGGCGCAGCTGCTGAGCAGGGCTAATAGGCAAAACAGATAGTAGCGTTGCAACATAGGTACGGGAAATGGGCGGGTATCAGCGCTGCCAAGCAACGCTTCAGGAGGCGGTAGGTAACGAGAACCTGGGCCTATTGTCGGTACTCTGCTGCTGGCAGGCGGCTAGCAAAGCGGTGGGCCCGGATACACATGTTTCTAAATCCGGGAATTATTTCCCGGATTGAAGCAAACCTACGCAGTAGAACTCCCTTCGTATTTCCCTACTCTTCGAAATAGCTATATGATTAGCTGAAATGCTGTTATATCAAGACGAACGGGTGCCACCGGAAGACGAACAGACCTACTTTCCGCACCTTGATTTTATACTGTTGAGCTTGTGTAATGTCTGCTGCATATTGGATAAATGCTACCGTTGGCTCTGAGTCATGAAGTGTTAACTACAAAAAAGCCCCTGCCTGAATGGCAAGGGCTTGTTGCGTGAAATAGGCGCTGAGGTTAGGCAGAGAAGATACTGATTACCTCTATCTGCCCCACAATGTGGTTGTTAAACTCGGGCAGTTCCTCGGCAGGTACCCATAGCTCGTTATGCTCCCGGTTGCCCACGTTCTGCACTGGAAACTGGTCGGCATAATCAGCTTCCACTGCAAACCGGAGCACGTAGCCCACGCCGTAGTACGGCACGTTCCAGTCGCGGGCAATTTGAGCGGCGTACTGCTCATTGAGTACCGGGTAGAAAAATGGCTGCTCCGGCAAGCGGGGCGGAAACGCCGCCCACCCCGAGGCCGCAATCAAATCCAGCTCAGCCTGGTTAACGGGGCGGTACAACAGCATGGTAGCCGACTCATGACGCATACTTGGGCCAGTTAAAACTCGTGCAAGCGCTGGGCAATGTTCCAGCGCAGAGCCACCGAGGCCAGCAGGCCATTATCGGCGGTGAAGTAAGGCGGAACTTGGCCGCCCTCGTAGGTTCGGTGACGGTAGATGACTTTGCCATCCAGCCAGAGGTTGTGGGCCGCCTGCCAGGTAGCCGTCATGTCGCCGTGGAACAAATAGGAGGCAATGCCCGAGCCTACCTCAAATCCGAACTCCCGTACCTGCCCATTGCTGTCGAGGGGACGGTTGTTGTAAGGCAGCAGCACATTAGAGCCAAAATTCTGACCGGCGGGGTCCAACCCCTGCTTCACCAGGAAACCTTTGCCTACTACGTGCAAGCGGGGTAGGGGCTGGAAGCTGGCAATGCCAATCAGCTCCCATAAGTTAGCACCCATGGGGTGGGCCAGAGGCTGGGCGGCGTGCTGGTAGTCCCGGAATTTATCGAGGGCCTGGTAGGTGTAGGGCCGGATAAAGTTGATTTCGCCCTGCAAGTCGAAGTTGCGGATACCGGCTACATTGATGTATTTGGCCCCCAGCTGCACCGCCTGTTTGTTGGCCCACCAGCCGTTGCTGGCCCTGATCTGGCTGAGCACAAACTCATCCAGCACCAGTTGGCCGTACAGTTGCACCCGCTTCCACAGGTTCCATTTGAAATCGAGGCCCAGCAGAGCATTGCCATCCTGGGAGCCGGTGCTCTGCTCAATGGCTCGATAAAAAATGATGGGGTTCAGGTACTGAATATCGAAGGTGTTGCGCCGTTGCACCTGCACCTGCCCGTTGCGAATCACCGAATCCCGCCGCGACGAGGCTGACAGCACGCTCTCGAATAGCCCGATATTCAGGTTAGGCAGCACATCCAGGCTTAAATGGTGCATGGCCAGAAACTTCCGGTCGTAAGAAGCATCCAGGTTGCCAGGGTCGGTGATGAGCTGGGTGAACAGATTCTGGTAATGAAACTTCCAGATGCGCGTCTGCACCTTCAAAAACAAGTAGGGCGAGGAGTAGTCCGACAGGATCAGGCTGCGGTAGCCGTTGCCAATCTGGTTCCGGTCGTGGCCCAGTTGCAGGCTTACGTGGCGACCTGCCGCGTAGGTGAGGTAACCCCGCGCCGTAAGGTAGTCGTACTGCCCACCGGTAGTTTTAAACGGTTTCCAGAAGCCTTCGTGCGGCACGGCATTGTCGCGCTCCACCCGTTCCTGCACGTACCGGGGCACGGCCATCTGGTTGTCGGCCAGGAAGGCGTAAAAGCCCAGTCGCTTGTCAATGGTGCCTTCTACCTGCACGCCCCGGGTATTCAGGAACGCGTAGCTCTTGGCCCCATCCGAGTTGCCCAGGCTCAGCCCCAGCACGGGGTTCACGCGCAGGGAAAACTCCGGGTGCTCCAGGCTGTATAGGTCAGAGGGCCGCTGATAAAAGTACTTCAGCAACGGCTTCTCCCGCAGATTAATGGCCGAATCCTGGCGGGCATCGTGCCAGTTGTCGCGCAGCAGATACCGGATATTAAACCGGTCCTGCCGCGAAAGGCCGGCCGAGGAATCCTGCAGCATCCGTTCGGCCAGGTGGGCTACGGCGGCGCGGGTATAGGGCCGAACAGAAGTATGCGGATCACTCAAGGAGTCAGGGCCGTGCAGAATTACATACCGGTCAATCAGGCGGTATATATCAGCATCCAGGGGCACGTAGGTAGTACCCATGGTCGTCTTGCCCGAGCCCCCTGGCTGCGTCTGGAGTGGAGCCGCAGTTTCAGGTTTGCTAGGCTTGGGAGGCTGGTCGTAGGTGAGCCAGTTGCCCTGGCCATCAGTGGGGCGGGAAGGCGTATCCTGGGCAGCGGCTGGCGCGGCCAGCAAGCTCATCAAACCCAATAAGTAGCAGTAGGAATTTCTCATAAGCAGAGCCGTGTACGCCGAAGCCGGCGCGTAGGTGGGCAAACCTACGGAGTTTGTGCAAGGATTGGCTGAAGCAGCTAACGACGGAAGCGGCGGGGCAGTACCTTTGGGCATGCCCATTCGCCTGCTGCGCTACTCAGAACTGGATTTAGCCGCCTGGGATGCCTGCGTGAATTCGGCCCGTCAGGTGGTTCCTTACGCTGCCAGCTGGTGGCTGGGGGCCACGGCCGGCCGCTGGGACGCGCTGGTTGAAGTAGAGGAAGCAACGGGCCGCTACCTGGCCGTATGGCCTATGCCCGTAAAGCGCCGCCCTTGGGGCCGGGAAGTATATCAGCCTCCCTTCACCCAGCAGCTGGGGGTACTGTCAGGGGGCGATATTGGCCTGGCCGCGCCGGAAAACTGGCCTCTGGGCACGCTCCCCACCCACTACACCCGCGGCTACCTGCAGCTAAACGACCAAAACCACCTGCCCGCCGCCGTGCCGCTCCCACTGGCTGTGCAGCAGCGCCAGACGTACCTTCTTCCGTTGCAGCAGTCGTATGCGGTCATCCGGGCTGGCTATTGCGCCGACTACCGCCGCCGCCTGCGCCTACAGGCGGCCGCTGAGCTTCCGCCGCTCGTGGCCGAAACCCAGGATATCGAGCCGCTGCTAACCTTGTTTCAGCAAACGCAGGGCCCGGCTGCCGGCCTGCAAGCGCGCCACTACGCCACGTTGCGCCGCTTGGTGCAGGCACTGGCGGCCCGGCAACTGCTGGAAATCCGCGTGGCCTGGCAACCCGAAACCGGGGAGCTGCTGGCCGGAGCGTTGTTCGTGCTATACCGTACCCGGCTGGTGTATTTGTTTGCTGCGGCCTCCGTGCAAGGTAAAAAAGCGGCGGCTCCGTTACTGCTGGTAGATGCTGCCATCCGGGCCCACGCCGGCACACCCGGGCTGGTACTCGATTTTGAGGGCGGGATGATACCGTCTATTGCTCGTTTTTTCGCCAATTTCGGGGCCGCGCCCGTTCCATACGCGGCCTTATCCTTCACCCAACGCCCCTGGTACCTGAAATGGATGCGCTGACGCCTTCTTCTGCCAACCTTTCCGCTGCAGCCGCCGCTGCGGCCAACCCCCGCGTGCACGAAGTGTGTGCCGAACCCTCGGTGGCTAACCACTTTCTGGCCGAATTGCGCGACGTAACCGTGCAGCAGGATTCCCTGCGTTTCCGCCGTAACCTGCAGCGCCTGGGCGAAATCATTGCCTACAAAATCAGCGCCCACCTCAGCTACACCGACCAAACCGTACGCACGCCCCTGGGCGAGTCCAGCGGCAAGCTGCTCCACGATTTTCCGGTACTGGCCACCGTGTTGCGGGCCGGGCTGCCGTTTCACCAGGGTTTTTTGAACTACTTCGACCAGTCGCCTTCCGCCTTTGCCGCCGCCTACCGCATTGAGGGTACGGCCCAGGTGCAGGTACAGGTCGACTATCTTTCGGCCCCCAGCCTGGATGAGCGGGTCCTGATTCTGGCCGACCCCATGCTGGCCTCGGGTAAAAGCCTGGTGCAAACCTACCGGGCCATGCTGCGCTTCGGTACGCCCCGGCAGGTGCACATTGCCGCCGTTATTGCCAGCCCCCAGGGTGTGGAGTACGTGACCCGCGAAATTCCCGAAGCCACCCTCTGGGTTGCCGCCATCGACCAGGGCCTCAATGAGCAGGCCTACATTGTGCCCGGCCTGGGCGACGCCGGCGACCTGTCGTACGGCAGCAAGCTATAAACCCCAGCCGTTGAACCAGGCTTGCAACCGGTAGGTTTCGTAACAGTCTGCTAACGGCCTGTCTCCAACCCGGCGGCCCTTCACCAGTTATCTTTGCTCTGCTTCTCTCGTTTACTGCTTCTGTCCCGTGTTACCTGATCTGCTCAAATACGCCACGGTTTTCGCCATCGGCATGTTCAAGTTCGTGGCCGCCCCCATTGCGGGGGTGGCAGCGGGCCTGCCCATGCCGCTGGTCTGGGGCCTGTCGGTGGCGGGCATGATGACGACGGTGGTGCTGATATCAGGCCTGGGCCGGCGGTGGGCCCTGCACCTGCGGCACAAACGGGAGCAGAAGGGCAAGCCGCTGTTCAACCGCCGCACCCGCACTATTGTGAGCATTTACCGCCGCTTCGGCATGGTGGGTATTGCCTTTCTTACGCCCATCCTGTTCAGCCCTGTGGGCGGCACCGTCATTGCCACGCAGCTGCACGTTCCGCGCTGGCGTATTCTGCTCCACATGGCCTGGAGTGCGGCTCTCTGGGGCTTTGCCTTCACCCTACTAGCCATCCGGTTCAGCCACCTTCCCATCTTCGACCACTACCGGTAACGGTGATTTAGTGGGTTAGTGAAATGCTGAGTGGCCGTTCTATAAGCGCATTTCGCGCCAACAGAACGGCCACTCAGCATTTCACAACTTCACAATCTCACCGCTACTTGCTCCGCTTAGCGCGGGCGCGGCCCTGGGCGGCGCGGAAGGCTTTGGAGGAGTGGGAGGATGCTTTGCCTTTGGATGGGTTGGCCTTCTTGCCTTTCTGGCTGCGGCTGGGCCCGGCCTTGAACTCCCGGCCGGTGCGCTTGTCAATGGTAACGCCGGGCTTAATCCACTCTTTCCGCTCATGGAAGGCGCCCTTGAAGTTGGGGTCCTCGCGCTTGCGTCGCTCGTCCTTCTCCCGGTCCATGTTCTGCTGCTCATCGAAGGAGGTTTTGGCAATTTCCACGCCTTCCGGGATGGGTAGCAGCGGAATTTCCTGTCGGATCAGCTCCGCAATGCGCTCCATGTGGTACATCTCGGCCTCATTGGCGAAGGTGATGGCCGCGCCGGTGTGCTGGGCCCGGCCCGTACGGCCAATGCGGTGCACGTAGTCGTCGTACACCAGCGGCACGTCGAAATTCACCACGTGTGATACCTCGGGTACGTCAATACCCCGGGCTGCCACGTCGGTAGCCACCAGAAAACGGACTTCCCCGGCCTTGAAGGCCTCCATGGCGTTGATGCGCATATTCTGGCCCTTGTTGCCGTGAATAGCCCGCACCTCACCGTGGGCTTTGCGCTGCAGGAAGCTGGCCACGTTGTCGGCGTGCTCCTTGGTGCGCGTAAAAATCATCACGCGGTGGAAGGTGTCCCAATCAAGGAACAGGTACTCCAGCAGGTTGATTTTGGTGAGCAGGTTGGGCACCTCGTACAGCGTCTGGCTGACCGTCTGGGCCGAAGTAGCCGCCGGCGTCACCTCTATCCGTACCGGAAACTCCAGAAATTCCTCGCTTAGCGTGGTTACTTTCTCCGGCATCGTGGCCGAGAACAGCACGTTCTGGCGCTTGCGCGGAATTACCTCCAGCAGGCGCCGGATCTGGGGCATAAAGCCCATATCCATCATCTTGTCGGCCTCATCCAGCACCAGGGTTTTCAGCTCCTTCAGCACCAAATCACCCTTCAGGTACAGCTCCATCAGGCGGCCCGGCGTAGCAATCAGGATATCCACGCCCTTGGCAATGGTTTCAATCTGGGTTTTAGGCCCTAGTCCGCCGTAGATGGCGAAAATGCGCAAATCGGTGTAAACGGCCAGCTTTTTAAGATGGGTTTCCAACTGCATGGCCAGTTCCCGGGTAGGGGCCATTACCAGGGCCCGCGGGTGAATGCCCTGAGCGTACTTCACCTTCATCAGCAGCGGCAGGCCAAACGCAGCAGTTTTGCCGGTGCCGGTTTGGGCGATGCCCAGTACATCGTGGCCGGCCAGTAGCAGCGGAATGGTTTGCTGCTGCACGGGCGTAGGCTCCGTAAAACCTGCTTCCTCCACTGCCGTCAGGAGTTGTTTGTTGAGTTTGAAATCAGCGAAAGTGAGCGGCTGCGGCGTGTCAGACATAAGGCAAAGCGTATTGTAAACCACAAAGGTACGCGGAATCCGGGCGTGGGCCCCGCTACATACCATCGAAGGAGCGGACGAAACCGAAAAACGGCATTTTGTGCAGTGCGCCCACCAATTTGCGTAACAGGCAGTTAGCGCACCAGTGGAAAAAAACTGCCCGATATTTTTGCAAATCCCCCAGGTAGGCCTACTTTTGTGACACAATACCCAACACGGTAGATATAGCTCAGCTGGTTAGAGCGTCGGATTGTGATTCCGAAGGTCGTGGGTTCGAGCCCCATTATTTACCCACTAATTTTCGAAAAAGGCCTCTCCTCCTCGGCAGAGGCCTTTTTTATTGTCCTACCCGGGCATTGTGCAGCTTTTTTATGCCTTCCCGGAAGGATTCGAGCTGGCTTAGTGTTGCGAGCTGGTATAAGTAGAACCCTGAACCTATTTTCCCTTTGAGTCTATGAGTCTGGTTGTTATTGGCACGGTGGCCTTCGATGCCCTGGAAACGCCCTTCGGCAAAACTGACAAGATTGTTGGCGGCGCCGCCACGTACATCAGCCTGTCGGCTTCCTATTCGGTGAAGCCGGTAAAAATTGTGGCCGTAGTAGGCGACGATTTTCCGCAGTCGGATATCGTGATGCTGGGCGAGCATGGCGTGGACACCGAAGGTCTGCAGATCAAGCAGGGCGAGAAGTCGTTCTTCTGGTCGGGCAAGTACTCCAACGACCTGAACTCCCGCGAAACCCTGGCTACTGAGCTGAACGTGCTGGCTGATTTCGACCCCATTCTGCCCGATTCCTACCAGGATTGCAAGTATCTGATGCTGGGCAACCTCACGCCCCAGATTCAGCGCCTCGTGATTCAGCGCCTCGTAAACCGCCCCAAGCTCATCGTGATGGATACGATGAACTTCTGGATGGATGTGGCCATGGACGAGCTGAAAACGACCATTGAGATGGTGGACGTACTCAGCATCAACGACGAGGAAGCCCGCCAGCTGTCGGGGCAGCACTCATTAGTGAAAGCCGCTAAAATCATCATGGAAATGGGTCCGAAATACCTCATCATTAAGAAAGGGGAACACGGCGCCTTGCTATTCCATAAAAACCAGATTTTCTTCGCCCCGGCCCTGCCCCTGGAGGAAGTATTCGACCCCACCGGTGCCGGCGACACGTTTGCGGGGGGCTTTATTGGCTACCTGGCCGCCACCGATGATATCAGCTTCGAGAACATGAAGCGCGCCGTGATTCACGGCTCCGCTATGGCCTCGTTCTGCGTGGAGAAGTTCGGCACCGAGCGTCTGCTCAACCTAACCCAGGAAGAAATTGAAGCCCGCGAAAAGCAGTTCGGTGAGCTGGTGGCCGTGCAGCCCGTAGCTACCGAAGCCTAACTGTTCCGGCAGTAGCTTCAAACACCTGTTATCCTGAGCGGAGCGAAGGACCTTATCACATGAGAACAACTTGTTCTGACGTGATAAGGTCCTTCGCTCCGCTCAGGATAACAGGTGTTTTGCGTTATAGCTTTTGAGAATGAGCCAAATTTTGTAGCAACCTGCGCCAACGCTACCGGGTACAAGGAATATTCATCCACCCGTAAATCCCACGGCTATGAGCATGAGCAAAAAGCAAACCGACCTGACCAACGATAAAACTTCCGTAAACCCGGCGGCCAATACCAAAAAGAAAAGCACCCAGGTGCAAAGCCCCAATACCATGGACGTATCGGCGCACGGCAACACCACCGATGGTAACTCGGCCGGCGAAGGAGTGCACAACATCCGCAATAACCCCCAGGGCAATAACCCAATGTCGGTAGGCGGGGGCAAAGGTCCCGGCAAGCAAGGCGACTAATTCACCTTGTTTTAGTCGTAAGTACCAGGCAGGCTTTTTTCGAGCTATTCACACGAAATGCAACGTTCATGTTGTGTTTATCTAGTGTTTAGCTTAGAAAAAGCCTGTTTGTTTTGTAAATCCAGATGGGAGTAGTGCAGTAGGAGCAGTATAGATACCTGCTTCTCCTTTCGCTCTTACTGCTACAAAAAACGAATAGAATAAGCCCGTAGCTAACAAGCGGGATACGCCCATGGGTCGGAGGACACTAGCCGGCCGGAGGCCAATCCCGTGGCCCTGGATGCACGCAACCATTCCGGTAGTGGAAGCAATCAGCCCCAGAATCTAAGCCAGAACTTCATCACCCAAGCTGGCAACCAGATCAAAACAGCCCGTCCGGTGGCCATGTCAGTAAATAAAAGTCAGAAAGGCCCCGATAAAAAAGCCGGTTATGCTGGCCTTAGTAAAGCCAAAAGCCCCACCAAACAATCTGGTGGGGCTTTTGGCTTTACTAAGAGTTGCTACGGTACCACTGTGAGGCGTACTACGCGGGTATCTACGTCGCCTTTGTCGAAGAAATCCTGTTCAAACAGAATGGTCCGGTTGTCAAGCCAGCGCGGCTGAGTACAGCCCCATTCCGTTTGCCGTTCCCAGAGCAGATGGGGCGCTTTATCATCGAGACTCCAGAGTTGCAGGCCGCTGGGCTCAAACCTGGCCAGCACGTCAGAGTTACCGCACACAAAGTGGCGGCCGTCGGGGGCAATTACGGGTGGAGCCATCAGCTGCGTGCGGCGGCCACTGCGCTGATCCACCAGCATATAATATCCGCCCTCATACAAATGCACCGAAATCAGCCATTGATGAATACTGGGCAGGGTGGCCAAATACTCGTAAGCTACATTCCGCTCGTCTTCGACGGGATTGTTCACCAGCCTCACTTCCGGGGCCGCCGTGGGCCGCAACCGCAGCGCCCGCCCCGTCCGGAGCACGCGCGGACCCGTTTTGGCCAGGCGCAGCTTTTCTTCCGAAGCAAAGTCCAGGAAAGAATCTTCTTCCTCCGCTGAAGCGGGTTTACTGAGCACCCAGTCGGGGCTTTTTAGTTGGGTATAGGCTTGGCGGGGTGCCGGATAGATGCGCAGAACCCGGCCTGGCACCTGTACCAAAGTATCCAGGTGCTGAAGACGGTAGATGCGCGGGGGCTTGGGAGGCGGCAAGGGCGGTAATGCAACATTGGGCCGAGGCTTTTCGGCGGGCTGCATGCGCAACGAACAGGCCGGTAGCACCACCGCCAGTGGCAGGACGGTTGCTACGGTACGAAACCGGAACATGAGTGATAGAGTAGGCTTGGGTCGAAAGGCGCGTCGTTGTCGGGTGGACAGAGAACGAAAAGGAAAAAGCGTGCAGAGAGTTCCTAAACTGCGAATATTAGCCACGGCAAACAGTACAAAAATCCGCAGAAAGAAAGTGCACAATTATACTGGCAATGGGAGGGTAGAGGTCGGAAAACAAACCGGATTTTCACTAAAAGGCCTGGCCCAGCCACTGCTGGAAACTAGCCTGCTGCTCAGCAGTAGCAGAGGGAAGCTTTTCTACCGTTATTTTCTGCCAGAACCGGTGCGCCGGATCAGCTGCCAGCGCCACCGTCAGGAGCCGGTTTTGCCGGAAAACAGTCACTTCGTGGTGGTCGGCTCCGTCGCTGAGCAATACCTGCAGGTTCATATCTACCCGGCGGCCATTAACAGCTACTACTTCGTCGTCTACGGTCAGGGCCAAGGCTGCGGGAGCATCGGGCAAAATATCCGTTACCTCTGTCCGCTCGTTCTTCACCACTGTCCGGAACCCATACACTCCTTCCGAAACTGAAGCGTTTTCATCCATACGCAAGCGGCAACCCACAAAGCCAAGCACCCGGTTCAGTGGCTCTTCCAGCGGGGCCGTGCCATAGATGAACTTATCAAAATAAGCGTGCATATCACGCCCCGCCACTTCTTGTACTATCTGAGTGTAGTCCTCTTCAGTATAGCCCACGCCGGTTTTGCCGAAGTTTTCCCATAGGCGGCGCATCACGTCATCCAGGCTCCGTTGATGACCCGAGAGCTGCCGCAGCGTAAGGTCCAGCAGCAGGGCTACCAGAGCGCCTTTGTGGTACACCGATACTTTGCGGTCCGGTACGCCGGGCTTGTAGCCATCCAGCCACAGGTCCATGCTGGCATCGGCCACCGAAAGGTGGTAGCGGCCGTAGTCATCGTAATGCTTGCGCAGTACTGTGTTCAGCTCGGCAAAATACTGCTCTGCAGTGCGTACGCCACTGCGTGCCAGCAGGTACTCACCATAGTAGGTGGTAATGCCTTCGGCTATGAAACAGGTGCGGAAATAGTTTTCCCGGGCGTAGTCATAGGGCTGCATTTCGGCCGGCCGAATGCTCTTGATGTTCCAGGCGTGAAACAGCTCGTGGCAGCTCACGCCCAGCAACTCCTTATACAGGCCTTCAGTCATGAGTAGCTCTGCCGGGCCGAGTACAATTACCGTGGAGTTAAGGTGTTCTACGCCGTGGTAGTGTTTGTAGGGTAGAATCTGGTTCAGGAAATGGTAGTCCTGGGCCGGGAATGAGCCAAACAGCTTCAGTTGTTCCTCGCTAAATGCCCGGAAATCCTGCACCAGCCGCGCCCAATCCACGGGACATTCCCCCTGTATCCAGATGTAAAAGGGCAACCCGTTAACCTCGTAATTGCGGTACTGCAGCGTGGGGCTGGCAATGAGCGGCGAATCAGCCAAATGGTCGAAACTGCGCGCTTCCAACAGATTGGGTCCCCGCTGAGGAAGCCCGCAGGCAATCTGCCAATCCAGCGGTAGCTCCAGCAGCAGCTGACTGGTTTCTTGCTCCCGACCCTCGATGTACATGAAGGCCTGGACCGGGTTCAGGTACAATTGGGTTTCATCCAGCCAGGAGCCACCAGCGTCCATCTGGTGGGCGTAGAAGTTGTAGCGCACCCGTACTGTGCGGCCCGCCGCGCCACTTAATTGCCACCGGTCCTTGGTGATTTTGCGCGCGGCCACCGGCTCGCCCGAGGCTGCATCTTCCACTACTACATGCTGCAGCTTCTGGGCAAAGTTCTGCAACTCATACCGCCCCGGCCGCCACGCGGGCAACTGCAGCTCCACTGGCGCCTCAGTGCCCGTAGGCACTTCAAACGTCATTTGAATGTGCAGGTAAAACGTGAGCGGATTGTCGAAAGAAACGTGGTAGTGAATCATGGAAAACAAGGAAGCGGCAGCGGCCAAAAAGCCCGGCATAAAGGTACGTATTGCCAACCGGCCAGTACAGGAAAGTGTACGGATTCAAGCGGAAAAACCACCGTATCTTGCGACGTGGTTTTTGCTAAGTAACAGAGTAGAAGGCCGGAAAAAGCTGCCCGAAGCATTGCCTTTTCCAAATCATCCTGTTACCTTTGCCGGCCTTACTTGTAACAGAGTCACTTACCCATACCATGAAACGTACTTTTCAGCCCTCGCAGCGCAAGCGCCGCAACAAGCACGGTTTCCGCTCGCGCATGGAAACCGCTAACGGCCGTAGCGTAATCGCTCGTCGTCGTGCCAAAGGCCGCAAGCGCCTGACCGTATCTGACGAAGGTCGTCATAAGCGCTAAGCCGCTGCCGGCGGCTGAATGGCCGCTGCTCCCGCCGATGACGACTCCTGTTTCAACGCCGGGCGCACGCTCCTACTCGTTCCCGAAAGAAGAACATCTGTGCCGAAAAAAGCTCATTGAAGCGCTTTTCGGGCAGGGTTCTTCTTTTGGTTTATACCCCTTGCGCCTCACTTGGCGGGCCGCCGAAGTGCCTTCAGCCGAGCCGCCGCAGGTGTTAGTAAGCGTGAGCAAGCGCAACTTTAAGCGCGCCGTTGACCGCAACTACCTGAAGCGTCTGCTACGGGAGGCCTACCGCCTCAACAAGTACCGACTGCTGGAAGCCCCCGGCGGGCATCGGGTAGCCCAACTGGCCATTATCTATACCGGCAAGGAAAAAAAGCCCTTGGCCCTTATCGAAAAGAAATTAACTTCAGGGCTGGAGCGTTTGCTTGCCGAGACCGGTGCAACTGCGCAGGCAGGAGCCGGGTCTTGACAACAAATGTGCTGGGGGGAGCTTTTCAGGAGTGAAATGCAAACCGACCCTCCGGCCTACCGTTTAGGGTCGTACAGTTGCCTTCAGCCCCTTTTATGCGCAAAAAATCTTTGGCCCTGGCTGCCTTGCTGGGCGGTGCCGGTCTGCTCGTATCCTTCCGCGCAGCTACCGACAATGAGCGGTACTTCGAAATTGCCAAGAACCTCGACATCTTCGCCACCTTATTTAAGGAGGTGAACACCTATTACGTGGACGAGGTACCCCCAGCCAAGCTGGTAAAAACGGGTATCGACGCCATGCTGAAGTCGTTGGACCCTTATACCAACTACATCCCGGAGGACGATATTGAAGACTTCCGCACGATGACCACGGGCCAGTACGGTGGCATTGGGGCAGTAGTGGTGAAACGCAATAGCAAAACGGTGGTGCAGGCCGCCTACGAAGGCTACCCCGCCCAGAAAGCCGGCCTGTTACCGGGCGACGAAATCCTGACCATCAACGGGGTGAATGTGGACAAGAAGTCCAATGCCGACATCAGCAAGCTGCTGAAGGGGCAGGCCAACTCCCAGGTGAAACTGATGGTAACCCGCTATGGCCAAGATGCCCCGGTGGAAATTGCCATTACCCGCGACAAGATTCAGGTGGACAACGTGCCGTACTACGGTATGCTCACACCTGAAATTGGCTACTTCCAGCTTTCGGGCTTCACGGTAGATGCGGGCAAGGAAGTACGGCTGGCCGTGGCGAAGCTGAAAGAACAAGGCGCCAAAAAGCTAGTGTTTGATATTCGGGATAATCCCGGCGGCTTGCTCAACGAGGCCGTGAATATCTCCAACCTGTTCGTAGACAAGGGCAAGGATATCGTGAGCACCAAAGGCAAAGTGTCGGACTGGAACAAGACCTACAAAGCCTTGGATGCTCCCCTCGATACCCAGATTCCTATGGTCGTTATTACTTCCAACCGCTCAGCCTCGGCTTCCGAGATTGTGTCGGGGGTGTTGCAGGACTACGACCGGGCTGTGCTGGTAGGGGAGCGGACGTTCGGGAAAGGCCTTGTGCAAGCCACCCGCCCGCTGAGCTATAACTCACAGCTGAAAGTGACGACAGCCAAGTATTACATTCCGAGCGGCCGCTGCATTCAGGAAATCGACTACTCCCACCGAGCCGATGATGGGACGCTGGGTAAAGTGCCCGATTCGCTGCGCACAGCTTTTAAAACGGTAGCCGGCCGTACTGTGTACGACGGTGGCGGCGTGGCTCCCGACGTGGAAGTAGTAGACCGGGAAATTGCCGACATCACGCGAGTACTGCTCCAAAAAAGCTACCTGTTTGATTACGCTACGCGTTACCGCTCGGAGCATGCTACCATTGTCCCCGCCCGCCAGTTTAAGCTCACCGACGCCGATTACCAGAAGTTTATGGACTACCTCAAGGGGAAGGACATCAACTACAGTACAGATGCGGAGAAGGCGCTAGCCGACCTGACCAAAAAAGTGAAGGACGAAAAGCACTACGACGACGTGAAAGTAGAGTTGGAAGCCATGCGCCGGAAGGTAACCACCAACAAAGCCAACGACCTGATGCGCTTCAAACCCGAAATTCGGGAGTTGCTGGAACAGGAAATTGTGTCGCGCTATTACTTCCAGAAAGGCGGCATTGAAGCTAGCTTCGACGATGACCCCAACATTCTGATGGCGCAGGCCGTGCTTAATGATGTGCCTCGCTATGCCGCTTTATTAAAGCCGGGTACTGTGGAAGCAAAAACCCGACCCGAGGCTAAGCGCAGCACGGCGGGCGGCCGACAGTAAATAAGACATTTGTATAAACAGAAAAGACAATCCGATATTGGGGTTGTCTTTTCTGTTTATACAAAGGGCGAATGAATGATTTAGTGCTGCGTGCAAAGCATTGGCAGGTCTTTCTGCTGACGCTGGTGCTACTAGTTATGATGAATCTGACCATCGCAGGTCAAGAATTGCTTTCGAGTATAATAAGTGCTATAGGCTATTGTCTATATTTCATGTGATTTGCTGTATTGGGCAACACGTTATTTCGATTGTTACCACGCGATGCAGACTATAATTTAACGTGGTTTCTGGTGAATATAACGTTAGTTGCTGCTAGCTTATCCGGTCTAGTAATTCTTTCAGACGACCGGACTTATTATGCGGAAGGGCTGGCAGCTTTACCAAGTTTCTACATACTGTATGCTGTGCTCCATGGACCATGATTTCTGGCAGCATGCCTCGTAGCTATTGAGAAGAAACGCAAGTCTGAAGTTGGTTTTTACTTTGGTACGATCTTGCTGTTTTTGTCGTGGCCAGTAGGGGTATGGTTTATTCAACCACGTTTCAATAAGTTGCTGTACGAGGCTACCAAAAGCGCTAGGTAAGCTATAAGAGCACGAATGAATGTGCTTTGCTTCCGGCCCTGGGCTGTACCTTTGCGGCCATGTCTAAGTTGTTACTTTCCCTCGAAACCTCGTCGCCAGTCTGTTCCGTTGCTTTGCACCGCTTGGATACTGGTAAGCTAGTTGGGCAGTCGGAGTTGCGGCTGGAAAAGTCGCATTCTTCACACCTGAGTGTGCTCATCAATCAATTGTTGGAGAACACGCTATACACGTTGCAGGATGTAGCGGCCGTGGCGGTTTCAGATGGGCCAGGTTCTTACACGGGGCTGCGCATTGGGGCGGCGGCGGCCAAGGGCTTGTGCTACGCGCTGGACATTCCGCTATTGGCCATCAGTACCCTGCAAAGCTTGGCCTACCAGATAGCAGCCGCTACGGCCCGGCCCGAGCAGTTTCTGTATTGCCCCATGCTGGATGCCCGCCGGATGGAAGTATACGCCGGTGTATACCGTGCCGACGGTACTGAAGTGCTGGCCCCTACTCCCTTGCTGCTGGATGAGAACACGCTGAACGAACAATTGGATGGGCATTCGTTGTTGTTCTTCGGAAGTGGAGCTGCCAAGTTTCAGCCGTTAGTAGCCGAAAAGGCCCAAGCCGGGTTTCTATCCGGTATTGAGCCCTCGGCAGTGGCCGTAGGAGCGTTGGCGCTTCGGGCTTATGAGCAGCAACAATTCAAAAGCGTAGCGTACTACGAGCCTTTCTATTTGAAAGACGTGTACACTACTA
Source organism: Hymenobacter endophyticus (assembly GCF_032464715.1). Taxonomy (NCBI): domain Bacteria; kingdom Pseudomonadati; phylum Bacteroidota; class Cytophagia; order Cytophagales; family Hymenobacteraceae; genus Hymenobacter; species Hymenobacter endophyticus. Next base: position 6,559 of record NZ_JAWDJT010000006.1, on the reverse strand, counting down.
CTCCCAAGAACAAAGCGTAGGACTCGGCTATTTCACTGAATACCGCACCCTCAGCCTTACCAACGAAGCACTAATACGCATGGAAGAGTTTGTAAACCGTGTAGCCAACTCCGGTCTGGTCACTTTCAACCTGGAGGAGTTTATTCATGCCGGTGAGCGGGTGGTATATGATATCAAGGATAATCTGTTTCACGGCTTGATGCTGCGCGAGAAGGATTTCCGGGAATTCATTAAAACCCACGACTGGACCCAATACGACGGGAAAAATGTGGCCATCATCTGCTCGTCCGATGCTATTGTACCCACTTGGGCCTACATGCTCCTGGCTGGTAAGCTCCAAAACCATGCTCACCGCTATGTATTTGGCAACTTGGAAGCCCTGGAGCAGGAGTTATTCCAGGAAGCCATTGCTGGGGTAGATGCTGAGCAATTCCGCGACGCTAAACTGGTCATTAAGGGTTGCGGCGACAAGCCCGTACCTACCTACGCCTACGTGGCCATCATGCAAAAGCTGCTGCCCGTAGCCGCCAGCATTATGTATGGGGAGCCGTGCAGCACCGTACCGCTCTACAAGCGCCCCAAAGACAAAGTCAGCGCCTAAGTCTCAGGCCACAGTCGATATAAAAAGGTTCGTTAGCACTGCTGGCGGACCTTTTTTGCTAATTGTAGATTTCGAAACACATTTATAGAGGTGCGGCAAATACGTTGGCGTAGCTGGTTTTCAGGAGAGCAGACGTAAGCTAAAAGCCGAGTTGCATCTACCTTGTCGGGTGGGCAGCAGGGCAGCGGGCTGGATTAGAAGAAAGCAGCGGCCAGCCGGCCGGAATGTGCATCTTTGGCCGCTAAACCCTGTTCTGCATGACCTCCTCCTCACCGTCTCCTTACAAAATTAGTGTTCTAACCGGCGTGTCCCTGGTAGTGGCCAACATGGTAGGTACCGGGGTTTTCACCAGCCTAGGGTTTCAGGTAGAGACTATCCAGAGTGGTTTTGCGCTGTTGATGCTGTGGGTGGTAGGAGGGGTTATTGCCCTGTGCGGAGCTTTGTGCTACGGAGAACTGGCGGCCGCCATGCCCCGCTCGGGTGGGGAGTACCACTACTTGTCGCGCATTTATCACCCGGCGCTGGGCTTTTTATCGGGGTGGGCATCGGCTACGGTAGGGTTTGCGGCTCCAACTGCCGCTGCTGCACTGGCGTTGGAGCGGTACGCCGGGAGCGTATGGCCCGCGTTGCCGCCCCGGGTGTTGGCCGTGGTAGTGGTGGTGGTACTCACAGCGGTGCACGCCAGTAGCCGTAAAGTGGGCAGCCACCTGCAGGTAGTAATAACCGCCGTGAAAGTAGCCGTGCTGGCCGGTTTTATCGGGGCTGGTTTGTGGTTGGCTGAGCCTCAGCCGCTGACCTTTCTGCCCCAAGCTGCCTCTGATTGGCAGCAGCTGCTGAGTCCTGCTTTTGCCGTTTCCCTGATTTTCGTGTCCTATGCCTACTCGGGCTGGAATGCGGCTGCCTACCTCACGGGCGAAGTAGAAAATCCGCAGCACAACCTGCCCCGGATTTTGCTTACTGGTACGGCCATTGTGCTGGTGCTGTATGTGGGGCTGAACTTTATCTTTCTTTACTCTACGCCCATTACCCAATTGAGAGGCCAGGTGGAAGTGGGTTTCGTGGCGGCTACCTCCCTGTTGGGAGGAGCGGGCGGCCGGCTGATGGGCGGCCTAATTGCGGCTTTACTTGTTTCTACCGTCAGTTCCATGGTATTTGCCGGGCCGCGCATTGTGCAGGCCATGGGGGAGGATGTCCCGGCCCTGCAATGGCTAGCACAGCGTAGTGCAGCGGGTGTGCCAGTGCGGGCCACGCTGTTCCAAGGAGCACTTACGCTGCTGTTCGTGCTGGTGTCGTCGTTTTCGGAAGTGGTGGTGTATGCCGGCTTTATTCTGAACCTGTTCACGTTCCTTACAGTACTGGGGCTGTTTATTCTGCGGATGCGGAACCCGGAGCTGCCGCGCCCTTACCGGGCCTGGGGCTACCCGGTTACGCCACTGGTGTTTCTGCTGCTTAATGGCTGGACACTTTGGTTCATTGCCCGCGACAAACCGCAGGAAACGCTCTACGGCTTGGCTACGTTGGTGGTAGGGCTGCTGGTATACTGGCTAAGCCGGCGCCGCGTGCTTCGCGCCTAACCTTTTCTGCCGCCTCTTTGCATGTCCAGCCCCACCCCCGACTCTCCGCAGCCAGCCTGGAAACAACGCGCCTACCAGATCATTTTCGAATCGGATACCCGTGCTGGGCGCAACTTTGATATAGCCTTACTGGTAGCCATTGTGCTGAGCGTGGTGGTGGTGATGCTGGAAAGCGTGCGAAGCATCAATGCTCAGTACGGTAGCTACTTGCGCGCTATTGAGTGGGTGTTTACCGGGATGTTTCTGTTGGAGTATCTGGCCCGGCTGCTAGTGGTTCGCCGGCCTCTCACCTACGCCTTCAGCCTGTTAGGCATCATCGATTTTTTAGCTATTGTACCGACGCTGGCCAGCCTGCTGATGGTGGGCAGCCGCTACCTGCTTGTCATTCGTACGCTGCGGCTGCTGCGGGTCTTCCGTATTTTCAAGCTAGGGCAGTTTGTGGGTGAGGGAGAGTTTATCGTGACGGCCCTTAAAGCCAGCCGCTTTAAGATTCTGGTCTTCATGTCTGCCGTACTCACCTTGGTCACCGTCATCGGCACGCTTATGTATGTAGTGGAAGGCGGCCAGAACGGTTTTAGCAGCATTCCGAAGAGTATTTACTGGGCCATTGTTACGGTAACCACCGTGGGATACGGCGACATTTCGCCCGTTACCATCCTGGGGCAAACCCTGGCTTCGGTGCTGATGATTATGGGGTACGCTATTATTGCTGTGCCCACCGGCATCGTTTCGGCCCAAATGGCCGGAGCCGGTAACGCCGCCCCGCCCGTTTCTCCATACAGGCAAGTCGTCTGCCACGTCTGCCAGGCTCCCGACCACAAGCGGGAAGCCGAATACTGCTGGCAGTGCGGCGAAAAACTCTAGAAACGCTATATAAACGGGCTTTTCTTACCTTTCGCTACATCTTCACCTTATTCCGTTCTATGCGCCTTTTCCCTGTCCGGCTTCTGATGCCGGCCCTGGTTGTAACGCTGGTTGCCTGCTCCGAACAAAAAACCGCCCGCCAGGAACAAGCCGCTTCCTCCACCGCCCCGCCTGATACCACCGCTGCCCCAGCGGCTGCTCCGGCCCCCCCGGCGGCCCCCGATACTACCACTACCCACAATATAGCCGCGTTTCTGGCGGGTCTGCCCGTTAGCAAGCGAAGTGAACTGGGCCCTCTTACCGCTCAGCCCGCCTGGCAGGCATATGCCGCTGACCAGGCCAAAAGCTGGACCACCTACCACGCCACCCGCACGGCCAAAATAGAGCAGTGGGCTGCCACCGAGTTGGATTCAGTGCGCGCCGCCAGCCCCACAGTATTTTACCCCTTCAGTGGCCCCGATTTTCTTAACGTCGTTACCATGTTTCCTACCAGCACCACCTACGTGCTGATGGGGCTGGAGCCGATTGGAACAGTGCCGGCCCCGGCTACACTGGAAGATCCGCGCCTCTTTCCAGCCCTGAAAGCCTCCCTCTGGTCCGTTCTCAACTTCAGCTTTTTTCGCACCAACGATATGGCGGTGGAGTTGAATTCCAAAAAACCCGACACCAATACCCTCAGTAAGGCAAATTCCATTGTCAAAACGGCGGAGCGTAACAACCAGCGCGTTAACATCGGCGGTGTAGTACCCTTGCTGCTACTGTTTGCCGCCCGCACCGACCATCAGGTGGAAGCCTTGCGTTACGTGCAGCTCACCCCCGAGGGCCAACTCACCGATGCCGATTCGGCCACTGTGCAAAAGCCTGGCCTCAACGTGGTACCCGGAGTAGAGGTGAAACTGCGTAGTAAATCCGGCCAGCCGAAAACCGTCGTCTACCTCTCCGCCGACCTCAGCGACTGGAAGCTGGGCAAGACGAAAGAAGCTGCCTTGAACTATGTGCGCAGCCTCGGCCCGCTTACTACCTATGTGAAGTCGGCTACCTACCTGATGCACAAAAGCTACTTCAGCAAAGTCCGCACCCTCATCCTGGAACGCAGCAACTACCTCTTGCAGGATGATTCAGGCATTGCCATGAAGTACTTCCCGCCCGCCAACTGGCAGCTTACCTACTACGGCACTTATAAGCGGCCCATCAACCTGTTCGCCAAGCAGTACCAGCCGGCCCTCACCGCTGCTTATACCGATAAAGCCAACCCGCCGCGCCCATTACCGTTTGGTACCGGCTACAATTGGCGGCAGAACGATTCCAACCTGCTACTGGCCCGCAACCGCAAGCCCGTGCAGCCATGAGCACTCCTATATATAAGTGCATTGCCGCTACCCATAGCACAAAGCCAGAGGCCGATGTGGTGATGCCTCATCCTACGTCCTCCATCAGCTGGTGAATCACAGTCCGATTCAGCTGCTACCAGCGAGAGTCGATAAATCAGAAAGCCGTTTCCTATTAGGAAACGGCTTTCTGATTTTCCTAAGCAGGAGAGGGGAGGGGTTTCACCGTATCTTCCTCAATGATTCGATTTGCTGCGCTACTTACTATGGGGGCATTAGGCACCGCCCTTGCCCTTTCTCCGGCCGAAACCAGCCCAGCCCATACTGTTATTGCCCCCAACAGCCCATTGTTGGATAGCCTGCTGCATTCTGACGCCCGCCTGCTGCCCGTTGTCAGCCGAGCCGAGGCCTACGAGCTGCAAGTCATCTACACCCAAATCAACCGCGACGCGCAGCAGCGGCCCACGTTTGTGCCGCACCACTTTCGGCTTGATGCCCGCCAGTATTTCAATCCGGCCAGTTTGGTAAAACTGCCCACCGCTGCTCTGGCCCTCGAAAAGCTGAATGATCTAAACCGGCCTGGCCTCACGCGTCGTTCGCCCATGCAAACCGGCGTGGCTTTCCGCTGCCAAACGCCTGCACCCTACAATCCCTCTCCTGACTCCGACCAAGTCAATACCGTCGGTAACTATATTAAGCGGATGCTGCTCGTCAGCGACAACCACGCCTACAACCGCCTCTACGAATTTTTGGGCCAGGGCCCGCTCAATACCCGCTTGGCCGAACTCGGTTACCCAGAGTCCCGCATCGTGCGCCGCTTCGCCCCCTGCGACACAGCCGCCAATCGGTACACCAATCCAATACAGTTTCGAAGTGCCGCTACCGGAGAGGTCGTATATCAGCAGCCTGCCGTTGTCAACCTACATCCCTTATCATTCCCCCTCGGCCGCATTACCAAAGGCCAGGCCTATCAGGCTGGTGGCCGCATCATTCCACAGCCCTACGATTTTACCACAGCCAATTACCTACCACTACAATCCATTACTAGTCTGCTCCAAGCAGTCCTGTTCCCCGATGCCCTGCCCGCCGCCCAACACCTACGCCTCACTGCTACCGATCATGCGTTTTTACGCTACTACCTCCATCACACGCCGCATAGCTCTCTGTATAAGATGTACAAAGGCAGTCGGTATTTCGATGCTTATAAGAAGTACCTGTTGTATGGCCGCCACTCAACAGCAACTGCAGAGCCCGGCCTCCGCATCTATAATATAGTAGGTATGTCACACGGCTACGTAGCCGACGTTGCGTACTTCGCCGATTCCACCCATCAAACGGAATTCATGCTGAGTGCCGTTTTATATGTGAACAAGGATGGTATTATCAACGATGGAGCTTACGAGTACGAAACTGTCGGCTTACCCTTCTTAGCGGCACTGGGGCAAACTATTCGGCAATATGAATCCCACCGCCCGCGCTTGGTTCGTCCCATTCTCCCAGATTTTGCTACTCCAGAAACTACACGCTAGCACAAAGGATACATAGCTGTAAAATGAATCTAACTGATTGTGTGGCCGAAAGAGCCTGTTAGTGCGGCCTTGAACGGATATTTTCGCGTCTGGGTTTGGAAGTTCCGCCCCAAAGCCCCACTTTTGCACTCCCAATCCGAAACGCGGATGGGGCCGCTGCCAACCCTTGGGGCCACCAGCGCGCCAGTTCTACCTTGCCTGCCGGCATCTGGCTTCAGCCCGTTGGGTTCCCCGGAAACACCGGCTGAAAAAAAGATAGCCACTAGGGTTGCAAATAGCAGCGAGAAGTTGCTACCTTTGCACCCCGCTTCAGAAGGAGGCGCTTTGCACGGGTTAGATGCGAAAAACTTTTTTCGCCTGGTTCTTGGAAAAAGGCAGAACAGTCGCTTACCTTTGCACCCCGGTTCTACCCGAAGAAACGGGTACCACGAACTGGAAACGAAGAAAACAATAAAAACTTTTCTTCTTCGGTTCTTGGAAAAAGCAAAAAGGGGAGTTACCTTTGCACCCCGCTTCAACGGAAGAGGGGGAAACGAGAAGGATGAAAACGCAACGAAGTTTGCTTCGAAAAAAAGTTTTCAAAAGGTCTTGCAGTAATCAAAAAGCTGCGTACCTTTGCAACCCGCTTCGACCGGAAGGGGCTAACAACACGAACAACACGCC